>JAISGE010000139.1 GCA_031263265.1 Treponema sp.
ATGGTTTTGGTTTTTTCGGTTTTGCCCAACAAGTTTGTCATGTTGTTTGTTGGTTTTTTTGCATTGGGGGTTTAATCCCCCCCCCCCCCCCCCCGCATATAGGAGGGGATGGTGTTCTATGACGAAGATACGGTATACTCAATTATATAGAGATAAACGGCAAGAAGCCGTAATATAGGCCGCGCGGTATGCGGGCCTCAATAGCATGGTTGACCGGAAACATTCGGTGCTTAAACACGTTTGTTCCGGTCAAGAACGAAGGAGTCTTAGTATGATCCAAAGTCTTTATGGCCGGGGTTGGTTTTCGAACACGAACCGGTCATCCGGCGCCGGATTGCGGAACCAAGGTCCCCCAGTCCCGGCAGTCATCCTTGCAGTATGCTTTTTCTGGGGTGTTCCCCTGTTTAGCCAGGAAGCCCGTACCATCTCCCCAGAGGAAGCAGTGGACTTGGCTATCCAAAGTAACCTGGGCCTTGAGTCATCCCGGGTTAGTACGACGACCAAGAAGCGGAAAGCCAATACTGCCTGGAACGTGTTTATCCCGACCGTGGATATTGGCGGGAGTTTGATGCGGAGTAATGTGGCTTCCACTACTTCGACTCTCATACCGGTTCCTATTCCCAATATATCGGGAATTTATGGGGTAACGCCTTATTCGGTGGACATTCCACAATGGCATGTTGCCGGTTCCCTCCAGATTGCCTTGAACCTCAATTTCGCCCTCTTTGAGGGGATGCGGAACCTGCAGCTAGAATACGAGAGCGGCCTTATTAGCTACGAAAAGGCCAAGGCCCAGCTTGAACGGGATGTCCGGAAATCCTACTACCAGATGCTGCTGGTCCAAGAGAACATTACCCTTTTAAAAGAAAATTTCGCGGCTGCAGAACGGCGGGTAGAAATGGCCCGGGCCAATTACCGGGCAGGGCTGGCTCCAGAACTGACCTTGCTCCAGGCTCAGGTTAGTATGGAAAACATGAAACCCGGTATTGATCAGGCGGAGAATGTCCTTAAACTGAGCATGGCCCAATTTGCCATGACCCTGGGGCTTCCCTATGATACCCAGTTTGCGCTTATTCCCCTGGCAGATGATACGGCATTTATTCCTTTGGATGTGGCAGACCTGATTTCCCGGGCCGCCAGTGGAAAACCAGATATTCAAGAACTACGGCAGAGCATCTTGATCCTGGAAAGTACCCGAAAAAAAACCTTTTATCAGATCTATACCCCGACCCTTTCTTTGAGCTGGAACGCGGACCCCACTTTTCTGGGGGACCCCTGGAAGGATTCCTGGTTTATGGAAAACGGCTGGAAACAGCAATCCGGGATGTTCCGCCTTACCCTGGCCTTTCGGCTGAACGGGCTTTTGCCCTTTAGTACCGAGGCTCAGGGGCTCAAGGAAATTGATGACGGCCTTTCGAGCCTCAACATTGGGCTTGCCCAGGCCATCCGGGGAACCGAGGTGGAAATCTACAATACGGTTTTATCCTTGGAACAGACCCGGGCCACCGTAGAGGCCCAGCGGCTTACCGTGGATATGGCGGAGCGGAGCTACCGCTTAACCGAACAAGCCTACCGAGCTGGGCTTAATGATCTTTTGGAAGTACAAAACGCGGAACTGGAACTACGGAAGGCCCGGCTCGGGGTATTGGAGCAACAGTTTAATTACCTCAAGAGTCTCATCGATCTTGAATACGCCATTGGTGCGCCCTTCGGGACCATGAGTAATGCGCAAGGTAACTCATCTTCAGAAAATACAATGGAGAACACCAAATGAAGCCGCTCATCATAAAGCCGTTTCTTCTTCTATTATTAGTAGTAATGGGTACGGTCCTTACCGTTACCGGATGCGATCGAATCGGGACCGATAAGGCCAAGGCTGGGCCTGCTGATGTCCAGGAAGTGCCGCTCTTTGCGGTGAATACCATGCTGGCGGTTGAAGGCCAAATCCAGGATTACCTGGCCCTTTCCGGAGACATTGTCTCAGGTACCACGGTGGATACCTTTTCGGATGTAGCCGGTAAGATCTCCCGGATCTACGTTTCCATTGGCCAGCGGGTTTCCCGAAACCAGGCCATAGCCGAGGTTGACCCCTCCCGGCCCGGTATGGACTATATTCCCGGAGTGGCCCGGGCCCCCATTGCCGGAACCATCGTGGCCCTGCCTGCCCAGATGGGGATGACGATAAGTCAGAGCGTACCCCTTGCCCGAATCTCCGGGGGGAGCGCCCTTGAGTTGCGCGTCTACGTAGCAGAACGGTTCATTTCCAAGATTGTCCTGCGTCAGCCCTGTGAGATTACTTTGGACGCGTATCCAGGCGAATCGTTCCGCGGCAGTGTTACCGAGATAAGTCCGGTGGTGGATCCTGCTTCCCGAACCATGGAGGTGAAGATCAACGTGGAGAACCGCAACGCCCAGCTCAAGCCGGGGATGTTCGCAAAGGTTAAGATCATTACCGAGCGGAAGAATAACATCGTCAAGCTCCCGGCAAGCGCCCTGGTACAGCGCTTCGGGGAAACCTATGTGTTTACCGCGGTGACGGATCCGGTTGATCCCGCCTTTAGGATAGCCCGCCAAAAAGTAGTGGTTCAGGGGATCCTCGTGGACGGAGTGGTGGAAATCCAAGAGGGACTTGCACCAAACGAAGAGGTGGTTATCCGAGGCCAAACCCTCCTTGAGGATGGGGCACGGATCAATGTAATCGACCGGGTTGCGCCTTTAAGTGATGCCAACTAAGGACTAATTTAAGGAAAAAACATGAGTCTTGCAAAAACAGCAGTGTCACGGCCCACGATGATATTTATCATCTTTTTGCTGCTTATCGGTTTGGGGCTATTTGCCTTGGTGAATCTTCCCATCGATCTTTTCCCGGAGATTAACCCTCCTTACCTGGTGGTGGTTACCTCCTACCCTGGCGCAGGCCCGGAAGAAGTGGAACGTTCGGTGAGCCGGGTTCTGGAAGCAGCTCTTTCCGGGGTTTCAAGTCTTGAAGAGTTAAATTCCACCTCATCCAAGGGTTCCAGCATGGTAATTATGGAGTTTAGCTATGGAACGGATCTGGCGGACGCATCCAACTCGGTGCGGGACGCGCTGGAACGAGTGCGGAACTATATGCCGGCGGAGGCAGACAGTCCGATGATCTTCCGCTTTAACCCTTCGATGATCCCTATCATGGGTCTTATGATTACCGGAAACCGTTCCCCAGAGGAACTACGGGAGTTAGCTGAGGATACCATTATTCCCCGGATCGAACAAACTCCCGGGATAGCTACCGCGAGTGTGAACGGAGGTCGGGAAAAGATCATCCGGGTAGAAATACCCCAATCCCGGCTTGAGGCTTACGGTCTTACGGTAACCCAGATGCAGCAGATGCTGTCTTCTCAGAATATGCAGGTTGCCGCAGGAACCATCACCGAAGGGGGGCTTTCGTATATTCTTACCACCTTAGGTGAATATACCTCTCTGGAACAGATTCGCAATACGGTGATTTCCTATAAAGGGGGTGGACTGGTAAATGGGGAGATACAGCAACCTAGAACCGTGTTCCTCCGGGATGTGGCCAATGTCATAGACGGATACCGGGACGAGGAAAGTACGGTTTTTGTAAACGGGACGCCTGCGGTGATGATGCAGGTCCAGAAGCAGAGTGGCAAGAACTCGGTGCAGACCGCCCGGAATTTGCGGGAACGGCTGGAAAAAATGACCAAGGAAATTCCGCAGGATATCAAGATTACCGAGGTGTTCAATACCACCGACCAAATAGAAAATTCTCTCAACGAAGTTACCTCTACTGCAACCTCTGGGGCGCTCCTTGCGGTGCTGATCCTCTTCATCTTTCTCCGATCTATAAAGCCGACCCTGATCATAGGTATCAGTATTCCGGTTTCCATTCTGGTTACCTTGCTCCTTATGTACTTTGCTGGACTCACCCTAAACCTGATGACTATGGCAGGGCTGGTGCTGGGGATAGGGATGCTGGTAGATAACTCCATCGTAATTCTGGAAAACATCTACCGTTACCGGGAAAAAGGTTCCAAGCTCCAGGCTGCTGCAGTCTTAGGCACCCAAGAGATGATCGTGGCGATTGTCGCCTCTACCCTCACCACCATTTGCGTGTTTGCCCCCCTGGTGGCCTTTCAGGGTATGTTGGAAATGGCCGGGGAGATGTTTGCCGGCCTTGCCTTTACCGTGGTGATTTCCTTGGCCATTTCGCTCTTAACCGCGATCTTGCTGGTTCCGGTCCTTTCGAGCCATTACCTCCCCTTGGTTACCCGGAAGCAAAAACCGCTCCGAGGTCCCCTTGCGAAGATTGATCGGGTCTTTGAACACTTCTTTAATTGGCTTGATGACGCGTACCGCTGGGCAGTTGATAAGGTATTACAGCATAAGGTGGTGGTTATCCTCTTGCTCGTGGCCCTTTTGGGAGGAAGCCTCTTTATGATCCCCCGGATAGGGTGGGTCTTCATGCCTGAACAAGAGGCGGATTCGGTTTCCATCAACATAACCCTTCCTATGGGCTCTCCCTTGCCTGAGACTGAGGCAATATTGCACCGGGTAGAGGCCATCGTACAGAGGGAAGTACAAGGATATGAACGGCTGATACTCAACTCAGGAGGCGGTGGCGGTATGATGAGTATGGGAGGAGGCAGTAGTAATAGCGGATCTTTACGGATAAACCTCCCGGAATTTGATAAACGCATTGACAGCGCCGACACGATTAAGGCCAAAATGCGCCGCCATTTCAATGAATTCCCTGGGGTGGCCTTTTCCTTTAGCGGTGGCGGTATGAGCATGGGGAGCGGGAACCCCGTTGATATCGTGATACGAACCGATGACTTGGTAAAAGGCAAAGCCATTGCAGAAAAAATAGTTACCCTCCTAAAGGAACGGCTTCCTCAAGTCCGGGAACCTCAGGTTGACCTTAAGGATGGGCTTCCCCAGATCGAAATTGAAATTGACCGGGATAGGCTCTACGCCCTGGGACTCAATACTTATACGGTGGGGAACGAGATCAAGGCTGCGGTAGACGGTATTACCGCCACTCGGTACAAGACCCAAGGGCATGACTACGATGTGGTGCTGGTTTTAGCCGAAGCAGACCGGAGTACCCGGCCTGCGCTGGATCACATCTTCATAAACAGTCAGGTAGCCGGTCGAGTGCCTCTCTCCAATTTTGCCTCCTATAAAGAAGGAACTGGGCCTATGACCATCAACCGGGAGAATCAGAGCCGGATTATCCATGTAACCGCTGGGGTTGTGCCTGGTACTAAGATAAACCTCTTGGAAAATCAAGTTCGCGACCTGGTTACCGCGGAAATCCCCGCGGAGGATGATGTGATCATCGAATATGCCGGGGATAACGCGGAGATGATGCAGATGATGGGCCGGTTTGTGCTTATCATGGTGGTAGCCGTATTCCTGGTCTTTGGGGTCATGGCCTGCCTCTTTGAATCTTTTAAGGATCCCTTCATCATCATCTTCACCATTCCCCTTTCGGTGATTGGGGTTGTGGCAATTTACCTCATCACCGGTACGACCTTTAACATCCTCACCGCGGTGGGGCTTTTGGTGCTCTTGGGGGTTATCGTAAATAACGGTATTGTCTTGGTGGATTACACCAACCTGCTCCGCAAACGAGGGCTTCCCCTGCACCAGGCTTGCGTGGAAGCTGCGGGGAATCGGCTACGGCCCATCCTCATGACCACCCTGACGACCATTCTGGGCTTGGCTCCGATGGCTTTTGTCCCTGGGGAAGGCTCAGAACTGGTGGCCCCCATCGGTAAAACCGTACTGGGCGGCCTGTCCTTCGGTACCTTGATGACCTTGTTCCTCATGCCCACGATCTATGCGATCATGAATAAGCGTTCTGATGAGCGTCAAGCCAAGGCAGAAGCCCGCCGGGAACGGATCGCCGCAGGGATAAGCAAGAAACAAACGCGGACGACCGTGCAATCGGCCAAGACCGGTATTTCCTTGGATCGTCCTTTGTCCGGGGAGGTAGGAGCAGGATTATGATACGGATTGAGATCGTGGCCAACCATTCGGTAGAAGATAATATCATGGAGGCATTGCAACATGCAGGGGTTGGCAAGTTTTACACCAAATATCCCAGCGTATTTGGGGTTGGTTCCCGGGGTCCTCGTATGGGGGATGCAATATGGCCTGAGGAAAACTTCGCCCTGGTGATCTGGTGCGAAGAGGAGGAAGCCCAGGGTATTGAGCGGGCAGTGGCGGCGGTTAAGAAAGGCTTCCCTGATGAGGGGATCAAACTCTTCCGGCCCCCTGAAGTGGTAGCCCCAGCCCCAGCAGCTCAGATGCAACCGGTATTCCAAGCCCCGGTATTACCATCCACGGCTCCACCGCCGGTGCCTCCACCGGTGTATTACGGCCCAGAAGAAGAAAATAGTTAAAGAAACGTAAGTTCGATGGAATCTCAGAGACCGCGAACTAGGCTTATATCACGACCGTGATTAAACCTGGTTCGCGGTGAGGAGAGAATACCTATCCGCCAAAGATAGGCGTATTAACAGGGAAAGCGGTTTATGCGGTAAAAACGGTAGTTTCTTCTTTCCTTCGAACTTACGTTAAGGAACGTTCGAGGTATTAGGAAGCATGTTTAGGGAAGACATTGTAAGGTATATTTTTGGGGCAATGCCCCAAAAATATACCTTACCCCAAACCTGTTTCAGATATACAGGATAGAGATTTGCTCTGGATAGAATAAGCGCCCCCTCCCTCTTTCAAATCGTAATATACACAATCGGCTTAGGTACCTTCTAACGCTTATGATACGCTTTATCCTGATCCTGCATAATTAAAAGGAGATCTATCTGTTTCAAAATATAGTCTTGAAATTTTGGATCCAATTCCTTATACAGACTGACCAGTTTGGTACATTCTTCATCAGGGTTCAAGTTGAACATCTCTCCTTCCCCTGTTTTAAGCCATATATCATTTACGTTAAAGGAGGAACAAATTAACTTAATGATTCGGTCATTAGCTTTTCGTTTTTCCACTTCCACTCCTGCAAGATACCCGCTAGAAAGGGAAATTACCCGTGAAAATTGGACCTGAGAGAGCTTAAGGGTCTCGCGGACCTGCTTAATACGACGATTAACCGTAGATATTATAGAATCATGCTTCATTACTTTATCATAATACATACAAATATGGGTTTCGACAAGCTTAATTTTTCTTTTTTTCCTTCATACCTTGAAAAAAAGGTATAATAATAGTGTATAATTTATACCTATGAAAGTATTTGGATGAACGTATCTTTAAAATGGGCGAACAAGAAGCATCTGGGGTTTATCCGCTCGTATCTTGTCCCGTTCAGCGTAATATACCTTCTCAATCTCACTAACTCGTAGGCTTATATTTTTCTCGTAGATATAATCCCAGCCAACCCACCGGAACCGAGCGCCCTGCGGGAGGGGGTAGTGTACTTCGGGGTTGAGGTGGGTGAACCACGCCCCTGCCATAGCCGTTCCCAGTTCTCGGCTGAAAAGAAACTCGCCGCACGCGCTCTGGCTTGCGCTTCTTTCCCGTTTTACCAACGCGTAGAGCGGGGAGAACAGCGCCCCGTCATCCGGCCAGAGGATCTCAAGGTAATCCCGTTTAGGAACCGCGTGGGCAAAAAACCAGGACATAATATACACCCCGTAGCTATTCCCGTGTTTTCCCAGGGCAGAAGCCGCGAGTTCCCGCGTACCTGCGGCAAGGCCTATACTATGGGCCAGGGAACGGATTCCCGCTTCCCCCTGTTCCTTCCAAATTTCCAGCAGCAACAGCTCCGTAATATCATCAGGAGCATAGACCGAGCCTATCATGCCTTCATATACCGGGTCAGTCAGGTCTGCTATCCGCCGGGGAACAGGCCGCTTCCCTAATCGTTTATGATTCACCAGAAAGACATAGGGCATGGCCCCATAGATGTTGAAGATGCCCAAGGGGTCCTGGAGATCAAGGCCCTGGAACAAAGGATTGACGGGCTGCGGACAGGGCCAGGGGGCAAACCATGCCCGCTTTTCATGGTTTTTCAGAAAAGCATCGGTGAAAAAATCCCCGTACCCTGCTTCGGTTACGACCCCGGGAAATTTCTCCCAGGTCTGGATGGTACTGATGTGGTAATAAATATCCATCCCGCAACTTCCCAAAGGAACAAGCCCCCGCAGCTTTGGCTCATGGTCGCGGTTGTACTGACTTTCAAATGCCACATAAGCCTGAGAAAACCGTTCCTTCACCGGACAATAGATATGACCGATAAAATCCAATTCCTCCCGCAGGGAATCAGGAATGACCTCGCTTGCCTTCTCTTTTTTCATGGCGTTATGCTCCTTGTTTTGTCCGCTCCTGCGCTTACTTCCGCAAAATAGGCAGGCATATCAAAATCCAGGATAGCTCCTTCCCGGAGCCTTTCCCGCAAGTCCATAAACCGCTGGTTAATCCCAGAAAGAAACGCCCGGTTGCGCTGTTCCGCTTGAGTCGTCTGGATAATCCTGCGTACCGCTCCTCCCCGCACGCAAATCCGTAGGTCCCCCAAAAGAGCCAGCGCCGGATCATGGGTGGATACGAGCAGTATCTTATCTTCTCCTGCCAGCAGTTCCAAAGCCTTGGGCCGGTCAACGCCGGCGTTTTCCAGTTCATCAATGAGCACTACCGGCGCAGGGCTTAGGAACGCGGTGTCGGCAATCATGAGTGAGCGGGATTGCCCGCCGGAAAGTTGGGTCAGCGGCATATCAGCTTGTATCGCTTCCCCGGTCAGTTGATTGGCCTTGTCAAGGATCCTTTCCACCAGGGTATCCTCAGGAGCAAGGCATCTACTTTCCCGGTGCATGAGGATAAATTCCCGGACCGAAATATCCATAATGAAATGCATGTTCTGCGAAAGCTGGGCCACCATACGATTCCCCAGGGAAAAACGCAGTTCATCCCCGGGAACCTGATGATCCAGCAGAATCCGCCGGCCCGTGGGCGTATCCCCCTGGGCAAGACAGCCGATATCCTCAAGGAGCCGGCTTTTTCCTGCGCCCGTAGGCCCTACGATACAGAGGATGTCTCCCCGGTTCAGGGTCAGGTCCAGGACTTCGGGATGCCCTTCTTTGTCATGGCCTCCCAAAAGGGTTATACTACGCATGAGCCATCCTCTTGAGAAACTGTCTCAGGGGGTATGGGGATTTTCTTAGCCGGGAAGCTGCCCGAGGTGTAATCCGGCCCAATGCGGGTCTCTCCAAAACAATACGAGCAGAGGGCCACCGGTAGGGGGAAACGGATCTTCCCATGTTCCAGGCTGACCGTTTCAGGAGCGTTTTTCAGCCGCCGGGCAAGCTCAAAGGTGCCCTGTCCGGTGAGGCCGTTGACAAACAGCACCTGGGCCTTCCGATTTGCCTTACTCACCCGAAAGGCAAAGACCTCCCGTTCAGCCGGGGAAACAATATCCCCTTTGGTTATCAGTACCATATCCGCAAAGATCAGCATAGGCCCAATCTTCCTTGGGGTATTGACCCCAGCAAGGCAGTCAATGACGCAAAGCCCGGTTACCCCGCGAATATGAGGTGAACAGCGGTTGCAAAGCCCGGCGCTTTCGCTAAAGAGGAAGTCCAGCCCCTGGGTCTTGGCCCATTCCACGCAATCCTGAATATTGATGATGTAATAATGATCCGGACACAGGTTCCCCGAGATTCCGGTGAGTACCGGGATGCCCTTTTTCTGGTATAGCTCGTCATCTTCAGTGGAAATACAGTCAAACTTGACTGCCCCGACCCTAAAACCTTCATGCATGAGGTATTCCGCGGTTTTAATTGCTGCAGAGGTTTTTCCCGCAGAGGGAGGCCCTGCAAAGGTGATGAGTTTCATGGCCGCCCGGTCCTGGGTTTGCGAAAAAGGAGCCAGTCGCCGCTTTCCTCGTGGATGCAGGCAGGAAGGCCGATACCCAGGCGCTCCATGACCTGGGCGTAATCCTCAGGCCCGGCGCCCTGCATCCGCTTTTCCTGTTGTTCCCCAAAGTCTTCATGGTTACGCACCGACATGGTTTGGTAAATTGCCTGTTTAAGCTGTGCGCTTCCATAGCCTCCGCCCAGCACGGCTGCGCCTCCTGGGGCCAGGATCCGCCATATTTCTTTAAGGCTTGCTTCCTTTTCCCAGAACCACATCGCCCCCCGGCTCAGCACGAGATCCACCGAAGCATCCTCTAGGGGCATGGCGTGGACATCTCCCTTGAGAACTTTGATGCGTCCCTCCGCTTTCTGGGGAATACGCCGGGCAGCGAGGGCGAGGGCGTAGGGGTTTACATCCAGCAGGATCACCGTTCCCGTAAAATCCTCTGCCACCGCCAGTCCCAGATGTCCGCCACCGCAGCCTATATCCAGGCATTGTCCCTGACGTACCCCGGTAAGGTCCAAAAGCCGGGAAGCAATCACCGGATAGATGGGAGCAAAGACCGATTCTGCTACTCGATCAAATTCAAGGGCCTTTTCAGCCATAGCCGCATCCCTTAAAACCTCCATATACTCCCCTTTAATTACTCAAACGACCAGCGTTACATAAAGGCTTTGTCAGATTCTTGTAATTCCTCTGTTTCTACTACTGATAGTTCAAAAGAGGTGCCAAGTGCAAAATCTTCAGGGAAATCGGTAACCCACTCGTAATATACCTCTAACGGTATAACAAAGGTTACCTCTGTGTCAGCGTGAGACAGCACTAACTGTATCTTACCACCACTTACCATTTCTAGTTTTGATAAGATAAGCAACTTACCTTCCACAGACAGGTTGAGGTCTCTTTTAACCTTAGAAAACTCAAACCTATAGGTAGCCCCTACATCCAAGTCATCTATATAATCCGTACTTACGAGATGACCTCCTTGAAACAGATAGCTTTTTAGAAACTTATCTGCTTCTAATAACTTAGACACCAACCAAAAACTACTCATACCAACCCTCCATAATTGATGTACCTCTTAAAAGGTATTTATTAACTTCTATAGCTTGCTGAAAGGATTACCTAAGGATGACTTACCATTTCTGGGGTCAGACCCACCCGTTTACCGGTATCAAAAATAAAGGCGCTTTGATTTTCCCCGTTTACAATGGCCCTGCACAAATCCGGATCCGTAACGACAAAACCCTGGAGGTCCCGTACTCCCCAGCGAAAGAGGGAAGGGGCCAAGGGTACGCTGGGGCCTGCCAGGATAAGGCCGGTATGACGGGAGAGTTCCAGGAGCCGGGGCAGGGTCTTATTGGTGAGAGTTACCCCGGTGGCAAAGACATAGTCCTGGAGGGGCAGGAGGAACTCGCAGGCAGAATCAGGATAATCCCCAGAAACCGGCCGTTTCTCCAGAATGGAAAGCTGACAGATTCCCCCTAAAATCTGTTCCAACCGATAAAAATGACCGATGACCGCGACTTTTTTCCCTGCTACCTGGTTTCGGTACACCGTAAAAGCGTCATCCCCGTTTCCCTGCATGGACAGGGCCACAGGAGCATGTTCCGGGTCACTCCAGTACGCGTTAATCGCCGCGACTCCCAGGCTTGCTTCTAAAAAATTCCAGGACTTCGCTGCCATAGCCAATTCCTTCAAGGCCATACCCCTGCAAGAATCCGGCAGACAAGCCGGACGGGTCTCAATGGCCAGGGTCATGGCCAGCCCCACGCGCTTACCGGAACGGACCATGGTCCAATGCTTCCCCTGAATGGCCTCATCCACCGGGTAATCCGCAGGGATCCCTTGGATAAGTTCGTCATAAAGGGTCCAAAGGGATGCTTCTTTTGCCTGGTTCATAGCCTCCACTATAACACGACCAAATCAAACAAAACAATCCATGACAAGGGCATGAACTACGTTACATACCGTGCTTTTTACTGGTACCGCGGATAACGGTAAACTCAAGGGTCACGGTTTTGAGGCCCGCTGAGTACGCGGTGAGTTCCAAAGGGCCGGCGGAGGCTCCGGCTTTGATGATTACCAGGGCTTTGCCGCGGCTCGTGTAGGTTTTGGGCAGCCGGAAGCCGAGGGCCGCGTTGAGGTCCGGGGAACAGGCCCCGAGGATTTCGCCGTCGCCCCGGAGCGTCCATTCGATGAGGTGTTCTCCGATGGGGCAACATATTCCGGCTTCGTCGGTAACGCTGGTTTCGATGTGGGCGATGTCGGACTGTCCTGCCTGCAAAACCGTTTTGTCGGGGCTGAGCTGAATGTTCCGGGCGGGGCCGGCAGTCCGCAGGATATGGCGGCATACCGCGTCCCCGTTCCGGCGGCCTATCACTTCGAGTTCTCCGGCTTCGTAGTCAAAGGTCCATTCAATGATGCGGTTTTCAAAATCCGCGGGCCGCCTGGTTCCCCGTTTTTTACCGTTTATCCATAGTTCCGCCTCTTCACAGTTGGTGTAGACCGCGGCTTTCACGGTGCGGCGCTGGAAGTGATCAAGGTTGAGATGGGAGGCGGTTTGGGGGAATGACCAGCGTCCCCGAACATAGTCGGGCCTACCTCCACCATCATAAAAGCTGAGGTGGATGACCGGCTCGTCTGACCAGATGCTTTTGCGGTAATAGGCGTTGGGTTTCAGGAAGCCGCACATATCCAGTATTGCGCCCGCCCAGCCTTTTGCGGGCCACGAGCTCTCGCCCAGATAATCAATGCCTGCCCAGACAAACTGGCCGATGACGTTATCGTTTTCAAGGACATAACGCCAGGGGTTTTTCGGCAGCACATCTTCGTAGTTTTCAAGAGTACTGCTGTAGTAGTCATAGCTCTCCATACCGACTATCGGTTTGGCAATGGTTGCGGTATAGGCTTCGTAAAGCGGTTCATGGTAGTTAAGGCCCAGCACGTCCACATCCGTTGTCAATGCTTGAGTGATTTCCACGAGACGGCTGGCAGGAGCACCGATAAGACTTGCAGGAATGACATGGGGATGAAGGGCACAAGTGACCGGACGGTCGTCCATCGTCCTTACAAAGGTGGCAAGCTCGCGCTGGGTCTCAGGCAGAGTTCCCGCGCCCTGTTCCGCCACCTCGTTGCCGATACTCCACATAAACACCGACGGATGGTTCCGGTCGCGGAGGACACAGGCTTCCAAATCCTGTTTCCAGTCAGCATCAAAATGCGCGGCATAATAACCGCTCCGCCATTTATCAAAACATTCGTCAATCACATAAAACCCAAGCTCGTCACAAAGATCGAGAAACTCTTCTGCGGGCGGGTTATGGCTGGTGCGTACCGCGTTACAACCGAGGCTTTTCAAGGTGAGAAGCCGCCGCCGCCACGCCGCGTCATAGTAGGCCGCGCCAAGGATGCCGCAGTCATGGTGTAGGCATACCCCTTTGAGCTTTACCGGCTCGCCATTGACCCGCATCCCGCTTCGGGGGAGCATCTCGACCGTGCGGATGCCAAAGGGAACTTCGATGGGGCCACCAATCGCACTGTGGTCTTCTCCGGCGAGCTGCACCAAGGCACGGTACAGCCGTGGACGGTCCGCACTCCAGAGCTGGGGCGATGAAATCACACAACACTGTTCCGCAGTTGTTGCGCCACCCTCCGTAACTTTGCACGTCACCACGGATTCGGCGACCGTATCCCCATCGGGGCCGGTTATCCTGAGACAGACCTGAACCGTCGCCGCCACGCTCCGGTTGAC
>JAISGE010000169.1 GCA_031263265.1 Treponema sp.
TCTGGATGAGAACAGCAGGAAAGGCCCCGTCTCCCTTTATGAAAAAGGGGAGCCAGGGTTCTCACCAACCATACTCCCAAAAACGCGGTGGCCAGAACAATCAGAACCATAATAAGTCCAACTTCAACAAAACCAGTCATAAGAAACTTCCTTATAATTCCTAGTATCGAACCTACTTGAGAATAAGGCAAGTTCACCTCTGGCTTGATTAAGGATTCTCTCCCAGGGTATGCTATTGTTATGAGCTACTATAAGGAGGGAAATGGATTCTTTTAGTGTGGGGAGTATCCTTGGACTTGGGGGCTTGCTCCTCTTTTCTGCGTTTTTCTCTGCTTGTGAGACTGCCTTTTCTTCAGTAAACCGGATTAAACTCAAAAACCTCGCTGCCCAGGGGCATAAACGGGCGGCCCTGGCGCTTAAGTTGACCGAACAGTACGATAAACTCCTCTCTACCGTGCTTATAGGGAACAATGTGGTCAACATCGCCTCTTCGGCCCTGGCGACCCTTTTGTTTGTGGGTATGTTCGGCAATATGGGGGTGAGCCTGGCCACCGTGGTAACCACCATAGCGGTGCTCATGGTGGGAGAGATAACGCCCAAGACCCTTGCTAAGGAAGCCCCTGAAGGCTTCGTGCTGTTTTCCGCGCCTCTGTTGCGGGTCTTCATCATCCTCCTTTCCCCCTTCAACCGGCTGACCAGCCTGTGGAAGGCAGGTATCCTCAAGCTCTTTAAGATACAGGGAAACCGGGCGGTTACCGAGGCGGAGCTGTTAACCTTTGTGGAGGAGGTACGCCAGGAGGGAGGGATCAATGAGGGGGAAGAGGACATGATCCGTCAGGCCATTGAGTTTGATGACATCACTGCCCATGATATTTTCACTCCCCGGGTTGATGTGGTGGCCGTATCCTTGGACGAACCTGTGGAGGAGATTGATCGGAAATTCTGTGCTACCGGGTATTCCCGGCTACCGGTGTATGAGGATTCGATAGATAACATCATCGGGGTTATGCTCTTAAAGGATTTTCATCATCAGGTTATAGGTCAAAGGCAGGTTCCAGAAAGTATCATCAAGCCTGTGGTATTTATCACCCAGTCTGTGAAGATTTCAAAACTCCTTAAAACCTTGCAGGCAAAAAAATCCCACATGGCCGTGTTGGTGGACGAATTTGGGGGAACCATGGGGATTATTACTATAGAAGATATCATCGAAGAATTGGTCGGTGAGATCTGGGACGAACACGATGAGGTGGTTAAATCAATAAATAAGGTGAATGCTTGGACCTATACGGTATTGGGCAATACGAATCTGGAAGATATGTTTGAATTTTTTGCCCTTGTTGCTCCTTTGCCTCAGGAAAGAGATGAAAAGAACAAATTAGCTCCAGAGGACCCCTCCTATCATCGGCATACCACGGTGGGTAACTGGATAATTGAACAACTAGGCGGGGTTCCCCGGGAAGGAGAGTATTGTCAGGTGCAGCATATGCGTATTACGGTTTCAAAGGTGGTTCACCACCGGATACTGGAATTGACGGTTACCCTGCCGGAAGAACCTATAGGTGGAGCATAAGATGTCCCCGGGGAAAAGAGAAAAACACGAGATACTGGTGACCTATGGGGATAAGCCGGAACTCATGGCGTTTCAGCTTGCAGAAGCCGCAGGGCTTGCAGAACGGATCGGAGACCGGCATAAACGGGTGGGACTCAAGCCGAACCTGGTAGTTCCCCGGCCTGCGTCCCAAGGGGCCACCACCCATCCTGAGATAGTCCGAGGGCTTATCGGGTATTTGCAGCATCAGGGCTTTACCCATCTTTCGATCCTGGAAGGTTCCTGGGTAGGGGAACGGACAGAAGATGCATTCAGCGTATGCGGGTACCGAAAGCTCGCTGCAGATACCGGGGTAGAACTCGTTGATACGCAGCAAGACCACAGTCAAACCTATGATTGCCGGGGAATGTATCTTGCAATCTGTGACCGTGCCTTGGCAGTGGATTTTATGATCAACCTGCCGGTTTTGAAGGGTCATTGCCAGACGCTCCTGACCTGTGCCCTTAAAAACACCAAGGGCCTCATCCCCAATCAGGAGAAGCGGCGGTTTCATACCTTGGGTCTCCATAAGCCCATAGCCCACCTTAACACTCGGATCCGCAGTGATTTTATCCTGGTGGACGGCATCTGCGGGGACTTGGATTTTGAGGAAGGGGGCAATCCGGTTCCTGCAGGACGTATGGCAGCGGCCTATGACCCGGTGCTCATCGACGCATGGGCTGCCGCGCAACTGGGGTATACGGTAGAAGAGATACCCTACCTGGTCCTGGCAGAACGCCTGGGGATTGGTACTGCGGATCTCAGCCACGCATTGATTCGGGAGCTTTCCGATCCCATCCCCACAGACCGGAAGCTAATTCGGCCAGGGCTTAAAGTCAAGCAACTTACCTCCTTTATTCAGGAGGATCGGGCTTGCAGCGCCTGTTATGCGGCCCTGGTTTTTGCCCTTTCCCGCATGGGTGAACATGAACGTTTGCGCCTTCCCCGGCCAATTAGCATAGGCCAAGGCTTTAAGGGGAAAAAGGGGGTCTTGGGGGTGGGGAACTGTACCAGAGAATGTGCCCAATTTTTAGGGGGTTGTCCTCCTCAGACGCTTGAAGTACTGAATTTTCTACGGCAGCAGCTTTTATGACGGTTTGCCAACCTTGGACTTTGCTACGCAAAACCAAGGGTTGGCAAACTATCGCATACCGCAGGAACAGTACCTGTGGCTTGTCAGAATACGCCGGTAATTGCAAAAATGGAGAGGGTCGCGGAAATGATGGATAAGACAGTGGTAATAACCGGTCCGAATTGATTAAATTTAGCCGAGAACGTATTGGTTGGTACCGATATCATTGATTCCGGGGGAATATATTCGGAAAGGGATAAACGCTTATTATTCATATCGGTTATTTTTATTCCTCGTCCATTGTTCAAAAGATCATCCCGTCCTCCTGCAAGGTTGATATAGTAATCTACTTGCCTATCCGGTACATAGGGATACCGTCCTGGAGCTTTCACTGCTCCGCTGACCAGGACAAAGTATTGACGGAAGGGAATGATAACAGTATCACCGTTTTCAAGGACTATATCTTTTGAAAAATCATTACTGTATAAGAAGGGACGTACATCAATGGGAAGATGTCGTTCCCCTCGGATGATATAGACATTGGCCAGATCTGAGACCGCCGTGAATCGTGCACGTATGTTCCTTATCGCGTTACCCAACGTTTCCCCTTGATAGAAGGGGTATTCCATTTTTGAGGTTCCCTCAATGTCTGCGTTGGTTTCTTCTACTGCAGTGGTACTGCGTTCTTGAGAAATCGCGCCTTCAAAAAAGGCAACCGGACGATTTATTGCTTTATTCCCGATAGAGATAGTATCTCTATCTTCCAGTGCTAATGCTGTGTTTTCTTTATAGGATGCAAATTTGGTTTCCCCAGGAATTCCCTCGAGCGTGTTGATCCTGGACACACGGATCAGGTCTGGATCTGCGTTGAGGGTGAAACCGTCGCCGTAATAGGAAACCAGTTCTTTGAGGGATTCTCCTGAGAGCAGTTCATAGGTACCTGGTCTGAAGACTTCTCCTGCAATGGTTACGATACGTCCT
>JAISGE010000067.1 GCA_031263265.1 Treponema sp.
ACCATTGGACTTGTAAAAGGAAGTACAATCCAATCGAAAAACATTGGGAAAGACATTACCCAGGTATTTAAATCATTAGTTGGAGGGGAATTAAAAGCTTATAATGAGATGATGAATGAGGCAAGGGCATTGGCAACAAAAAGAATGGTAGAAGATGCCGAAAAAGTTGGGGCGGATGGTATTGTAAATATAAGGTATGCATCGTCGTCAGTAATGCAAAGTGCAGCAGAAGTAATAGCATATGGGACAGCAGTTAAGTTTAAATAAAAAACGGTAACGAATTTTTCTGCTCCCTCAATCATCCGGGAGCCATATATCGTCCCGCGCCATCACTTATCCTGTTCATGTTTCCTTCATCCCATACTTTCCGCCGCCATTCCCGGCATACATTTCCCGATATTATGCACCATGCAATACCATAACCTCTGGCTCTTTACTTTTACTTTTTCCCTCAGCAAAAATCGGTTCATCTTTTTGCTATAATTCATATCCGCAAATCACAGCTCTAGTCTCTGCATCATCCTCCCGTACAGTACTCGGTTTTTTGCCTCGTCTATCTTTTTTTCATTTTGTCCCCTATAATACCGCGTCCGTTTCGGATTCTTCCCCCCACGGGACGCTATGCACTTTTCCTGCAAGGCGCATCGCTTGCAGTCCCCGCTGTTCCACTTCAGCTTTAAAATCTTCCACAACAGATGTTTGACCGCCTCCTGCTGGCTTGAGCCAGCCCTTATCCGGGGGCCACCAAAATGTCGTAAACAGCGCCGGAATGTTAGGTGCAATTTTTTCTTAACATCTTTTGAAAATCTATTGATAAAAAAATCCTTCTCGATTATAATAATAAAATCAAGGAGTAAACAAAATTGGAAGGGGTTTTGGGTATAATTTCGACTTTAATAATATTACCGGGGATTATATTCTCATTTATTTATTTTTCATAAAAACAAAAAACTGAAGTTGAAAAATTAAAATATCAAAAGGAAATACTTGAATTGGAAATAAAGAAACAAGATAATGCCATAAAATTATTGGAAGAAGAAAATAAAAAATTGGATAAAGAGATTTATGAAAGAAAATAACGAAGGTACATAAAAATGATTAGTGTGGTACTAATAACTCGTGGTACAGTAATACTATCGGTTATTTCAATGCGCTTTGATTAGTCGAACACGTCTGTTTTAAGGTCTTTAGGCACTCTATATAGTGGTTATTCGGCTGCGTGGGGATTAATTCCACCGCAGTTTATACAACCGGCGCTGCCCTATATTTTTATGGGATTTTAGGATACAAGAGACTATGAACATAACCCATACAATCCCCTCGTCTACTCCTCCGTGGGATACGCTTGTTGCAGCCTTGGAAGCATGGCGGAAGGGACTTGAAGAACCAGAGAGCCCGGCAGATTCGGGTTCTGGAACGGCTACGAATGGGGCTGAACCTGCAGTAAGCACCGTAGCTGAACACTATAAGCGGGATCCCTGGGCAATCCTGGTTTCCACCATCATCAGCCTTCGTACCAAGGATGCGGTAACCCTGACCGTGTCTCAGGCTCTTTTGCAAAAGGCCCCGGATCCGGCGAGCCTTGCAGCCCTGCCAGATGAGGTCCTTACCCGTCTCGTGTATCCCGCGGGGTTTTACCGGACCAAAGCCGCCAACCTCAAGAAAATCGCCGTCATCCTCATGGAACAGTATCAGTATCAGGTACCGGCAACAATGGAGGAACTCCTGGCCCTTCCTGGAGTGGGAAGGAAGACCGCGAATTTAGTCTTGACCGAAGCCTTTGACCAGGATGGGATCTGTGTGGATATCCATGTACATAGGATTAGTAACCGCCTCGGCTGGGTTTCATCGACCAATCCTGAACAAACCGAAACCGCCCTCAGAGCAGTACTTCCCCGGCAGTATTGGAAGGGTATCAATGCCCTCTTAGTGCTCTATGGCCAGCGGATATGCCGGCCGGTAAGTCCTTTCTGTTCCCGTTGCGTGATCCACCCTTATTGTGAACGCCGGGGGGTCATTCGATCCCGTTGAGTGTGGGCGCTGCATGAAACAAAAGCAGGTGGAAGGCTAAGCCCCTCCACCTTACCTCCCCAATGCTTCACGCAAAGTGGGCTCGATACCAGAGCAGCATATCCACAAAGGCTCGGCTTTCCAGTGGCGGTTCGGCAAAATAAAAGAGATGGCTTTCACAGCAGCAGTCTGAACATCCAAACCCAGGGATTGCCTTTCCCCCAAGCTCATGGAGGCTTCCCGCAAGTTCACATTCCCGGTTTCGGTACGTCATGATGGGCAGGGCTTTTATGGTTCTGGTATGAGGGCTTAGGTAATCAATATGCCAGTGTTGGGTTTTTCGTATTTTTTTCACCTGCCGGTTGATCCTTTGGGATAGATTTTTTTGTGCAGACCCGGTATACACGTACCAGCCTGGGACAAAGGTACGGGTTCCCAGAGACCCGACACACAGGACCTTTTCTTCGGGCAGTTCAAGGAGTATGAGATAATTTCCCCGGTTTTGTTCAGCCAATTCCCCATGCTGGAGATCCACCGGCACTGAAGGATCGACCAGACATACCTCGCCTTGCGCGTTACAGTGGACGAGGCTGGCATGGATCTGTACGGTACTGGCCCAGCGGCTAAGCCCAGCGGCAAAGAGCGGATCCGTATGCAGATTTGGGATGAATACCCGTGGATTGCCGTGAACAATGACAAAAAGTACATGACCGCAATACCCCTGGGTGCTCAGATCCCCCAATTCTTCCAGATGCTTCAAAGCCCGGACACTGGGCGCGTCGGGAAACATAGCTACCTGATGTTCCACCAGGGAGCACGCCTTCACCTCGATCAAATGGACCCTGTTTGCTGCATCCCGTCCCATGAAGTCAAACCGGGAGGAACCAACCGTATACTCAGGATGCAGTTCTTTGAGGCCAGGGATGATGTGGTTCAGGATCAGGGCTTCTGCCACGTGATTTGCCCGAGCTGCAAAAAGAGGCGCCACTCCATCTCGGTGATACACCCCCCCGACGGTCCAGTTGGTTTTGGGTGCAGAACCGGTCTTCCCCTTGGTAGCTTGCCGTTTTTCCAGGATGAGCCTCACGCCGGGAAAGAGGAATTCCAGGAGCCTGCCTGGATTGGGACAATGGCATACCAGTTCCTCTGCATTGTCCTGGGCGATGATGAGGAAGCGGTTAGGCCGCCTGAGTAATATCCCTTCTCGATCATGAGTAAAGAACCGTACCTGCTTATCCTGTAGGGGTGGAACCCTGTTCTTGTCCATCTTTATTACCGTTATGGTTACTTAATCTGGGGAGACTTTAGTATGTCCAACAATAAGCTCCCATTGCGTGGCTAGCATACCGCAGAACATACAGATGAAACCCAGCATGGTCCATGAACCCAAAGGTTCTGAAAGAATGATTACCCCTCCTAATGCGGCAAAGACCCCTTCTAGGCAGAGGATGATCGTAGCATGAGCAGGAGGAGCATCCTGCTGGGCTACCACTTGGAGGGTGTAGGCAATACCCACGGATCCCAATCCGCCGTAGAGCAGGGGAATCAGTCCTTGCATCACTCCGTACAAGGAGAAGGATTCGGTACGCATACAGGCAAGGACCAAGGAACAGGTACCGCACCAGGCAAATTGTCCTGCTGACAGGACAAGGGGATCGACTTTTTGCACTAAACGGTCAATCAAAAGGACATGGAAGGTCCAGAAAATAGCTCCCACCGCGGTCAGCACATCTCCAGGATTGACGGTCCCTGTATTCTCTGCGGCACTGAGGAAGAAAAGCCCAATGAGGGTACATACTGCGCCAATCCAGGTGGGCAGTCCGGTTTTTCTTTTCAGGGCTATGCCGAACAGCGGGACGAGCACTACATACAAGCCGGTGATGAACCCGGAATGTCCGGCAGTGGTATACATAAGCCCTATTTGCTGCAAAGAAGCGGCAATACAAAGGCAGGTCCCTGCCAGTAGAGAAGC
>JAISGE010000006.1 GCA_031263265.1 Treponema sp.
CGTCCGCCTTTGGACCCGGCGAAACAGGAGAGGTATAAGATACGGACCACGGTAGAACGAGCAAACTCACATTTGAAAGACAGCCTTATACCCCGTGCAATATAGGTGAAAGGATATAAGAAAGTATCGTTTGTATTAATGACTGCGGTAGTGTGCCTGGCAACCTTGAAGTATCTCCAGCTATTTATTTAGGAGTTTTGGAACAGGCTCACATAAAAATAAATTTTGTATCAATATTACAAACAGATAAACTTTTTCAATCCGCCATAACCACATCCACGTCTTTATACCCCCATACTTCAGGATTCTTTGGTTTTCAGCACCGCTAAGAAGGCGCTCTGAGGCAACTCCACATCCCCCACCAGCTTCATCCGCTTCTTTCCCTCTTTCTGTTTTTCTAGGAGCTTACGCTTGCGGGTAATATCCCCGCCGTAACACTTGGCTAACACATCCTTACGTAGGGCATTGACCGTCTCCCTGGCGATGATCTGGCTGCCAATGGTCCCTTGAATAGGGATTTTGAATTGCTGCCGGGGTATCTCATCCCGCAGGCGCTCGCACACGAGCCTTGCCCGCTCATAGGCCCGATCCCGAAACACCAACTGAGAAAGGGCATCCACAGCCTTATTGTTGAGTAAAATATCCAGTTTAACCAGGGCTGTAGGCTTGTAATCGGTGATGTCGTAATCAAAAGAAGCATAGCCCCGGCTGATGCTCTTGAGACGATCGTAAAAATCAAAGAGCACTTCCGAAAGGGGCATGTCATAGATGAGTTCTACCCGCTTTTCATCAAGATAGGTCATGTTGGTCTGTACCCCCCGCTTCTCCATACACAAGGTCATAATGTTCCCCAAAAACGTCGCGGGGGTGATAATGGATGCCCGGATATAGGGTTCTTCCGCAGCTTCGATGAGGCCCTCATCAGGGTACTCAAGCGGGTTATCCACCAAAACCGCCTCTCCTGTGCGAAGATACACCCGGTACTGGACCGACGGGGCCGTAAAAATCACCGCCTGGTCGAATTCCCGTTCCAGCCGCTCCTGAATCACTTCCAAGTGCAGAAGCCCCAAAAAACCGCACCGGAATCCAAAACCCAAAGCAACGGAAGCATCTTTCTCATATACGAGGGATGCGTCATTGAGCTTGAGCTTTTCCAGGCTTGATTTCAGTTCTTCATAGTCATTGGAGTCCAGGGGATAGATAGAGGAAAAGACTACCGGCTTCACTTCCCGGAAACCTGGTAACGGAGCGGTGCAGGGGTTTTCCGCGGACGTAAGGGTATCTCCCACCCGCACATCCCCAACGGTTTTGATCCCTGCAATGATATACCCCACGCTCCCTGCGGTAAGTTCCACTCCCTCTACCAAAGCCAGCTTGAAAACCCCCAAGGTCTCGACTTCATATTCTGCGGCATTGGACATAAACCGCACTTTCATGCCCCGGCGTATCCGGCCATCAAAGACGCGGATATGCACCACCACCCCTCGATAGGGATCATAGTGGCAGTCGAAGATCAAGGCTCGCAAGGGGGCATCCGCGTTGCCCTGGGGCGCGGGGATCCGTTGAATGATAGCCTCAAACAGTTCGTCCACCCCGGTTCCCTGTCGGGCGGAAACCAGAAGGGCCTCAGAAGCGTCCAGCCCCAGGTCTTTCTCGATCTGTTGTTTGACCCCAGGAATATCTGCAGCAGCCATGTCGATCTTATTGATCACCGGGACAACCTCCAGATTATGCTCCAAGGCAAGGTACAAGTTAGACAAGGTCTGGGCCTGCACTCCCTGGGTCGCATCCACCAGAAGCAATGCCCCTTCGCAAGAACTGATGGCCCGGGAAACTTCGTAGGTAAAGTCCACATGGCCTGGGGTATCCACCAAGTTAAGCTCGTAGTCCTGGCCATCCTCCGTGGTATAGGGAATGGTAACTGCCTGGCTCTTAATGGTTATTCCCCGTTCCCGTTCAATATCCATAGTATCCAGAATCTGATCCTGGAAATTCCGGTCTTCCACCAGGCGGCCCTTCTGAATGAGCCGGTCTGCCAAGGTGGATTTGCCATGATCGATATGGGCAATGATACAAAAGTTACGAATTAAGGGACTTGTACTCATAGACTTATACTATAGTACAAAACAGGGCCGCCGTACTATCACTTGGGGGTGGCGTAATTCCTTGTACACCCCACCTATATGATATATACTATCCTATCAAGGAGTGAATTATGAGGAAGAGCGCAGCCATATTATTGATTGTGAGTTTTTGGATCCCTGGGGTACTGTATAGCCAGAGCACGGGGTTTCCTGATTTTTCCTTTGGTCTTGGGCCGGATGTGGAGAAAGCTATGGTTCTGTCGGACATGGCCCTTATGAAGCTGGACAAGCTCATCCCCATGCGCTTTGGTAATGCCTTGGATGGGAAGCCCATACCAGGCGCGCAGGTGGAGATTCCAGGTGTCGGCAGCTTTGTTACTGATGCACGGGGGATCATTTCCTTCCCGGAACAGGCCGACGGCAGTTTTACCCTGGTCGTTACCAAGGCGGGGTTTATCCCGACCGCGATTCCTTTTAAGATTCAACTTTCCACGGTGATTAACAACTGGTACTCCATTTCCCCGGAATTGCAGGGAGATTTCCGGTTTGTCCTGGATTGGGGGGAAAGGCCCGCGGACTTGGACCTCCACTTTGAAAAACAAGGGGGCTATCATATTTCATACTGGAACATGAAGACCGCCGTGGACGGGAGTGCGAAACTGGATCGGGATGATACCAGCGGCTATGGCCCTGAAACCATCACCGTAGCCCGGGCAGAAGCAAGCGGCGTCTATCACCTCTACGTGATCGACTACACCAACCGCAACAACAACAGGTCCACGGCTTTGTCCCGTTCCGGGGCCACTATTCGGGTGTACAACCAGAACCGCCTGATAAACACCTTTACGGTTCCTGATGCAGGAAACGGGTCCCGGTGGAACGTATGCGATCTGAGCCGGAACCAGATCCTGCCGGCGGGTACGATTGGCCCCTAAAGAGGTAAGAATGATGGGAATGGTGTATGCAGAGATCACCCTCAAAAACGCGGGTGATACTATCAGAGTCCAGGAAGGGCTTATCACGGAAAAAGAAGTTCGAGCCGTAACCGTACAAGCCCTGGTTGATACCGGTGCAGGAACCCTGGTGATTACTGGGGAGGTAATGCAGCGCTTAGGTCTTGCGGTGCGGGGTCTTCGCCGGGCAAGCCTTGCCAATAATGCAAAAGAACTATGCAAGGTTACGGAGCCGGTGGAAGTGCATTGGAAGGATCG
>JAISGE010000051.1 GCA_031263265.1 Treponema sp.
TGGTCATAGCTTGTATTTCCTTCTGGTATATGGATTTATGATAATTACTTTATACCATTAAAAAGATCGAAATACAAGCTGTTTCGTTTTTCCTCAATTAAACCGGACAGCAGTGAGCCAATCTATATAAAACAACATATATGAGCATAATAGTGATCAATCGTTGTTGGCCATCAATAATAACAAGTTCCTTAATATTTGCTGATGTATATATATTGTCATGAATATATACAATACTCCCAATAAAATGTACTTCATTGTTATTGGAACCAATGCTCATAATATCGTCTAGCAATTGTTTGCATTGTCCAATAGTCCAATTATAATTTCTTTGATAGACGGGTATAATGAATTGAGTCTTCGGCTGGGATAAAAATTCCTGAATTTTTGAGGAATTTGCGACCATATTAATACTCCTTTAATTTATTTATGTATTATACTTATTCTTTTCAAGAATATCAAGGGAAAATTGTGCATAACCCAGGATAAATGCATAGAATTTACTCATTCTTTGCTACTTTAACTAACTCATTATTTTATAAGGAAATAGGTTGCGGTTGGCCAAAATGTAGCGGAGAAAAACCGTACAAAGGGCGTAGCCTGATCCGCCGGTTAAAACCGTTTGGAAAAAGTAACGGTCATGGTAGAGGATAGCAAGGATTCAAAATCACTGCCATTCAAAAACAGAGCGGTATAGGTACATCCAACTATAACATTAAGAGACCAGACCTTGTTATGATGTCCTATGGCAAGTTTTGGCATTATTTGGGGAACAAAGAGAACCGTAGTATCGGTATTTACCCCCATATTAAAACCGGCGGTAAGATTCACGTTACAGAATATATCATGGTTGAATACCCAGGTGTAGGAATATCCCATTGCCGGGCCAAAATAGGTCAAATGCTGTCTTTCGGAATAGTTTACACGCTCTTCTTCGATTGCATGTATTGAGGTATAAAAAATACCAAAGCCGTACAGAAAACTCCCGCTTGATTCGGTCTGTCTGTTGATAAGATTATAAACCGATTTCAGTGAATGGCGGGTATTGTTTTGTATCCAACCAGCAAGTATTCCTGCTGATAAAATATCAAAACCAGAGACGGAGTATGTATCTTTGCCTCCCTTTTCCTCAGAGTAAAAATTTTTGTACTGACTAAAAAACAGTTCATAATATATTTTCTCATAATATGAATTTATTTGCAGATTGAAAGAATTATTATTAGGGGTTAAAGGAAGAAGCAAACGTCCGGTACTATTTTTATAGCGGATTCCAAATCCGATTGACCAGGGGCTTTCCGATCTATATTGCCGGTCATCTTTTTGCGTAAATTCTACGCTATTAAAATTTCCGTATAAATTAAACGCGAAGTTTTCATTGAATGGGACGATGCTATTTTCAGCGCATGGCATATCAACGATACCAATACTAAAAATTGCAAGAAAACCTAAATTTAGCAGTACCTGTGCTTTATTTATACGGTTCATGTCGCTTCAAAATGCCGCTTTTCCCCAGAAAATCAGCGATTTACCGGTCCCTGAGGGATACTGCCTTATTTCAAAATTTTCTCCGTCAAAACTGATCCTCGCTTTTATAGTTTGCTCATTTTCTTTGATAAAAGGCTTAAGTATAGTATCAATAATATCCTGCTCAATAGATGAATTTGTTCCAGGGTTGATATAAATGATACAGTCAAGCTGTATTCTTTTTTCTTTCGGATTTTTACCGTTACGGGAATAGATTGTTCTAGGGCTTTTCAGGGGATCAATAAAAATTGAAAAACTTTTATCTAGCACTGCGGAATCTACCGAGTTCCCCATGGAAAAAGGCCAGCCAAAAAGATCAGGTTCTGCCCCCGTCCTTATGAATGATAAAACCGCAGGTCTTGTCATCCTTGGACGTGTATCAGAACTAAAGAAGGTTCCTGATATGATATGAGGTAGACCGGCAATATCCCAATAATCAGCGGTATTTTCAGAATACCTGAACGAGGAAGCAATTTCCGCCACATCGGTAATGTTTGACGATGTTTCAGAAAATTCTTTTTTCAGTTCCTTATAATAGAGCAGTCTTACTTCCAGCAGCTCAATAATTTTTTCATATACCCAAATACGGATATTGGAAATGGTATTTATATAAGAACTGTTTTCTAAAACAATCCTATCGCCAAAACTGGTAATCGTACGGATTTTCGGCACATCAATAAAACGTAGCGGGGTGATAAGATAATGGAGGGGTATATAACCGGCATTAAACTTGAATGCGGTAAGCTGAGACCATTTTAAAGTACGAATCTGATATTTCAATTCATCACGAAACGTTTTGTTTAATTCGATTTTTTGCTCTAATTCTCGATATGATATTACGGCTTGGTTGCCCGTTGCGAGTTCAGGCCAGTAGTAGCGCTGTATTTCTTCAAAATTTTCAACAAGACGGATCTGTAGAAATTCAGAATATTGATTGGATAGTTCCCCATCGGTTAAAAACAGCACGGAATTCGTGTTGCTGGTTTCACGCATAAAAAGATAGTGATCCGATGCAGCCATGGTATACTGCAAGAACTTTCTGTTGTTTTTTTCGTATTTTTGCGTAAGCCGTGCAGTAAACTCCACGGAAAGCCCGTCAAAGGCGTTCTCAGGAATTTCCAGGGTAACCAGAAACATTTTAGGTGAACCGGTTCTTCCCGGTAGATAATTCCGCTTAAGATAGGTCCACATTTCCAGAGGATACAGTTTCAGTATACAGGTTTCATCCCGCCAGGTTATATAAAAATCGCATTCTCCCTCAAGAATATTGAAATTGGGGATTATATATTCCCATTCTTGTTCCTTTTTGTCGCCATTCCAGTAGTAACCACTATAGGATTTATCCAAAGATGGCCCCCGTTCAAGCTGCGAGTTAATAGACTTTGAGGGGGGCAAAATCGCGTCATCACCAAAATACAGCGGAACCGGTTTGAAATTCCAGATATCATCAAAAATAGCTTTGGTCCAGTATCCGGTTTTGCCTGATTCATTTAAACCGGCAACCCGGAGTTCCCTTGCTTCATTGCCCTGACCGTTTTGTAGAATCGTAATGTGCCTTGAGATTACCGCTTTTCCGGTAAGCGGAATAGGGGGCTGGGGACGCCACCCTTCTGCCGGGAGTCCCCATTCATTCAAGTTGGAAAAATAGTTCGTACCCGGCAAATCTGATTGATAGGGAGTGTAGGTATACTTAAAGAGCATGGGGTCGCAGCCGACGGTATCAAAGTCCGCAAGGCGGGTATACATTTCACCTGCTTCGTTTATGACGAACATGGTTGACGCACTCGCCGCTAGAGAGACTGCCTTGAAAGCACCCCGTTCAGGGCCAAGGTAATTCCGGGAAAAGTCAGGGGGAAGCCCTGTGTCGGCGTAACAGATTTCCTGACCGTCTTCTAAAAGCACATAGGTGGTAACAATTTCCATCGTACCGTTGTGGTGCTGATTGCCGAAAGGGTCTTCGTAATACAGAACATGGGCGTTTCGTTTTCCCAAAGCCCAGGAACGATTGCTCCCTGTACGCCGGTCAAGAAAAAGCTGTTCTTGACTGGGCCAACCTTGACGGTCAAGCCACACACCGCTTTTATGGGCGATGGTTCGGTCAAAACAGTAGCGGTAAAAGCCGCCTTCATTAGACAGAGCAACAAGTTCATCGGCATCAGCGGATATTTCAACAATTTTTTTTGGTTTGTTAAACGTAATTTTCCAAGGATCATGGGGAAGTCCGGTTTTGGTAAACAGCGTCCAGTTGACCGGCTCCTGTTCGCTGTCTAGGCTTTTATACCATATCAATCCATCCTTGAGAATATAATAGTGGTAGGCATTAAAAGTTTGGGTACGTGTTTTAATATACACCGCTTTGGGAAAGATGCCGTTTATATCCTCGGTATTAGGTGATACCTCAATGGATTGCAGTCCGGTTTTGTAGGATCCATCACCCAGGTATATTGCCTTTGATAAGGCGCATGAACCTAACATCATGGAGACGAGGAGCGCCATTATCCTTGTTGCCTTACTCATTTTAGTTTCCTCAAAATAAAGATAGGGCGGAAAGGTAAAATCAAAATAAACCAAAGGTAAACAAATTATTACATTTTTCGTGTTTGTTCTTCATTTGGCGGATTTGTCCCCTGTTTTCATTATATCTCATTTTTATCATACGCGTCAACACGAATTTTAGGCAATCCTGTTATGGACTGCCTATTTATATTTTTTTATATTTCATTGTATATAGTATTCTATTAAAACATGATATTATCAGCATTACCGTAACTATATAAACAAGTACATTCATTACTGTTTTATAATTAAGTATGATACATCTAAATACAAATACCCCGGGCAGTAACATCACCATCGAAACTGATATTTTCCCTAGTTTATCAAAAAAAAGTATACGTGCGGTTTTTTGCTTGTTTTTTATTAATTTTGACGTTATCATAAATTCAATTAATTTCAATAACATAATAAAAATAAACCACACCGGAATAATCTTAAAATAGGCAAAGACCGCCAGGGACAAAATTGTATATAATGTATCTGAAATAATATCCAATTTCGCCCCTGTATCCGATGTACATTTTAATTTTCTTGCCAAATAGCCGTCGGCAAGATCTGATAGTATTATGGTGAAAAAGGTAATTAATAGAAATAAGTTTTTTGTACATTCATAAACAAAAATATCATGAATAATAACTATAAAAGGCAAAACAAGCACTATTCTTAGTAAAGATAAACCATTGGGAACATTTTTATAAGAAAAACGTCTATTATTCACTGTTTTCTCATTTCCTCCACATAATGTTTCTATATATTACCCTATAGAACGTGAGTTCGATGGAAGCCTTCCCGGGGTAATCCAAGCTAATCTAAGCCTGGTTCCCGGTATTCCATCGAACTCACAAGAAGTAGGAACGAAGGGACGTATAACAAACCGCGCCGCACTCACTACGCCCACCGCAGGTGCGCTCACCGCAGGTGCTATCCTGCTATTCCCAGGTAGACCCAGGGAATAAAAATAGCCGGGATGAGATTGGCTACTCTGATTTCTTTGATTCCCAAGAAGTTGTACCCAATAGCCGCCACCAAGAGGCTGCCCACCGCAGCCATCTCCCGGATAATGTCAGGGCTTAGGTAATCCTTGATCGCACTGGCAGCAAGACTTATGCTTCCCTGGTAGATAAAAACCGGTAACGCGGAAAAGACCACCCCAACGCCCATAGATGCGCCGAAGATCAGAGAGATAGAACCATCCAGGATAGACTTGGCAAAAAGGGTCTCATGGTTACCCATAAGCCCGCTCTGCATGGAACCGACAATAGCCATGGATCCGGTACAAAACAGGATGCTGGCAGACACAAAGCCTTTGGAAAAGGCACCTCCCTGCATGCCCAGCCGGGCTTCTGCCCAGATGCCAAACCGGTTCATCAGCTTGTCCAGGTTGATAAGCTCCCCAATTACTGCCCCGCCGACCATACTCATGATGAGCAGCAGGACCCGTTGATTATCCAAGGCTCCCTTGATCCCTACAAAAATGATCGAAAGACCAATGGCCTTTTTGATGAGTTCCTCAAACCGTTCTGGGATCCCTCGAATGATAAAACACCCTGCCAGTGCACATACCACAATCGCAAGCCCATTCACTACCGGTCCCAGCATACCCGCTCCTTTCCATTCTGTGCATTTACGGCAGGATATTCCCCGCAGCGAGATACAACTCGTACCATTCTTCCCGGGATAGGGTCAGGTCCGCAGCCTTTACACAGTCCTTGAGGCGTTCCACCTTCATGGTACCGGTTATCGGCTGCATCTGCGCGGGGTGCCTTAGCAGCCAGGCCAAGGCAATGGTGGTATCAGAGACCCCGTATTTTTGGGCGATCTCCTGAATCTTTTGATTGAGCGTAGGAAATTGGGGATTTCCCAAAAACACCCCCTCAAATACGCCGTATTGGAAGGGAGACCAGGTTTGGACGGTGATATCCTTGAGACGGCAAAAATCAAACACTGAACCATCCCGGTTGATCGCCGCATCGTCAAGCGTATTCACATGCAGTCCCTGCGATATAAGGCTTGCATTAGCCAGGCTGAGTTGCAACTGATTGATGATAATGGGCTGCTTGACGTATTTTTGCAGCAACTGTATTTGCAGGGAGTTCTGATTGGATACACCGAAATAGCGAACCTTACCGCTACTCTGGAGTATGCCGAAAGCCTCGGCTACTTCTTCAGGCTCCATTAACGCGTCGGGGCGGTGCAGTAAGAGCACATCCAGGTAATCGGTCTTGAGCCTTTGTAAACTTGCATCCACGGAACTGAGAATATGGGCTTTGGAAAAATCAAAGCCGATCCCCGGTCTGATACCGCACTTGGATTGGACTTGTATGGTTTCCCGAATCCTTGGGTTCATGCCAATGGCTTCGGCAAAAATGGTTTCACAGAGACCAGCTCCGTAAATATCCGCGTGATCAAAGAACCGGGCTCCCATATCCAGAGCAGATTTGACAAACCGTTCCGCTTCGGTCTTGGTTAGGTTGTTGATACGCATACAACCGACCACGATAACCGGTGCTTGCAATCCTGATCGTCCTACTGTAATAGTTCTCATTCAGCATACTCCTTAGTCATGTATGAACCGTACTGTAGCTGATAAAGTAAGCCTTAGGTCAAGAGGCCCGCACGTAAGGCCGGTTTAGGTTTTATCCGGTAGGGCGTTCATCTTTTGTTTTAATTCCAAGAGCATCGCATCCGCGGAATGATTTGAATGCTCCAATTCTGCAAAGCGCTTGTCCAAATCGGAGTTACTGGTATAATCCTCAAGTTCTACCGCAGCCTCGGCTTGGGCTTCCATCTGGTCTACCTTGGCCGCCATACGATCAAAGGCATCAAACGCGGTTTTGTTACCGGATATGCTGGACATGGTGCTCTGTATCTTCTGCTGCGCTTCTGCCCGTTTCGCCCGGGCAATGAGCAAGTTCTTCTTGCGTTGCGCCTCTTCAATCTTGTTTTGCAGTTCCCGAAGGGATTCCTTGAGTTTTTCCACCGACGCATGCTGAGCTTCCCATTGCTTTTTATATTCGTTATAGGCACTATCATGCTCTTGCTTACGGATCAGCGCTTCTTTTGCTAAGTCGTCCCTCCCTGCCTGCACTGCAAGCATGGCCTTCCGCTCCCAGTCTTGGGAGAGGGTCTGCTGGTTTTGGGCTTCCCGCTCAAGTTTCTTCTCATCAGCTATTGCTTGGGCCACCGCCTTCTTGGATTCAATCAACTGCTCACTCATATCAATGAGCAATTGATTGAGCATCTTTTCCGGCTTTTCAGCCTTGCTGATCATATCATTGACATTCGATGAAACGAGGGTTTTAAACCTTGAAAAAATTCCCATTGTTCTAAGCTCCTTCTGGTGCTATGAATGATGTCCTTTTAAGCATGGACTACTCTATATGGTGAAAGTACTGGATAATGCTGGGTTAAAGCGAGACTGAATGCATCAAGGGTCGCCCTAAATTCCTGATAATCCATGGTATCATATTCCAAGGTATCAATTAAGACAACCCTATCCGCTTCCAAGGCATAAGCCCCATGAATCACCTCGCAGGCATTGAGTTCAAGTAGTTTGGTAAATAGTTCAAGCCGATGCTCCTTAGGGGCATCCATAACCTGGATTCTGAAAATAACCAAAGGGTCTACATACATGATGGCCACCCCTTCCATACCGTACTCTTCATCATCAAGCAGCCATAGATTATCCGCTACTTCCTTATAGGTAACCATAAGCTCAATGAGATATTGTTCGATTTTATTTGCCATAAACCATCCTTAAAAAAACCAAAAATAGAAAATTATAGAAAAAAAAGAAAAAATCTGCCTAACATCACCCAAGCTTATCCTAAGAATACCTGCTCTTCCTTATCCATGACAAGTATGGTTTTACATCCAGCACATAGGGGTTAATATAACCGGTCAGGTATATGATAAGCCCTCCTTTCAATGTATCAATGGCGATGCACTTGTTAGTGGTGGGCCCTGTCTCTTGTTCATCAACACGTTCCTAGACCTATATTGGCTCTTTATAGTATTGATCATACTCAGTTGTCTGTTTTTTGTCGAGAGGGTACCATAAACCATGATGTTGCATGATATGGTAATCATTCTTTCCCGGCCCCAGGAATCAGGGAATGTAGGGGCGGTCTGCAGGGCCATGAAAAACATGGGCCTTTCCCAGCTTCGTATGGTTGCTCCAGGACCTTTAGATCCAACGCTCATCCGCGCCCGGGCAGTTCATGCAGGGGAACTATGGGAAACCGCTCAGTGGTTTGACTCCATTCCTCAGGCAGCAGCGGATTGCTCCCTGGTAGTGGGAACTACACGGCGGCGGGGACAGTGCCGGAAGCCGGTGAGCCTCAGCCCTGAAGCTTTGGGGGAGTACCTCAGGAATCAGCCGGGGAAAGTTGCACTGGTGTTTGGTAATGAACGAACCGGTCTTGAAGCTGAAGAACTGGCCTTTTGTAATCTGGCTTCCCATATTCCTGCGGATCCTGGCTTTCCTTCATTGAACCTTTCCCATGCAGTCCAAATTTACGCATATACCCTGTTCCGGGCATTGAGTCCAGTGCACGCAGTGGAAGGTACCTGGGTACCGCTGGATCAGACCGGGCTGGATCGTTTGGTTCACTCGGTAACTGAGTCCCTTGCGTCTCTGGGTTTCTATAAACAGCCTGGCCGGGAAGAACAGGAGCGGTTTTTCCGGGATGTTTTTGCCCGAGCCGGCCTTTCTATCCGGGAAGGGGCCTATCTAGAGAACATCTTTTCTAAGGCAGCCCATTTAGGAAAAATAGGGAAATAGAAACCCCTCCGGCTGTCTTTTCATTGGCAAAAAAATACAATATAGTCATGTATGAAAAAAGAAAAAAGAGCAAAATAGAGAGGAAAGGGGGTATTTTTCAATGCGGATTACCACACGGGGTCGGTATGCACTCCGGGCATCCTTGGCACTGGCAAAAATGGGAAAAGACGGAGCCCCGGTTTCCATCAATCATTTATCGGAACAGGAGCATATTTCATCGGTATTTTTGGAACAGATTTTTTTTAAGCTCCGCAAAGCGGGGATTGTTTCATCGGTCCGTGGACCTGGGGGGGGCTTTTATTTTGCTCAACCTCTGGATAAACTCACTATTAAGGCGATTTTGGATGCTGCAGGGGAAGATTTAGAGAGCATCTCCTGCGATAAGCGCCAGAAGACCTGTGACCGAATAGGGGCCTGTCTTAGCCACGGAGTATGGGTGGATGTAACCAGTATGGTGAATAATTTTTTTAAGAATGTAACCTTGGCGTCGATTCTTGAAAAAAATACGTTGCCGGAAAATACGTAACCAGAGAAGACTGGTTGGGAATAGAATAATGTGGACAATCGGGAGGGGCCTTGAGCGTTCTTTCACAATTCAAGAGCCTGGAGACTAAAAGAGTTCCGGCCAAGAGGAGGAATATCCGTGGGATATACCGTAAAGAATAAAGAAGCATACCTGAAGATCACTAATGCGTTCAAAAAGCAGCGGAAAGGGGCTACTGTCGCGGATATAGTGGCTCAAACCGCGTTACCCTTGAACACGGTCAGGGAACTGGTTCCGGTTGCGGCAGATGAGTATTCAGGACGCCTTGAAGTAACCGAATCCGGGGAAATCCTCTACTCCTTTCCCCAGGGTTTTACCAGTAAATACCGGGGTTTTCGGGCAGGTCTGCGTAGATTCACCGACAGGGTTCTTGAAGGGATGAAAATCGCGGGGAGTATGCTGTTTAAGGTCTGGATCATGGTGATGCTCGTTGGGTACTTTGTCCTTTTCATGCTCATTGCCTTGGCTGCTTTGGCGGTTTCAGTAGCTGCCAGTTCCTCCAATTCAGATAGCCGCTCGGAAGGCCGGGGGGGAGGCTTGTTCCTTGCAGGAAGTATCTTCGACCTCATCATCCGGATCTGGTTTTATTCGGAATTAACCAAGACCATAGATCGCTCCTTTAATGGCCGGTACTATACCGAAAGAAACTCCCGGCCTAAAGGCAAGCCCCTGTACAAGGCGATTTTCTCTTTTATTTTCGGGGACGAAGATCCGAATGGGGATTGGATCGCTAAAGAAAAACAGGCCGTCATCGCCTATATCCAGGCAAACCAGGGAGTCATCTCCCTCCCGGAATACATGACCCTCACCGGCTCTACTCCCGCAGAAGCAGAGCAAAGGCTCACCGCCTGTTGTGTAGAATTCGGCGGACTCCCGGAAGTTACCGATGCAGGAACCTTGGTATATCGTTTCGACGACCTCCTCCTCCGGGCTGACCTGCGGGATCGTTCCTTTGGCGGTTCTGTTCCCTTGAAACGGCTCAAACATTTCTCATCCAACCCTAAAAAGATGAATGTATGGTTTAGTGTCATCAATGGGATAAATTTAATCTTTGGAGGGTATTTCCTGTTCAATGCCCTGGGTACCGGCCCTATCACTACCCAGGTGCAATTCGATGCGGCTTCATACCTGTACAAAATCACCTATGTCTTATCAAGTTCTGTGGTGGATAATCCCTTGCCCCTCATCTTGGTGGGCTTAGGGCTTGTTCCCCTTATCTTTTCCCTGCTGTTTTGGCTTATTCCGAGTCTGCGGTACTTCTTCACCAAACAAACGAATGAAACCGTTAAACTTGATAATCTGAGGAAGCTAGGGTACGGGGCGATGTGGTCAAAGCCCCAGGGGATTACCAGCAATGACCTCAAGGCAGATAGGCCGGAGTGCAGGCCCAAGAACCTGGGGGCTGCTCAGAACCAGGTGATCAAGGAGATGGGGGCTTATTCGATTCCTGAAGTGGGCCTGGATACCGGAGGAAACCCGGTCTATACGTTCCCTGAGCTTGAGCGGGAAAAACAAGCCTTGAGTACCTACCGGGCTTCTATAAAACCCGAGGCGTCTTCCCTAGGCCGTACAGTCTTTGACAGCAATGCCTAGTACCCCAGGACCTGGAGTGTTTTTAAGAAGCCTATAGGCATACCGGGGAATAATTCGCTATGCTCATGCTATGACACTTAGGAAAGGATCCCTTCCCCGGGGCTGGTATCCCCAGGATGGAGAACAGATCCGTGATTTTTTAGCTTCGATTCCGCTCCCGCCACAGCCGCGAACTGCCCGGGCTGCGGTAGCGCCCCATGCGGGCTGGGTATATTCAGGGGCCATAGCTGCCGCTTCTGTAGCTGCTTTGAATCCTCAGGCAGATACAGTGGCAGTCATTGGGGGCCATCTTCCTGCGGGCTTACCGCCCTTGTTTGCTGAAGAAGACGGGTTTGCCAGTCCCCTGGGAAATATGGAAATGGACCGGGAACTTAGGGCACTGTTAAAAAAAGAACTTCCGGGGAAGAGCTTCCGGCGGGGAACTGCTCCAGACCGGTATCAGGATAATACCGTTGAAGTTTTAATTCCCATGGTACATTATTTTTTCCCCCAAGCATGGCTGCTGTGGTTCCGGCTTCCTGCGGAAATGGCTTCTTTTGAGGCAGGAAAAATACTGTTCCAGGCGGGAAAATCTCTGAATCGCAATGTGGTGGTCTTAGGTTCTACTGATCTTACCCATTATGGGGATCAGTACGACTTTTCCCCTATGGGAAAGGGGAGCAAAGCCCTGGATTGGGTGCGGGAGGTCAATGACCGTCGTTTTATTAAGACCCTGATAGAGGGAAAGGCTGAAAGGATCCTTGACCAGGCTTTGGAGGATAGGTCTGCTTGTTCGGTGGGAGCGGTCCTGGCTACGCTGGGTTTTGCCCAGGCAAGCGCCACGAGTAAAGGGGAGCTTTTGGCCTACGGCACCAGTGCAGATGTAAGCGGTGAAGACCAGGAAGTACCGGATTCCTTTGTAGGATATGCTGCCTTGGGGTGGTATGCATAGAGTATAGATGGAATTTGTCCCCTTCCCGTGAGTCGACGGATGCGTAGCTTTTGAAGGGGATAACGAAACCGAAAAGTCATTTGGATAAGCGGCGAGACGGACACGACCTGAAGTACCGGTATCGGTGGATAAACGGGGTGGAGATACGGGAGTATAAGGAGACACTATTGGTAAATTACCTTGATTTTCAGATAAGGAATGAGGAGAAAGGGAAGGTCACGTATCATAATAGTAGACAATGCGGGGTTGCTGATGGAATGCGGGAAGGCACGGTGGAAGATACAGAACGAACATAACAATGTGCTTAAAAATCACGGGTACAACCTGGAACATAACTTTGGGCATGGGGCGGAACACGCCTGTGAGCTATACTGTCTATTGAACCTGTTGAGCTTTCAGTTTCACGGGATACTGCAACTTATTGACGAGGGATACCGGAAAGCCCGAGGGTCTTTTGGGAGGAGGGAGGAGTTTTTCAACGGATTGAGGTTTTCACTCCGACGGTTTCTGCATGAAAGCTGGGAGGATTTCATGCTCTTTGTTATCGGTGATGAAGATGACGGGGAATTGTTCAATTGCTCCCAAAAAATAAAAAGATGGTAGAATCATTCAAATGGTAGTGAGACATATAATGTACCTATTTATGTGGAAAAAATAATTGAATTAGTTTCATCATTTACTTGTGTTGCTGTCCCGTTGTTTTTTGTAATATCAAGTTGTTTGTTATATTCAAAAGAAGATTCATTCATAATAAACATAAAGAAAAAAAGTAAAACTATTATTTTGCCATATCTTTCGTGGATTGTTTTAACAATCATATTTTATTATGTCGCTCAAAGTTTCTCATTTACGAAAAAATATTTTGCGACTGTTATTATAAGAAACTTCACAATGCTTGATTGGATACAAGCGTTTATTGGTAAAATAAATGCACCTGAAAATCCTACTGCACATTATCCGATTGTTATGCAGTTTTGGTTTTTACGGGACTTGATCATTCTGAATATATTTTATTTGCCCCTTAAAAAGGTAATTGATACATTCCCGGTAAGTACATTTGCTTTGTTGTTTGTTTTATGGATAGTAAATCCGCAAATATATATTATAAACACTGGTGCTTTATTCTATTTTGCAGTTGGCTATTATATTGTAAAGTACAATGTAAGTTATAAAACCATTGATAAAATCAAATTTCTTGATCTGGTTTTGATGTACTTTGTAATAATTGTATCAAGGTTATTCTTGCAAGAATATGTTCCAATAATCGGGAGTATAAACATCATTATAGCACTTATATTTTTCATAAAACTAAGTGCTTATTTTATAAAAAATAATGCCCTATACACTATTCTTAATTGGCTGAAAGAATATGCTTTTTGGATATATGCATTGCACATGCTTTTAGAAGCAATATTGATAAAATTGAGTGTGTTAGTTATACCAATGAAGGATGGGTGGCTTTTACTGCAATATTTTGGGGTTATAATTGTTACAACCAGTTTACTTCTGGTAATAGGCATTAGTGTACGGAACATAATGCCAAAATGTTACTCACTTTTAACTGGTGGTAGGATAAAATAATAATGTGCAATGGAGCAAAGCCACTACCGCACTGAGGATGCCGCCTTCAGCGGCTTGGCCTGCTTAGTTCCTTCACCCAGGAAGCGTTTCACCTATGGGTACACTTCTTCGGGGGAACGTTCTTTTTTGACCTGGCTGCGGATGGCGTCCAGATCATTATAAAGGGTAAATTTGCTAATCCCAAGTTCCCGGCATATCCTGATGCTTGATTTGGCGATCTGAAAAGCCCCCCTGCTGTCCAGGTGGGAAAGGAACGTCTGGCGTTCCTCTTTGTTCATTTCCCCGGTGGGTTTCCCGATGAGCTGCCGGGCCTGCCGGATAAGAAATTCCAGCAGGCTGTTGATGTCCTGGGCAAAAAATTCATCCTGGCTGGTTTCGAAATGGTTATATTTCCGTAAAAAATCCTCAAACCGGATCGTTTCGGTAATATCCAGATTAATGCAAATGGAGCCGATAACCCCGCCTGCGGCATTTTTTAGATATATCGAAGATGAACGGAGGATTTTACCGTCGGGGGTGGTGGTTACATAGTTGAACCTATCCCCTTCATCCAGGCGGCCGTTCAAGACTTCGAGCCCCAGGTTGCTCCCGCAACCTCCTATTTGCCGTCCGGTTATGTGGCCGTTGCGAATGTCTATAATCGTGTGATTGTAGTCCCTGGTAAGGTCATGCAGTACTATTTCGCACCGGTCCCCAAATTGGGAAGCTATAAGGGTAAGGAGCTGCTTCAAAAATTGTTTCTCATCTGCTAACCGTTCCATGATTGTATCTTACTTTTTGTTTTGCCTTTTTTCAAGCCGGAGGCCGGAGAATCCATAAGACCTAACAAAAAATAATAAATTTTGTATTTTTAGCTTGATTATCTTACAAATAGTATGTTACAATTCTTGATTATCAGGGAAACCTTACAAATATTCAGATGGGGAGAATGAGTTTATTTTCCCTTTGAATCTTTGGGAGCCTTTCAAACTTTTAGGAGGATACATGAAAAAATTACTTTGTTCTTTGGCGCTGGCGGGATTATTGGCGGGTCTTAACGTCTATGCCGCGGGTAATCGGCAGCCGGCAACCGCCGGGGGACCGCAGGTGATCAATTTCTGGTACAACAATACCGGGGAGGAAGCCAAGGTATACGAGCAGGCCATTGCCGCCTACAACGCGTCCCAGAGCACCTACCGGGTCGAAGGGTTAAGCGTCAATGATCAGCAAAAACTGATTGTTGCCATGTCCGGCAATGATGCGCCCGATGTGGTTCAGGGATCGAACTCCCAGATTATTTCCTATCAGGCCAACGGCCTTTTGACCGGCCTCAAGTCCTTTATTGATAGGGAGAAGTTCGACACGGCTATTTATTCCGATAAGTCAATAGAGGCCAATACCATAAACGGCGAGCTTTTTGCCCTGCCCTTGACCGGTTACACAATCCAGCTCTTCTATAATAAGGACCTCCTCAGCGGCGCGGGTTTCTCTGAGCCTCCCCAGACGGTGGAGGAGATGTACGATATGGCGGTGGCCGCTACCAAGCTGGACGCGGACGGAAACATTGATATCCTGGGCTACCCCCTCTTCCCCCTGGCTTCCGCCCGGCAGGAACTGATCTATGCCTTTGGGGGCCGCTGGTGGTCCAGGGATGGGAAGACCCTCACGCCCCAGGATCAGGGGGTCCTCGACAGCCTGACCTACAATGTGCGGTACCGGAATCAGTACGGCATAGAGAAAGTCCAGGCTTTTGTGGCTACGGCCAATACCAACCGGTACACCGAAAAGGATATGTTTTTCGCGGGGAAACAGCTTTTCCGGCTGGACGGGTCCTGGCTGCCCACGATGATGGCCGGGTTCAATGCTACCGTTAATTACGGCATCGCCCTGATCCCCGGTACTAAAGCCCATCCGGAACTCCAGGGGATCAGCCGGTTTGAAACCAACTCCATCTTCATCCCCGTTACCGCGGTCCGGAAAGAGGGCGCCTGGGATTTCGCCAAATGGCTTACCGGCCCGGCGGGGGCAAAGATTATTGACGCGGGGACCGGCAATCTGCCGGCGCTGAAGTCCCTCTACACCGACGCGGACATCCTGGCCAAGCCCGGGTTCCCCGAGTTTATCGAGGCGCTCAAGCTGGAGAAGGGAATTCAGTATGCCCTGATCAGCGATTTCAACGAATATATTTCCATGCTCAACGAGTATTTGGACTACGTGTATTCAGGACAGCAGACCCCCGAGGCGGCAATGGCCGCCCTGGCGAACAGGGTCAGAAACCTTAAATAAAAGGCATACCGATAATCCGGGGAGATAGAGGGGGCAGGGGCATTACCATGAAAAAAAACCGTCTGTTGGAAGAGGCGTGGAGGAACAACCGGAACGGTTTTTTGTTTGCCCTCCCCTGGATCATTGGTTTTATCTGTTTCAGCGTTTACCCGCTGGCGGCATCGCTGTACTACAGTTTTACGGCATTTAACCCGGTAACCGCCCCCCGGTGGGTGGGATTGGAGAATTACCTTTCGGTATGGAGTGATCCGCTGGTGTTCAAAAGCCTTATGAACACCTTGTTTATCGCGTTTGTTTCCACCCCGGTTAATCTGCTGGTCGCGCTGCTGTTGGGGGCGGTGGTAACCAAAAAATTCCGCTTCCGGGGAGTGGTACGGACCCTGTTCTTCCTCCCTTCCATTATTCCGGCTATTGCGGCCACTATGGTGTGGATCTGGATGTTCGATCCCACCTATGGGTACATCAACACCGTGCTGCGCTGGTTCGGCATCCAGGGGCCCGCCTGGCTCATGGATATGCGCTACACCAAGGCGGCGTTACTGCTCATGGGGACCTGGTGTACGGGGACCGCCATGCTTATTTGTATGGCCGCCCTGGAAGAAGTGCCGGTCAGTTATTATGAATCCGCGGAAATGGACGGGGTAGGGCCCATACGGAAATTTATCTTTATTACCCTGCCGTCCATTGCCCATGTGCTGGTATACCAGGCCATCCTAAACCTTATCAACGCCTTTCAGTATTTTCAGCAAGTCTACATCATTACCAATGCCAGTACCGGCGCGGGGGCCGGCGCGGGATATGCCAGCGGCGGGCCGGGGAACTCCATCCTGATGTACCCCCTGTATATTTTTCACAACGCCTTTGTGTACCTCAAAATGGGCAAGGCGTCCGCCATGGCGTGGCTGCTCTTCCTGGTGGTAGCCCTGCTTGCCCGGGTGATGACCAGGGTCAGCCGGAACGTTACCGCCAACGCGGGGGTGGAATGATGGAACACGCATTTTTACTGAACCGGGCAAAAGCCAGGGGCCTGATAAAATCCCTGCTGTTTTTTATGCTCGTTGCCGTGCTGGGGCTGATTTTCTTTTCCCCCTTCCTGATTATGATAACGACGGCCTTCAAGACCAACCGGGACGCCTTTACCCTGCCGGTAAAGCTCTTCCCCCGGCAGGTCATATTCGATAATTTCCCCAATGCCGTGGCCGCCATACCCTACTGGCAGTATATGCGGAACACGGCTTTTATCACCGTATTTTCAATTATAGGGCAGCTTATCGTAAGCCCCATGGTTGCCTATTCCCTGGCCAAGATACCGTGGAAGGGAAGCAGGATCATCTCAGGACTGCTCATGGCTACCATGATGATCCCTTTCACTGTAACCATGATCCCCCTCTACCGGATATATTCAAAACTCCACCTTACCAATACTTATGTGCCCCTCATCCTGCCCATGTATTTTGGCAAGGCGTTTTTTATCATTATCGTGCGGCAGTTTTTTGTGGGATTGCCCAATTCCCTGATGGAGGCCGCCCGCATAGACGGGGCCAATGAATTCCATCGGTACCTGTTTATCGCCCTGCCTCTGTGCAAACCGGCGCTGACCACCATCGGGATATACGCTTTTATTGACGCGTGGAGCGATTACCTGGCCCCCCTCATCTACATCAGTAAGCCCGATAAACTTACCCTGTCCCTGGGGATGCAGCAGTTTCTAAGCCTCTATTCGGTCGATTGGGC
>JAISGE010000114.1 GCA_031263265.1 Treponema sp.
TTTTTTAAAAGGCGGCTTATCGTCATGTGGGATATGGTATCCACATACTGTAATTCCACGCAGGTATCGGCCAATAATCTCAAGGTCCAGTTGCTATATCCGGCAGGGGGGGTGCCGCAGGCCAGAGCGATGATACGGGCTTCCAGCTCTCCGGTTGCTTTGGGAGGTATCGGCGGGGTTTCCCGTTTTTTCCGTTGGAGAAAAGCGGGAAGCTCTACTGCCGCTTCAAAATCCTTTTTTACATTTTGGACGGTCTGGCGGCTTACCCGATACGGTGTGCGATATTCGCTTCGGTATCCGGTTTCCGGCTGTCTGAGGTATCGAGGGCAAGGATGATGGCTACCCGCTTTACTCATCTGACGCTCCTTTTCCCGGTTTTCGTAAACGTTTCAAGTTCCTGCTGTTCTTCCGGCTTTAGCACAATGTTCCGTTCCATAAAAAACGCCATAAATAGAAAATCGTAGGGGAACCTTTGGCACTTTCTTTTACTTTTTCGACTTACAAGAAAATGCGGCTTAGCGGTACATCTTCCTGTACGGCACGGGTAATCATCCCTACAAGGCGGGTCACGTGTAGATGATTACCCGGTGTGCTCTTGCAGTTTAGGATGGGCTGGTAAGCTGGAGGATGTGGTAGATCCTTGATGGGGTATCGCTCTGTATAAAGCGTTCCCGCTCTGCAGGGGGCAGGTATTCGGCCAAGCGGGCCAGGTATTTCAGCAGATCCACCAGTGCAGAAACCTTAACCTCCAAATCCCAACTCGTGATTACCGGTACTTCGGCTGCTTCTTCAACCTGTTCGCTGCGTTTATGCGCTTCATTTTTTTTGAGCGCCTGGCGTGCAGCTTCCTGTTCTACTAAAATCTGCTTTATCGTTTCCCGAATCTCAGGGTTACGGGAATTGAATTTGAGGGTAGCGCTTAATACCTCCAGGGCATTAGCATACCGGCCCTGTTTGCCAAGGAGTATTCCCAGCTTGTTTGCCGGTTTATACCATTCGGGCTTGCAGCGAAGCGCCTCCTGGTATTCAGCCGCGGCACGATTAAGTCGCCCCTGGGCCAGTAATACCGTCCCGTAGTTGTAGTGCAGCATCGCATTATCAGGGTCAAGAACTAAACCCCGGTGGAATAGGACGCAGCCCTGGTTGTATTTCTGTAGGATCCCATAGATGATTCCCAGCCCGTTGTAGGCCGGCACAGACTGCGGATCCTTGTTCAGGATGGCCGTAAAGGTTTCCACCGCTTCCCGCAGCTTCCCTTGACCAAGGAAACCCAGGGCTTCTTCCACGTTGATTCCAGGTACCGTATCCTTCTGTTCTGCCAACTTCATTCAACCATCCTTAAAGGTCGCGCCGAAATTTCCCGAGAAAACGCGCCGATATGCGTTGCTTCCTTGCGATCATAAGCTGCTACGGCAAAATAGTATAGGGTACCGTTGTTGAGGCCGTCGATCCGTACCGCGGTCTGTTTTCCCACATTGATAGGAGAACCGCCGATGGCCGCCCCTTCTCCAAAATAATTCCCCGAAGCAGTACCATAGTACACCAAATAGCCGGCTACATCCGCGTCATTACTGGGTTTCCAGGAGAGTTCCACGGCACCGTCCTGGGCAATCGCCATAATCCCCGATGGCGGGGGCGGGGGTTCATCAGGCCGATAGTGTATCCGAATGGTATCCAGATAGGGGCTGGTCTCCCCATCCCCGCTGGGGTAAAACACCATGGCTAGCTGCACAAACCTACCATTGATTCCAGATAGGACGGTTCCAGGAACCAAGAGCCGCCAGGTGGAATCCGGGGAAACCGCAGCGGCCCACTGATACGGAGAGTCTGCAGCACGGATAAAAAATTGGATGGCCGAATCATCGGAAAAAGAGAAGCCCTGCTGCCCGGCCCGTTCATTCTGAATCTTACCCACTGAGTTAGAGGTTCTGCCACCGGAGGCTTCCACCATGAAGATGCTCGTGTTGGTTTCCCCCAGATCCAGGACCTTGGTCTCGACCCGTCCGCCCTGAACCGGGTATTTTCGGATTACCGGATCAGTGATGAAACGACTGTAGAGCTTTACCTCATCCATCATCCCCACAAAGTGCTCTCCCAGGCTTAAGTTTCCCTCTTGGCCTATACGGGGATAGTAGATCTCAGCCCCTTCTCTACCACTGGCAGTAGCATAGGCAATGGCTTCAATATCCCCGTTGACCAGGTATTCCAAGAGTCCGGTATCTGCATCAAAACGGATGAGATGATGGCTCCAGGTTTGGGGAATCAGGGGCTTGGAACCTTCCAAAGAGATGCTGATCCTATCGGTTGCGGCATTAACATAAAAGAAATCCAGGAAGTTCCACTGAAGCCGGTTTTTGGCAGCGATGCACTGAATCCGCTGCAAGACCGACTTTCCCGGGACCTGCTGCTTAGAAGCTATCCAGGATAGGATCTGCTCCCCATTTTCCAGATTCATAGGAAAAAGCCAAAATTCGAAGGTAAAATCCCGGAGCACCTGCCCTGAAGTGAGCAAAGCTCCTTGCTGGGGGGTAATGACCAAGGGTACCGGCGCGCTGGCGAACTGACTCCCTGAGAAAAGGGCTGCGCCCATCCCAATCCGGGCAAAACGCCGGTCTGCGGGGTACAGCCCTTCTGAGGTGCTTACCCGGTAATGACCCACCCGGTCGCTAAAAAGCCCAGGTGCCCCTTCATCAAAGGACAGATCCATATCCAAGGAAGCGTCCCTATCCGAGTACAGGGCCGAAGCAAGTATCAATACCGGATAAGGCCTTATGGAAGATACTTCGGTGATACCTATGCGGTTCTCTACCATATTCCAGCTTGCCCCGCCGCCGATAAGCAAGGTCTTCTCCCCTATCCCATAGAGCTGGGGGGAAATCAGCGCCAGGGTATACAAGAACAGCCCCATAAGGGACCTTATACCTTTCATCCCTACATTCTTTATGTTCATAGTTACTTTCATAGCTGGTTTTACCGGTAATTGCAATTGATTCGTTGCATTGTTCCCTGTTATTATGAGTATAATACGGTATGAAAAACCATATATCCCACACAAAGCATCAAAAAACGTCAATACAGACTCTTTTATGTATCGGTAGAAATGGCTATGAATCCAACGGGGTTTAAGGAGAATTCAGAAAATTATGGGGCCCTCAAAGCCACAGCCCATGAAGCTCCTCGTGAACCGGGGGTGTACCTGTGGCGGGATGAGGAGAACTGCATCATTTATGTGGGTAAAGCCCGGGTATTGCGAAACCGGCTCACGTCTTATTTTTCAGGGACTAAGGATCCCAAGACCGAAGCCCTCTTACGCCACGCCCGATCCATTGAAACCATCATCGTAGCGAATGAATACGAGGCCCTGCTCCTGGAAAATACCCTCATCAAACAACATGCCCCTAAATACAACATCGACCTCAAGGACGGCAAGACCTATCCTGTGATCCGGATCACCGGGGAGCCGTTTCCCCGGGTGTTCAAGACTCGGCATATTATTGCCGATACCTCTCAGTACTTCGGGCCCTTTCCTCAGGTTCATGCAGTGGATACCCTCTTGGCTTGTATCGACAAGCTCTTTCCCCTGCGGAAGTGCCGGGTTTTTCGGAAGCGGGGGGCCCCCTGCATGTATTACCATATTGGCCGCTGCCTGGGTCCTTGCAGCGGTATTATCAGCGAAGAAGCCTACCAGGTTCAGGTAGCACGGGTTCGGCAACTACTATCCAACGAAGGATCCGCGCTCATCATGGACCTGAGCGCTCAGATGCATGCTGAGGCTGCGGCCCTGCGCTTTGAACAAGCGGTCAAGTTTAGGGATACGATTAAGGCTCTGGAGGAACTCACCACTCATGCCCTGGTAGACTTCGACCCTGAAGCCCGGGATTATATTGCCTGGGCAAGTGAAGGGGTTCTCAGTACGTTTACGGTTTTTTCCCTGCGGGGAGGCAAGATGATTGGCCGGGACCTTTTCCGGACCCGTTCTGCAGCCCGGGAAGCGGAATCTTTGGAAACCTTTGTTGCGGCTTACTACACTCCCGATAGACCCCCGCCGCCCCAGATCTACCTGGCGCCCTGGAGCGAGATGCCTTGGGCTGAAAACGAGGCAGATCCGGATTTTCAGCGCCTCTGCCACTGGTTTGCAGGACAATTCGGGTATACACCGGTCATCTGTTCCCCGTCCTCTGCACCAGCACGCCGCCACGGGGCGATCTTGGCTATGGCCCGGAACAATGCCCAGGAAGACCTCCGGCTCAGGTTAAAAGCCCGGGGAGCCGGGCCTGCCCTAGACGAACTCATGCAGGTCCTGGGACTGAAACGGAGACCGGAACGGATCGAAGGTTTTGATATTGCCCAACTCCAGGGCAGACACCCGGTGGCTTCGCTTATTTCCTTTAAGGATGGGAGGCCGGATCGGAAGAACTACCGGCACTTTAAGCTGCGTACCGTGGTGGGGGTGGTGGATGATTTTGCGGCCATGCGGGAAGTAGTACAGCGCCGCTATAGCCGACTAGTCCGGGAAGGAAAGGACCTGCCGGATATGGTGCTCATTGACGGCGGTATCGGTCAGGTGAACGCTGCCAAGGGAGTGCTGGATACCTTGGGGCTGGACTGCGATGTGGTGGGCCTTGCCAAACGGGATGAAGAACTCTGGCTCCCCCACAAGTCCACACCCATCCGGCTTTCCAAACGCTCCGAGGCGCTCAAGGTTTTGCAATTTCTGCGGGATGAGACCCACCGGTTTGCCACCTCCTTTAACCAGCGGCTGCGTTCAGAAGACCTGTTCTTTCCTATCCTGGAATCCGTAGAGGGTATTGGCTCTAAACGGGCAGCGCGTATTATGAAAGCCTACGGCACGATAGCGGCCATAGCCGCAGCAGATCCCCTGAGCATGGCTCAAACTTGCCGGATCAGTGAAGCCCAAGCCAAGACGATCCGGGTAGCCGCAGCCCTCGCCCAAGAAGACCAGGACGCGGCCAAGAAACGCCTCTATACCCCTGGAGCCGGCGTACAAGCCGCAGCCGAAGCTGCCGTGGACTATCCTTCTCAACCTTCGGTAAGCTAACCATGATCCAGAAAAACCGCCTCCCTTATTCCCGGATATCCAGGGTACCATCGGAACGGCCGATAAAAACCCGGGGACGCAGCCGGGTAAAAAAGCCGTTTTCGACCACCCCGGGGATCTGGTTCAGTTCTCGTTCAAGGACAGGAGGATCCACCGGGTTCTGAAACCGTATATCCAGGAGGAAGTTGCCATGTTCGGTGATAACCGGCCCTGCTTTACGTACCGCCTCCCGGAGCTGCACTACCACGGCCAGGGCTTCCAGGGTTTTCATTACCGGAACCCGGGCTTCAGGAATAAGCTCCAGGGGTACGGGAAACTGCAAGCCCAGGTGTTCCACTTGCTTGGACTCATCCACCACAATGGCATAAGAAGCCGATGCATAGGCCACAATTTTTTCCAAGAGCAAGGCCCCACCGCCGCCTTTAATGCAGTAATGCCGGCCATCTACCTCGTCTGCTCCATCTATGGTGAGGTCCAAGGTTCCGCCTATTTCCTGGGAATTCAGGGTGAACAGGGGTATACCCCAGCGTTCACAGGCAATAAGCGTCTGATAGCTTGTGGGAACCGCCCGAATATCCTTCAAAGTCCCTGCACGGAGTAAGCTACCGATATGCTGAACCGCATGGATAGCGGTTGACCCGGTACCGAGCCCAAGTTTCATGCCGCTTCTGACTAGGGCGTCTACCGCCCCTTTACCGGCCATTTCTTTGATACCCTGTTGATCCATAATCTCTACCGTCTCTACCTTACCCAGCACGCCTTAAAAATGCATTCGGGACATGAGATGCTGGGGAAATTCACGGCCCATAAAATAGTGGTATTGTAATTGGGCTTGCCTTATGAGCATGGCATAGCCATTTAAAACCCGGCAGCCTGCTGCTTCAGCCCGTTGCAAACAGGCAGTCCGTTCCGGTTTATAGATCAGATCCATAACCACTTCCTTGCCGGAAAACGTATACAATGCCAATGGGTCTGCCGCGGCGTGTCCTTCCATACCTGCGGAAGTGGTCTGGATGATGATATCCCCATACTTATCCATAAGCCCGATACCCTGATTATCCAGAGGCCCCCAGGCAGCTCGGTATGGGGCAGCCACATCCCTGGCCCGCAACACATTACGATTGAGGACAAGAGCCTTCCCATGCAGCCTATGTACCTCCGCAAGCACTGCCCGGGCTGCTCCTCCCGCGCCGATGATGGTAAGCCGTGTACCTTTTAAGGTTTTCTTCCCGATAAAACTAAGCAGCGTATCGGAAAACCCTGGGGCATCAGTATTGAAACCGAGCCAGCCTTCTGCACTGGATACCAGAGTATTACAGGCCCCGATGGATCTTACTTCTGGGGATGTTTGGGTGAGATAGGGGAGGATACTTTCCTTATGGGGGACCGTTACCGAGGCACCGATCATGCCCAATGCGTTTGCTAATGCTATAAAAGACCGGATATCATCAGTGGGGAAAGGTACATAAACCGCATCGGTATGCTCGAGGTTGAAGAGGGTATTAAAAAAGGGCGGGCTGAAGGTTGCGATAAGGGGAAACCCGGTAATCCCAAAGATCCGGGTTTTATGGGTAATATCCCGGAACCGGTACAGTTCCGCGAGTACTTTGGGGTCAAGCTGCCCAGGAGCCGCGGCAGGCAGATCCGGATCTCCTTGCACGGTCGTATAGGATATCTGGGAACCCAGGTGTTCCGCGAGGATCCTGGTGGGAATACCAAAATTTCCCATGCCAAGGAGAATTTTATCCATATCCATAGTTTCCCGGCCCACGTTGAATAGGCGTACTACATCCTCAAGGGAATGGGGCATCACCGCTACTTTAACCAGTTCATCCCCGATATGGCGTAAACTCTGGAGGCGTTCTACCAGATTATCATCCACTCCCTCGATATTATGATAGGAACGGATAATCCTGGTTCCGAAGGTCCGGGCCGCCTCTTCCAAACCGGGCACGTTCAGGTACTCTTCTATATCCACATAGGCAAAATTATGGCGCCTATCCGCATCAGCAAAGGCAAGGGCCTTGGACAAGAGACTGATCCGGGAACCTTCACCGCCTATAAACTGACCGCCATCCTGCTCCCGCCGGATGGTTAAAATAACCGGCAGATCCACCATAGGGGGAAAACGCCGGATGAGCAGCCGCTCATCCGCCTCAAGGCAATCCACCCGCAGTTCTACCAGATCCACATACTTCCGGTATGTTTCCAGCAACGCCACATCCTGGCTCAGGGTCTTTCCAGTCAAACAAAGGCATATTTTTGCCATAGGCTCTCCTTTAAAAGTCCGGACGGTAGATAAAAATGGCGGATATTAGCCCAACGCTGTCAATATTGAGGCGGAGCATGAGCGGCCAGGAGTAGCCGCGCAGGGGTATAAGAAAATAATCCCGGTATATTTGGGTGCCTTCCCCCAAAATCCAGGATATCGATGTCAGATTATCTCCAATGTGGATACCATAGGCGGTTTTGACCTGGATCTGCCAAATCCGATCTTTATATATATAGAAATCCCCCGCTTCATAGGTAAAGACCACATCATCCTGCCATGTTTCCATGCCCCGGACCGCATACACTGATTGAGGAGGGCCGAACCGGGAAATAAGTCCTTCCAAGGTTAAACCGACAACAGAGGAAATATCCTCAAGCTCGGCGCTGGTATCCGGCTTAATGATACCAGAAGACCGCCGCTCTACGTCCCCCTCCTGGGCTTCTAGTTCAGAAACCACAAGGCATAAGCAAAAAAAGAAAATCCCCCGCAATTGGGTATACCGCATACTAGTACTGTACCAGAGGAGGCTTCCTTTTTGCAAGAAGGACCCTCTGGCATCTAGGAAAACCGCATTATAAATTGAGGAGGATTTTGAGGAGGAAATTAGGTTCGTAGGAGGCATAGAGCCGTTCCCGGTTAAGAGAAAACTTCCGGGTGCGGTATTTCTCGGTCGGTTCCAGCCGATCTTTGAAATAACCCAGGTCAAGGAGTAAAAACACGCCTCAAACTTCCGGTGGTCTATGCGGCCCAATGACGGCTCTTTTCTCTTTTTCTTGAGGGGTTTTATAATGCGGTTCTAGCCTGCCTTGTTTTACATTTACCATTGTTATGCTATGCTCCATTTACGGGGTAAAAATGGCCAGATTCATCACTAACCAAGATCAACTGCTCAAAGGCCTGCTGGAAACCTACATTCCCGGCTCCAGTAGGCTCGATTTTCTGGTCGGGTTTTTCTATTTTTCCGGGTTCACCCGCATTTATAACGCGATTGGCGATAGAAACCTGCGAGTCCTTGTGGGCATGGAAGCCGATGTTACTATTCACAACGCCGTACGGGAAACGGCGACTCTGGACAGCGGGAAAACAGGCGGCCAGTCCAAGTTAAAAACCCGGCAAGGCTACTACGAAACCCTTAAAAATCTCATCAGCAGGGCAGACAGCCTTGACACCCGTGAGAATGAAAAAGCTTTTCGGTTTTTTATCGGGAAACTTAAAAACGGAACGCTGGAAGTCAGAAAGACAAAAGACCCCAATCACGCCAAAATGTATATTTTTACCGCTGATGACGCTCATTCATTTAATGGACAGGAGCCGGGGCGGGTCATCGTCGGTTCGAGTAACCTGTCGTTTCAGGGGCTTGAAGGCAGGACTGAAGTGAACGTCCTGCTCGGCGGAACTTTTGTTTCCGATTACACCGAAGCTGAGGGGATTTTTAACAAGCTCTGGAATGAAGCCGTT
>JAISGE010000182.1 GCA_031263265.1 Treponema sp.
TCGGAGGACCTGTTGTTTTTCGAAGAAGGTATTGAATCACTTGAAAGCATTTGAAATGGCGTTTTTTTACATCAATTACGGTTTTGTTTAATGTCTATCATACTTTGTGGATCACCTCCCTTGGTTTATACTATACCTAGTTTCTTATTCCCTGTCAACTACATTTTTTTGTTTGTTGTTAATCAGTGATAATTTCACCCAAGCACCGTGCTTGTTTTTTATGGTTTTTTGGGGTATCCTGTTTCACAAGAATAGGGGGAATACTAATGATACGATCAGTGAAGCCTAGTGATGTCATGGCCATTTGCGGTATATATAATCATTATATTAAGCATACGACGATCAGTTTTGAAGAAAATCCCGTTTCTATGAAAGAAATGGAGGCTCGGATTCGGGACATCAGGTCCGTGTACCCTTGGCTGGTCTGGGAAGAGGCAGGGGACGTTATCGGTTATGCTTACGTAGACAAATGGAAGGAGCGGACCGCGTACGGATTTTCCGTGGAAGATAGCATTTATCTGAAGCAGAGTCATGAAGGACAGGGGCTTGGTACCAGCTTACTGACTAGATTGTTAGAAGAGGTGAAAAAGACCAATATCCACGCGGTGGTAGCGGGGATCACCTTGCCGAATGAGCGGAGTATTGCCTTACATGAAAGAATGGGCTTTACCAAAATTGCCCAGTTCAAGGAAATTGGCTTTAAGCTCAACCAATGGCTTGATGTAGGGTATTGGGAACTACTTTTGAAGCCCTCCTCGTGAAAAAACAGAGAGCAGGTGAAGTTTCTGCTTGTTCTTTTTCTTTATAGAGCCATACCATTTTGATACAAGGAACGTACCCATGAAGACAAAACCGGTCAAGGAGGATCCCAAAACCCCAGGGCAGATCCTTTCGGAAAAACTCACCTTTGATTTGAAAAATTGCTGGGATACCATAGCGCCAGAGGAACGGCCCAAGATCCAGGAATTTGCCGAGGGGTATAAGCGCTTTCTGAACCAGGGAAAGACCGAACGGGAATTTGTCGGCATCTGTCTGGATCGATTGCGCGCGGATGGCTTTGTGAGCCTTGATACCCTACTGGACAGTGGGAACAAACTCCAGCCTGGGGACCGGGTATACTGGAATATCAAAGGTAAGTCGCTGGTTTTTGGAGTGATTGGCCGCAGATCCCCTAAGGAGGGGCTGAATATCCTGGGGGCCCATGTGGATTCCCCCCGAATCGACCTTAAAACCAACCCCCTTTACGAGGATTCGGGCTTTGCCCTTTTCGATACGCACTACTATGGGGGCATCAAGCATTACCAGTGGACCGCCATACCCCTGGCCATGCATGGGACCGTGATTACCAAGGAGGGAAAGAACGTGAGTCTCTGCATCGGCGAGGAGGAGGGGGATCCGGTCTTTACGATTACCGATCTTCTGCCCCACCTAGCCCAGGACCAGATGCAGAAGAAGGCTTCTGAATTCTTAGACGGGGAAGCACTGAATATCCTGGCCGGTTCCGAGCCTTACCAGGACGACAAGGTCAAGAATCGGGTAAAGCTCCTGGTCCTCAGCTTGTTTCACGAGCAGTACGGCATAGTAGAGGAGGATTTTGCCGGCGCGGAAATCGAATTTGTTCCTACATTTAAATCCAGGGACCTGGGCCTGGACCGGAGCATGATAGGCGGATACGGCCATGATGACCGGTGCTGCGCCTATGCCGTGTTCCAGGCGCTGCTGCACGCTGAAACCGAGGTTCCCGAGAAAACCCTGATCTGCATCCTAACAGACAAGGAGGAGATCGGTTCTGTAGGGAATACAGGGGCCCAATCCCGGACATTTGAGAACTTTGCCGCATACCTCTGTTCCAAGACCCTGGAGCGTTATACGGACATTGAACTCCGCCGCTGCCTGGAACATTCCGTCATGCTCTGCGCGGATGTCAACGCTGCGTACGACCCCAATTATGATTCGGTCTACGATAAAAAGACCGCATCCCACTTAGGTAAGGGCATGGTCCTCTCGAAGTACACAGGCCGGGGAGGTAAGGTTGGGGGCAGCGAGGCCAATGCGGAATTCTGCCAAAAGGTTCAAGGGATCCTCAACAAAAACGGGATCCGCTGGCAGTTCGGGGACTTGGGTAAGGTCGATAAAGGCGGCGGGGGAACCATCGCCCTATACGTGGCTAACCTGGGAGTGGAGGTCTTAGACTGCGGCATCCCGGTACTTTCCATGCATTCTCCCTTCGAGGTGATAAGCAAGATCGACCTCTATACCACCTATCAGGGCTTCAGGGCCTTCCTGCAGGAGGCATGAGTGAGCCGGTCATTGATGGCAAGGCCCAGCCCTGTTTCAGGAACCTGTTCCGCGTGTATAACGGAAACCCCGATCCGGTCAAACTCATGGAGCAGTTCAAAGAGCCGGGCCGCGGCTTCAGCCAGGTTTCCCTGCTCCGAAAGTACGCGAATCCGGGAAGTCCCTGCAGGGTACATGAGCCCCAAGCCCTGTACCCAAGCGTCCCAGGACCAGCGGTCAAAAAATAGATAGGCTTCCGATGGCTCGTATGGCAGGTGGATCATTTCCTGCCTGGAATGAAGGGTAAGCGCGGTCCTGGGAGCATAATGGCTCTTGAGCTGCCCTGGGGAATGAATCGTGCTGCCCGGTTCCAAAGGAGGGCCAGCTACTGGTCCTATCACGGCTTCAATACGTTCCCGGGGGGTTCCCCCAGGACGGAGAATCTGCGGAGAACCCGCGCTCAAGTCTAATACCGTGGACTCAACTCCGATACCGCAGGGCCCTCCATCAATAATAAAAGCAACCTGGTCTCCCAGTTGTTCTTGTACATGCGCTGCTTTGGTGGGGGAGAGGTATCCAAAAGGATTGGCGCTCGGTGCGGCCACTGCCCCGGTAGAGAGGCGGATCAGCTGTTGCGCTACCCGGTGATCCGGGAAACGGACCGCCACGGTGGGAAGCCCGCTTGTGGCTAGATCCGGGACATCCGGCTGTTTAGGGAGGATTAGGGTCAAGGGGCCTGGCCATAAACAAGCGCAAAGCGCATGAACCTTATCCCGTACTGCTAATTCCAGGGAATCTGTAGCGGCTATACGCTCAAGGCTGTCCAGGTCCGCAATATGGATGATCAGGGGATCAAACCGGGGCCGGCCTTTTGCCGCAAAGATACCTGCCAAAGCCTGGAGGTTAAACCCATCTCCTCCTAAGCCGTACACGGTTTCTGTGGGAAAAGCCACAAGCAGCCCTGCCCTCAGGGCCTCAGCAGCCGTATGAAGCCCCTCATCAGAGGGAATAAGGATTTTCATGGGGTTTTTAGTGCCCTTATAACCAATGCCGACGTTTAAAGAACAAGAGCATCCCCACCGCGATAAGTACCATAAGCCCCCAGGTGAGGGGATACGCATAAGGATAGTTCAATTCAGGCATGTAGGCGAAATTCATGCCGTACACCCCCACAATAAAGGTCAGAGGAATGAAGATGGTTGAAATAATGGTTAATACCTTCATAACCTTGTTCATCCGGTTTGAGAGGAGGGATAGGTTTACCTCCATCACCCCGGTCAAGAGTTCCTGGTACGTCTCCAGGGTTTCAAGCACCTGAATCATATTATCATGGAGGTCCTTGAGGAACGGTTCAAGCTCAGGGTTAAGCAGGTCTGAATCCAGCCGCGGGAGACTTATCAGGCTTTCCCTCAGGGGCCACATAATCCGTCGTATCTTTATGAGGGTTTGCTTGACCTTTTGAAGATCCGAAATCAAGGACGTATCATTTTCATCCAAGGCTCGTTCTTCAAAGTCCTCAATGCTCGTGCCCAGGGTATCTAAGGCAACAAAATACTCGTCCACCACCGAATCAATGATCGCATAAGCCAGGTAATCCGCACCCATCTTCCGAATTCTACCGATATTATTTAAGATCCTCCGCCTGATACCTTCAAAAGAATTTCTAGGGATTTGCTGAAAGGTAATAACCGTATCATGAGTCAGAATAAGGCTTATCTGATCAAGGCTTATTTCCTCCCGTTGCCGGGTAATTGCCTTAAAGGTGATAAAAAGATAGTCTGCAAATTCTTCAGCCTTTGGCCGCTGTTCTACGTCCAGGATGTCTTCCACGGTCAAAGGGTGAATACCGAAGGTGTTCACCAAGGTTTGTATGGCCAAAGTATCCTTAAACCCGTTGATATGTATCCAGGTAAGCTCTCCGGTATTCCTGCAAGATAGTAATTCCTCTACCGTATTCGCAGTTTTCATCCATGCGCTTACTGGATCGTATCCTATGATAGAGCAATCCATTTATTCACCATACTATATGAAGGAACACCTGGCAAGACCTCGCATTTGCCTGAACTAAAAATGAACTGAAGATTAAACAAAAAGCGGATTAATCATAAAGAATAATCCGCCTCAAACTCCCCCGCGCGGGCTCGAACCACGGACCCAGTGGTTAACAGCCACTTGCTCTGCCAACTGAGCTACAGGGGAATGTATTTAATATATATAAGGATGCCCCAAAGGTCAATACCCAATCATACCATTTCCAGGGCAAATTCATAAAAAATTAACCGGAAGTCCCCTGTTCGGTAAAAGTGAATGATTAGCCAAAAATGAGGGCATCCATTCTTTTATCCCACGTTTCTGTGGGAACCTCAGGAACAATCTGGGCTTTCATACATATACCCAACGTAGCATAAGATATACCCTGTTTGTCCAAGGAGCCAAAAAAACGGTCGTAATACCCTCTTCCGTGTCCCATCCGATCCCCTTCTTGGGTAAAAGCCACTCCAGGTACGATAATCAGCCCGGGGAAATCCTGGGATTTCAACAAATCCTCTGACTTCTCTGTTTGCGGTTCCCGAATACCAAAGGCCCCATAATGCCAGGGACCGGATAGAGTATAAATACGAAAGAAATGCAGATCTTCACCGGAAACCTTAGGGACAAAAATCTTTTTCTTATTAGAGAATGCGGTCTCAAGGAGCGGTTGTGTATCAATTTCCAGGTTCATCGAAAGATAGAACAAGATAGTTTCGTATTGGGACCACATGGGCAGGCTTTGTATGCGGGAAGCAACCTGTAAACCTTCTTCATAAAACTTCTCTGGAGGAAGGGATTCCAGACGCTGTTTTATCTCTTTCCGTAAAGCGGCTTTGGTAACCATAGTATAACCTCTTAATTAATAAGTGATCCAGTTTCAAAACTCCCCTTTTGAAACAACCTGATTTTTATACAAAAATAATACATTTTTTAAGGGTACACAAGGGGGCATGTCATGGCTCTACTGAGCCTTGCGTTTACCCTGTTAAGGCTCCTGGATACCTATTGTGCTCTTATCCAATTTTGGGTATGCTCAAAGTATGCCTGTACATACCAGGGATGATACGTTATTTGCCACCAAGAAAGCGGAAGAGCTCAAGGAGCCTGAAGAATTTCAGGTGATATTGCTCAATGATCATTATACCACCATGGATTTTGTAGTGGAAATCTTGATCGCCGTATTCCATAAAGACCCGCTTGAGGCGAATCGTATCATGATGGATGTGCATCGAAAAGGACGGGGGGTGGTAGGACAATACCCCTGGGATATAGCCCAGACCAAGGCCCAACAGGTGCATACCTTGGCCAGGCAGTACGAATTTCCCCTCCGATGTATTGTAGAATCCCTATAAGAAGCCGGGTTACCGTAAAAACAGTATGATAGGTATAAACAAAAATTAAAAATGGGGGAAAACCAAATTTGCTATAAAACTCATAGTGTTTTATCAGCTTTAGTATTATAATCTAATTAGTGGTATTTTTTTTAATGTAAAGAGCTGGGGTCCATACCCTGAGCGGGAGTACTAAAGATGAAAATCAGCGGCCATGTACAGGCCATTATAAACGCCGCCTATCATGAGGCTAAAGTGCGCAACCATGAGTACCTGACGCCGGAACATATACTATATGCAGCCTTAGCCTTTGATGAGGTCCAGGGTATACTGTCTGCTTGCGGCGCCAATCTGGATATGCTTAAAGATGGTATGGAAAGTTATTTTGAGCAGAAAGTCCCCAGTATAGGTGATACAGAGCCGACCCAAACCGTGGGTTTTCAGAGTGTCATTGAACGAGCAGTACTTCAAAGCCAGGCTTCCCAGAAACATACCTTGGATGTGGCAGATATCCTTGTATCCCTCTATGATGAAGAACAAAATTATTGTGCCTATTATTTGCGCAAATTGGGGGTTAAACGGTTTGAACTCCTCAATGTCCTCTCTCATGGATTTGATGGAGATAGAGGGCCCTTCAGCCTTAATAAAATGAACGGCAGTGCGCTCCAAGAACGAAAAGAAGAGTCGGTTGATGAGGATGGACTGGATCCGGCTCAAAAAACCAAAGGGAATAAACGGAGCGCTTTGGAACGGTATGCTACGGAACTTACCGCCCTAGCTAAAGAACATAAGCTTGAACCAGTTATCGGCAGGGAAGTAGAGTTAGACCGGACCATTCAAGTACTGTGCAGACGGCTCAAAAACAACCCCGTCCATGTGGGGGATTCAGGAGTGGGAAAAACCGCCATCACCGAAGGACTTGCCCAACGTATCGTAGCGGGGAATGTACCTCCTACCCTTAGAAATTTCTCTATCTTTTCCTTGGATATGGGCGCCTTGGTGGCAGGTACCAAATACCGCGGGGATTTTGAAGAACGAATCAAGCGGGTTATTGAAGAAATGCTAAAAAAAGAAAAGGCCATCCTTTTTATTGATGAAATTCATACCCTCGTGGGAGCAGGGTCGGTCTCTGGAGGAGCCTTGGATGCCTCTAATCTTCTCAAGCCTGCCCTTACTTCCGGGAAAATTCGTTGTATCGGTTCCACTACCCACGAAGAATATAACAAATTTTTTGACAAGGATCGGGCTTTGTCCCGGCGGTTTCAGAAGATTGATATCGATGAACCGAGTGAGCATGATGCTATAGCCATCCTCCAGGGGCTTAAATCAAAATACGAGGAATACCATAAAGTTCGTTATACTGATGAAGCGGTAGAAGGGGCTGTACGGCTTTCTGCACAGTTTATCACCGAACGACGCCTGCCAGACAAGGCCATCGACGTGATCGATGAAGCTGGCGCCTTTGCCCGAATAGCAGCTTCTAAGCAAAGTGAGGAAAAACCTCCTCTGCCTAAAGAGCCTGAGGTAAATAATAAAAACAGCCTATCAAAAAAATTTTCCCTTTTTTTTGATAGGCATGACAAGGCAGAAAAAAACGAGAAAAAAGTATCTTTGGAAGTTGAGAGTGGTCTCTTGGCTGAAGGAACCTCAGTGCAAGAGGGAACCGTAGAAATTGTTGATATTGGGCTTCCCTTAATTGAATCGGTGATTTCCCGGATAGCCCGGATACCGGAACGGTCAGTAGGAGAAAATGAGAAAGATAAACTCCGCAATCTAGAAGAGCGGCTCAAAGTGCGGATATTCGGTCAAGATGAGGCAGTGAGCATGGTAGTCGCGGCAGTGAAGCGATCCCGGGCCGGTTTTAGGGCTGAGGGCAAACCAGTGGCGAATTTTCTCTTTGTAGGCCCTACCGGAGTGGGTAAAACTGAATTAGCCCGGAGCCTTGCTCAAATCCTGGGAGTTTCTATACACCGATTCGATATGAGTGAATATCAGGAAAAACATACCATTTCGAGGCTCATTGGATCGCCCCCTGGGTATGTGGGGTATGAAGAGGGAGGACTCTTAACCGATGTTATACGGAAGCAGCCCCATAGTGTAGTTCTATTAGATGAGATTGAAAAAGCCCACTCGGATATTTACAACATCCTCTTGCAGATCATGGATTATGCAACCCTCACAGACAATAACGGCAGGAAAGCGGATTTTCGCAATGTGGTCCTTATTATGACCAGCAACGCCGGCGCCCGGGATATTGGTAAGAGCCTCATCGGGTTTGGGGAGCGGAGTATTGATGCGTCCGCGGTAGATGGAGCGGTGGAGAAAACCTTCACCCCGGAATTCCGGAATCGTCTGGATGCAGTAGTCCGTTTCAGCCACCTCTCTCGAGAAATTATGACTTCCATTGTACGTAAAGAATTGAATCTCTTCAAAACCCAATTAGCAGAGAAAAAGGTCACCCTGGAAGTTACCGATACCTGTATTGACCAGCTTGCAAGTGATGGGTATAGTCGAGAATTCGGCGCCCGTAATGTAGGTCGAGTTATTGAAGATAGAATCAAATCCTTTTTTGTGGATGAGGTTCTCTTTGGCCGTCTCGCTGAAGGGGGAAGCGCTCGGGCTGATTGGTTTGAGGGTGCATACCAGATCACCGTGTTGGAGACTACTCATGCCCGGGGTACTAAGGTGCTATGAGGGATCGGATGGCCGGTGCCGATCCTGATTTTCCCTATCTCAGCGAATACCAGCGTTATTCTTTCCCTAGGCCCGATGCATACCTTTCTCGAGGCGAAAGCATCATCGCTATAGGAGGTAACCTTTCCCCAGGGATGCTCCTCTCCGCCTATGAGCAGGGTATATTCCCTTGGTATAATCCAGAAGACCCTATTCTTTGGCAATCTCCGGATCCCCGGATGGTATTGTTTCCAGAAAAGCTCCACATCTCCGCTTCCATGAAAAAGGTCTTTAAGAAAAGCTGTTTTGAGTTTGCCTTAGATCGGGATTTTAGGGGCGTTATCCAGGGTTGTGCCGCGATGTCTAGGCCTGGTCAGCAAGGGACCTGGATCACCGAGGACATCATCGCCGCGTATACAGAATTGCACCGTTTAGGTTGGGCTCATTCAGCGGAAAGTTATCAGTACGGGGAACTGGTGGGGGGATGTTACGGTATACGTCTGGGGAACGTCTTCTTTGGAGAATCCATGTTTGCCAAGCGATCCAATGCGTCCAAGGGGGCTTTTCTTTTTCTTGCTCAGCGGCTTTTTGCCGATGAGGTCGCCTTTATTGACTGTCAGGTCTACACGGATCACCTGGCCAGCCTGGGTGCAGAAACAATGAGTCGAAAGGCATTTTTACAAGTCCTCCAAGAAACTCTTGCCCTTCGCCGACAGATACCTTATACTGGGGATCTTATCACGTTTTATACCCAATCGGACCGTATAGACCGGCGGGGAACTTGGGCCTGCACTGCACTCACTGCATTGGATAGTACCTACTCAAGATACCAATAAGCTCCATTTTTTACGTTTTTGTGGTAAATACAACCGACGCCTTGTGTGTAAGGAGGTATAATTAAACTATGGTACACATTCATGAGGATCGATGCACGGGCTGCGGCCTATGCGCTAAAGCCTGTCACGAGGCAGCGATTGGTATTATTGATGGTAAAGCTCGCCTCCTACAGGAGGCGTATTGCGATGGACTTGGTAATTGTATACCGGTTTGTCCTACAGGAGCTATCACGGTAGAAGCTGAGAGCCCTCAGATTCCACCGGATTTTTCGCCCCCGATACCCGGTAAATTTGTCCAATGGCCGGTACAACTTGCCCTGGTACCGATACAGGCCACTTACTTTGAACAGGCCCAGGTGGTAATAGCTGCTGATTGTTGCGCTTATGTGTATAGCAATTTTCACCAGGAATTTATGAAAGATCGTATCATCCTCATTGGATGTCCAAAACTCGATTCCCCAGATTACGGTGAAAAACTAAGGGAAATTATCAAGCACAATGCCATCAAATCCTTACAGGTGATTCGGATGGAAGTACCCTGTTGTGGAGGCATAGAATATGCAGTACGTACCGCTCTTAAAAACTCAGGTAAAAATCTTTCTTTAACCGTAACCATTCTTTCCATCAATGGTACAATGGTGAATGTATAAAGAACCGCTCAGTATAAAAATGGAGAGGCTAACCCTCTCCACCTTGATCCTATAAAAATGTACGGTTGAGAAAAAGCAAGGAAAAACGACTACCACAACATAAACTTTATATACAAACGATGAATCCTATTCCAAGGCTGTTGCGCCACTCGCCTTCCTTTGTTCAAGAACTACAATTCAAGATACGAATCCGCATACAGGTTCTGATCCATGATGATATCCGCAGATTTTATAGTTTCCATGAGCCGCAGATCACAGGGATTTACGATAGCGGAAGTAAAGCCGCACTTAATCGCCATGGCCAACATGACCGAATCCATGATCGGACGGATGTGTTTTGGCATCATGTTAGAAACATTGGAAAGGCCTCCCGAGGAATTTAAGTCCATATCCCTGAGTTGGCTGATGAAATCGAGGACTTCCACCTGTTTATCCTGCATTCCCTTAATCACCAGGAACAAGGGGTCAAACCATATATCCTTGGGATCCATGCCGAGGTTCATACCATATTCGAGCATCTCCTGACAGTAGGTCATGCGCTCTTCATTATTCGAAGGTACTCCCTGTTTTGCGCAAAGGGCAATCACGATGGCATCATTAGCTGCGGCAAGGTCAATATAAGAAATACGATCCCCAGCATCTGCGGAATTGACAATCGGCTTCCCCTTGGAACGGTTATATACAGAAATCCCCGCTTCAATGGCTTTTTTATTTGCCGTATCCAGGGAAAGGGGAACATTATCACATTCACTTTGGATCAGCTGGACCGCCCACTTCATAAGTTCTACCCCGGTCTTTTCCGCAGGCCCAATATTGACATCAATATAGGTGGCCCCCGCCTCAAGTTGCTCCTTCGCCCGTTTCAGGATGGGCGCAGGATCGTGATTCTCCATAGCTGCACGAATTACCGGCGAAATACAATGAATTCGTTCACCGATGATAATAAATTTACCCATAATTAACCTCCATTAGTTAAGACTGTTTCAAAACTGAAGTTTTGAAACAGCAACCTTAGATTTAGGTGGAAAAGCTCATCTTTAAACCGCTTTTCCTTAAACCAGTTTTATCAAATCGGAAATCTACACTAACCGAGTGTTGAAACTGGCTCTCGTTAACCTCATAAATAACTGCAACATTTCAGAGGCTTGAAACTCATTCAGGCCCCTGATGTTTCTACCCTGAGCCTTATGAAACCTTGAGTTCCTTGAGAAATTTGACCGATGCGACCGCTTCATTCGGTCCCACGATGATCTTCCATCCAGGCAGGCTCTCTTCCAATTCGCCCTTAAGCACCGCCACCTTACCGGGAATGATGAGGTCACGACTCTTGAGCTTACCTTCAATCCCCGCTTCTTTGAAGAACCGGGCGATGGAACTTGCTGACAGCTTACCCGCAGCCCAAGAGGTAAGTACGGAATACCCCCCTGCATCAGAAATAAGCAGATTCACCGGCACCCCAGAACGCTCAAGCTCTCCAGAAACCACGAAATACGTGAGGGCAAAGTCCACGGTAGTGGCACACACCGCGTTTTCGTCAGCGCCATTTAAGGGATATATCCCTGGTTCGACCTTCATGGGCTTCTGAGGATCGGTGAAGATATTCTGCCGCAGGCCATAGAGGGGCAGGGCCTGAGCATAACTCATACCGCCCATAATGATAATAGAACCGTATTTCAAGGTAAAAAGGGATGCAAGCGCTACTTGCATAACGCTGTCCCCAGGAGCCAACTTCGCAACATTAACGATAGCAGGATACCCGAAGACTCGATCCTGATCTTTGAGGGCTGCACGGCGGATCTGGACCGCGTTGGCAAAGGCATCTTTCACCGAGGAAGACCCTACATCAATGATCAAATTCTTATTCCCCAGTCCTTCAATTGCCGCGACCGTATCGTAAATCCCATCCAAGCTTTTACCACTAACCCCTAAAACGACACCGAATTCCGTGGCCAGCGCACTCATCTCTTTGTAGTTGGACTCATTAGCCCCATTGAGGATAGGTTTACTGGCTTTAGTAAGCTCCAAAGCCTCCCTAGCCGCGGTAAGATCGGAAACTTCCAAAATCAGGGTTCGTTCTGCAGTAAGCGCCTTCTTCACCGTTTCCAAGAATGTGCCCTTATCTCCGGTGTATTCCACATTGACCAATTCCACAAACATCCGTTCACCGATACGCACATAATCCACGGTTTTGATCTCCGGTAGAACCTGGTCTACACAGTCGGGACAGAGGGTTACGCCATAGAGACTTTTGGAAACAAAGGTCTTTTCGTGCCTAAAAAGAACCGTTTCACCGCCCAGGGTGTATTCCGCGTTACCGGTGCCGATCTTAATGGTCTTCATAGGCGGTGCAGTGGCCTCCCCTAGTTTTGCCAATGCTTCAGGGGACATGTGGGTACATTTATCCAGGGGAACTGCGCCTTGGGCAACCTTCATAGCAAAAGCCATGCAAGTCGGACTGCCACATTCTTTACAGTTCGTTTTGGGGGTGAGCTTAAATATATCAAGTCCTTTAAGTGCCATAGATTACTCTCCTTATCTCCGTATTCAGCTTAGATGATACTAGCCACAAGCTTCGAAATGGTAGCCACTGAAACAGGATGCCGCAAGATGACTGCATTCGAACCTGCAGCGATATTTGCAGCCGCAGTGACCACTTCCATATCAACACCCCGCTGTTCCTGGGGCCCCCAACCATCCGGAGCTTCATTCTCGGCTTTCTGAGATTCCCCAACCGACCATGCCTGCTCTGAAACCGGCGTGATGATCGGAATTTGAAGCTTGACGTCATTTTGAGCAAGCGCCGCTGCTTTAACCCTATCTAAGGTAGAAGCGATGTATTCATACCCGTACCCTGCTGCTGCGGAACCGGTATTCATAACCACATTTCCCAGATCAATACCCAGTTGGGAGATAACCACATTGAGCTGCTTGGCCAGATTGATGTCCACCGCAGATTCCGCCCCGATCTTCTGCCCATACGCCTGAACCGCTGCAACTGCTATAGCTTTGTGATTCTCTTCTTTAGCGGAAAGTAAAAGCACGTTCTTTCCTTCTAGAGCCTCCGCGATCTTGGGGAAAAGCTTACCATCTTTTTCCACATTCTTACTTCCCTGAATAACCAGAGGCAAGGTAACCTTTTCAGCAACTTCTTTACACAGGGCTACACAGTCTTCAATTGGCTTATCCGCACCGTTAGGGTCGGCGCTTTCCAAGGACAGCACCACGAAATCAGCCCCCGGCATTTCACAAGCCCGCTTTGCTACATCGGGAATGTTTTCTACCCCCTTATAGAACTCAGCAATCCCCGGTAGTTCCCTGTTTGGACCCTGATCCGAGACTTCCACCCCCACTTTCGGCGGGTTCTTGATGGCTTCATCAAAACTGTACAAGGGAAGGACTTTTTCACCACCAAAGGCGACAGTCTTATCGCCTGTACCTATCACTACCTCTTTGATAGGCGCCGTAAATTTTTGCGGAACACGTTTAAATGGCATAACGGTTTCCTCCTTAAGATAATTTAGTAAAACACTCAACTTATCCAGTAACCTCATGGCTACCGGTTAAAGTACCTCTCTATCATCGTTCTCTAATAAGTCAAGGAAATGAGGATTCATACAACCACCCTATCCGCTCAATACCCTCAAGTTCCCGCATACATCATACATAGAGCAATACATCTACCCTACGCTTCTCTACGACCTAGACGTCCATCGGGGGATATCCTCCCCCGAAAACAATTGTTACAACAAAGGCTCAAGATTTAACACGGGATGCTGTTTTTCATTCAAGAAAGTAACCAGGGTTTCAGCATCCTCAGATACCGTTTCATCGGCGATCATAGACGTATAATCCTCGATCTCATAGAGTTCTTTTGCAGTGGCATTGAGCTTAGTACTCACAAACTCCTTGAGCGCCTTAGGCATCCACACAATACGGGCAGGCCCTCCTTCAGCTTTCATGAACTTCTTGGAAGAGATGAACTGCTTGCCATGTCCCATGAAACCAGGGGTCTGCACCCCGCCGCCGGTCATGGAGGCCATCTCCGAAAATGTCATCCCCAGAGGGGTCATCCCTGTATGCTCCCGGTTGACAATAACCACCCCATTGGTAGATGGCTCAATACCGCAGATACACTCAAAACAACCACAACTGGTCATTGGATCCTGCAAGATGGAATAAAGAGTAACCTGCTGCAGCGCACCATGAGAAGCGCTGTTTACCACTTCATTGACGTCTTCCCAGATACCTAAGTTGTCATCTACCACTCGCTGCTTGGTAACAATCTGACAAGGGCCATTTGGATCAAGCTCGTTTGTAGCTTTGGCGTCAAGCCAGGATACTGCGCCGCACAGTCCAAGCCGTTCAGGGGTAACGATGCAAACATGGGATGGAGAGAAGGACTGACAGAGGATACAGTCATAGAAGACTTCCACACTCTCGTCAGTTAGCGATTTGAGCCGTGCGTCCCTCACTTCATAAACCTTGTTCACTTCCGCGCGTAGCCGTTTGAGATCCTCCGGTTTCGTATAGATTTTAACCTGACACTTGTCAACCACTGCCTCGTATTCGCTTTTTACCTTAGCATAGAGCACTTCCCCAATGTGTTTCGCCCTAAACCCAGCTTCAAAGGTAGCTTTGCTCACCCGGATACGGATAAGATCCCTCTGGCCGGTATGCATAACTCCTTCAACACAGTTAAGGAAGTTATGGAACTTCCGCTCAAACACCGGTTCAAAATCGCTCTGCATATTCTTACCCGATACTTCAACGATGTATGCCAAAGCAAAACGACTGCCTACCGGAACGCTGTCGATATCCGGACCGATAAGCTCAATAGCGTGATCCTCTACCGCATTTGACTCCAATGTACGCACCCACTCGAAACAATCCAACCGAGAACCATCAATGTCCACCTGCATATCGTTTCTGCGGATGATCTCTCCTTCAAAGGCAGTGGAGAAGGCCACGGGAATATCGATCTTCGTAACCTTGATCTTAATATCCCGAGCTTCTAAAGAAGTCTCAATAAAGTCCTTGGTTTCCTGCTGAATAATAAGGCTCTTGGGAACCGGCCACATATCCTTGGTATCGTTGGTAATGACCGGGAATCCCATAGCAATGGCACCGCCTCCACACCCAACCACGATGTCAGGTACTGGTGAAAAGGCATTCACAAAGGCCCGGATACGATGGAAGGTATAATGATCGAACCCTTCCCGGTCGCCCGGTTGCACTGCACCGAAGATCATGGCCGCCCGGTTTACCAAGGATATGATATGAGCCACCGCCCAAATATCCGGCCCCACCGGAACCACCCGAACCGGAAAGCCCATGTTAAGATTCATGCGCTTGGCCTGGTCAATGATGCCCCCGATGAGGAAGACAAATATGGCCCGAGACTGATACCCCTTGATAAGTTCCGCGGCCTCTTCGTCCGAAGGAGCAGGTCCAATAATGACCACAAACCCAGGAATGTCGCCGGTAACCAAAGGTACTCCTAATTCCCGGACTTCTGCGTCGGACATGTGCCCCCAATACTCATCTCCATAGGGTTTATCACTTCGGGCGTATTTACAAGCCTCAATGACTTCAGCAGCCAGGACGGTTCCAAACCCGGATTTGAACACATCCCCTAAACGCTGTTCATGGGGCATCCAAGCTTTTACCTCGGGGAAACAGGACTTAAGTTCCCCGACGGTAGTTACCTTCTTGGAAAGATAAGTTAAGTGATTGGCGAGAAAATACGCGGTATTCGGCATGGTAATGGGCGCTGCCTCACCAAGCTCCTTCACGGTCTCATTCAACGCCTTCTCGGCGATGGCATACATTTCATCAACGCCATCAAAAACTCTATTAAAAAGCAATTTCATTGAAAACTCTCCTATAGTAATTATGTGGAAAAATCGATACGCTCTTTGATCCTCTGGATCTCCTTTCGCGCACATTCACTTGTGTCGAAGGGCGAAACGCCTTTTCTATCGGCGCTGATCACATCATCGCTATAGCTGATAAAGCCAAAAAGATCCTCAGGGGGTATACTCTTCTCGAGGAATTCTGTATCCTCTTTCCCACGAACTTTGTTCGCGACCACGCTTACCTTTTTCACACCTAGATCTGCAGCAAGAACTTTTACCTTGTGATAGGTTTGTATGCTCCTCGCTCCCGGTTCAATTACGGTAATGAAGCGATCCACCATACTAGCCGTACCCCGTCCAAGGTGCTCCAACCCTGCCTCCATGTCCATAATAACCACCTCATCCCGCTGTATCACGAGATGAGAGATAACCCGCTTGAGTACCACATGCTCAGGGCACACACAGCCACCGCCACCGGTTTCCACGGTACCCATGATAAGCAGTTTTACCCCGTTTTTCTCTTTAGAAAACCGATCCGGTATATCACTGACATGAGGATTTATTTTAAAAAACTTGCCAAAGGTATCATTGGTAGTCCCGGTACGTTCAGCAATGAGTTCACTCATTTTAGAAACCGGGGTGATCTCTTCCAATTCTTCCTCGCTGAAGCCCAGGGCCAATCCGAGATTCGCGTCAGGGTCTACATCAACCGCAAGCACCGTCCGGCCTTCCGCCGCATAAAGACGAGCGAGCACTGCAGCAAGGGTTGTTTTTCCTACCCCACCTTTTCCGGTGATTGCGATTTTCATACCTATATACCCAACCCTGCGCGCTTTGCCTCAATACCATCAAGGATACTTTTCACCAGTTCATGGGGATCCTTATTGATGATATACCCTGCACCGACAATGTTGCGAGTACCCTGGGTAATGAGATCCATCATCTCGGTACTGCCTTTAACCTGAGGTTCGATACCCAAGTACACATCAATGCCGGTAGATACCACATAATTGGCTATAGAGACCGCTTTCTCACTCATCCATTCAGGAGCGCAACCTACCACCGGTATCTCAGTGGTCTTTACTCCCCAGTCTTTAGCAATCCCCGTGGCGAGAAGCATCATACGACTGATATCCACACATGCACCCATGTGCAGAATCGGCGGTATATCCACCAATTCGCATACCCGCCTCAAACCAGCACCGCACACGTACTTGGCGTCTTTATTGAGCAGTCCCGCCTTAGTGGCAAGTTGAGCCGCACAACCTGTAGCAACGATCAGTATATCGTTTTGCAACAACTCTCGCATGATCTCAAAATGAGAGTAATCTGGCCGTACCCTAGGGTTATTACAACCTACAATAGCCACAGCGCCCCGCAGAACCCCTGCCTTGATCGCATCAATAGCCGGCCTATAAGAACCGATCTCGTCCACATGGCTATTGGTTACCCCGTCAAGATGCTTGATGATCTGTTCCGTAGGATACCCAACTACGGCAGTCTGCTTGGTACTCGGGATAAACACTTTAGAAGTATCCCGGTTTTGATAGTTATCAATGGCCATTTTGATGAGGTCTTTGGCCTGATCAAAAGCGGTGTCCGGTTTAAATTCCACATAAATGGATCCGGGAATCCGTGCAATAGGAGAACTAGTAACAAATTTGGTGTGGAAACACTCACTCAAGGGAGCAAGTGCAGGGAATATACACTGTACATCCACACACATCATCTCTACGGCACCGGTTAAGACTGCATTTTCCTGCTGGAGGAAGTTTCCTGCCATCCGAACCCCATGACGCATGGCCACTTCATTAGCGGTACAGCAAAGACCAACAATGTTGATCCCTTTAGCGCCCTTTGATTTGGAATAATCCACCAGTTCCTTTATTTCCGCAGCAGTTACTACCATCTCAGAAAAAGCCGGATCATGCCCATGAACCACAATATTGACCATTTCTTTTTCCAGAACCCCCAGATTTCCTTCGGTAGTCCGTACTGTGGGAGTTCCAAAGAGGATATCAGTGATTTCCGTACCCAGCATTGATCCGCCCCATCCATTGGAAAGGCTGGTTCTTAGACCCTGTCTTACTAAGGCTTCTGGATCAGCACTGTTCCCCATGTGGGTCATGTGCAACGTAGTAGCGATTTCCCGGTCAATAGCCCGGGGCTCAATCCCCTGATCACGCCATACTTGCTGCCGCTCTTCAGTGGCCCGCTTAATAAAGCGCTGCGTCCCTGTAGGCTTTCCGAATTCCATAAGGCCGACATCAGCAACTTCATGGGCAAGGTCATAAATATCCTTACCCTCGGTTTCTAACCCGTATTCCTTAGCTAGTCGTATAAGTTTTTGCTCGTCCCGGACCTGGTAGTTTCCACCGGGCTTTGTACTGTGGAGTATATGCAGGATTTCCCGGGCGTGATCCGAGTGGGCTGAAGTACCCGCTGCGATAGTACGAGCATAATTCCGCGCCGCAATTGCATGAGCATCTGCGCCGCAAATTCCTCGGGAGGCCTTGGGGGTAATACGGCAAGGCCCCATAGAACAGTTCTTACAGCAGACTCCCTCTTCCCCAAACTTACAGTGGGGCGTCTGTTTTTTATTGCGATCTTCCCAAGTTTCTGCGCAAACAGAACACGCTATTTCCTTCAATTTAGCGGTATCTGCCTCCATTTGCTCAATAGAGGTTAAATCTTCCAGCGTTTTCAAAATTATGTTTCTCCTCTCCTATGTGTGCTTTCAAGCACCACGTCAATTTAAGCGGATCCAAGGTCAACGACCCATTCTCCGTAAACCTTTACGGCTTCAACCGTATTGTTACTCTCCACGCCGGCGCTTACATGTTTTATACACACCTCCATCACTTTACCGTCCCTGTCCAACAGGCCGCATACGTTTTCTATGGCATATCCTCATTCGATACAAAAAAACCATTGAAACAACCACATCCTACCCGTCACTCTTTACGCTATTTTTGGTACTTTTACACGCCGCCGTTCTAAAGGAGATGCCGGAATCAGACACCATGTCTATCCCGGCTTCGTCCTTCCTCAATTATCTACCTTAATAGTTCCTACCGCAAGGCTACTAAACACTCCCTTGAGCCGCCCGAATCAGATGGTTTATCAGCATACAGTTCGTTACCGAACCAACACCGCCAGGTACCGGGCTAATAGCCTCTACCAAAGGTTCGACTTCGGCAAACTTCACATCACCACAAGTACCCTTACTCCCATCAGGTTTTGGGTTGACCCCTACATCCACCACCACCTGTCCAGCCCGGAAGGACTCTTTTCCTACACTTTCGGCCCGTCCCATAGCCACGACCACAATATCCGCTTCTTGGATCACTGAAGCCATATTCTTGGTTTTTGAATGACAGATTGTAACGGTTCCGTTTTTTTTCAAAAGCAATAAGGATACCGGTTTACCAATTACCGTGCTCCGGCCAACTACCACCACCCGTTTCCCTGCAGGATCGATCTGGTAATGTTCAAGTATCTTGATAACCGATTCTGCGGTACAAGGGGCATAACCCTGGCTCGCATCCGCATATATCCCTGCCATAGAACCATCGGTAATACCGTCCATATCTTTCTTCGGCAACAGGGCTGCCCTTGCCGCATTGTCATCAATGTGTTTAGGCAAGGGACGAAAAAGTAATACCCCATGCACTCCCGAATCTTCATTGGCCTCCCGAATGACATCCAGTAATGCCTGCTGCGTGGTATCCTCAGGCAAACGGTAGTTCTTTACCGCAGCCCCAACCTCTTCACAGCGCTTGGTAGCCCCTTTCTCATAAGAAATATCAGGACCCTTTTCACCCACCCGGATAATACCCAAGGTCGGCGTGATCCCCTTAGCCTTGAGGGCCTCCACATCCTGTTTCATAGACGCAGTCAACGCCTCGGCTACTTCTTTTCCACTCAGTAACTTTGCCATTCTTGTTTCACCTCAATTAAGTTCCTCATACCCCTTGGTCCGGTTTTACTTGGGTTTTAATTGGTCTTTGACCCCCCTAAAGATCTTGTCTGCCAAGGGTTCATATTCAGCAAGCAACGTATCGGTTTCCCGGTTAATTTGCTCCGCATAGGCCCGGTCTTTCATAGCTTTGGTATTGATGTATACATTAAGACTTGCCCCTACCAGAGCCGCCTTACAGAATAACACCCCCACCCCTGCATCGCTGACCGCAAGACGGCTCCCCTTAGCCGCATATTCCTCTTGCAACAAAATCGCCTCGGCGCACTTTTTCATAATTTCTAAGGGTACACCACACGCCGACTTCAACGCAGCCTCCATAACCAAGGCTTTCTCTGCCTTCTCTCCCTCTGTATTTTCGGGAAGCCCATAAGCCTTGGAAAGCGGTTCAAATTCCTCTGCGTCTTTTTGTACCAGTTCAAGCAGTTCCCCCTGCAACCGATCCGCATCTCGCTGTAGACGCACCATATCCGCTTCCACCGCGGCGTATTTCTTCTTCCCGATGGTTAGGGATCCTACCATGTTTCCCAGGGCGGTTCCAACCGCTCCCACCAGAGCCGACGCGCCACCCCCCCCTGGTACCGGCGCCTTACTACCCAAAACAGCAATAAATTCTGCACAGCTCTTATTGGTTAAACTCATCTTGAAACCACCCCCTCTTTATACCCTAGAATAGTCCGGATATTTTTCCTGTGTTATCCACGTCGATTTTTTCCGCGGAAGGTACTGGCGGCAACCCAGGCATGGTCATAATTTCTCCTGTAAGCGCAACGATAAAACCTGCTCCTGCAGAAATCTTAATGTTCCGTACCGTGAGCGTCCAACCTTTTGGTGCACCCCGCAGCGCCTGATCATCGGAGAAGCTATATTGGGTCTTGGCCATACAAATCGGTACCTTGTCCATGCCAAGTTTCTCAAGCTGCTCAATCTGCTTTTGCGCATTCGGAAGAATATTGACATTCTCTGCATGGTAGATATTCTTCGCAATCGCTTCGATCTTATCTTTGATTGATGCGTTTACATCATAGCTGAAGGTAAACTTATTCGGCTGCTCACACAGTCGAACTACTTCTTCGGCCAGCTTTACCCCGCCTTCGCCACCTTTCGCCCATACTTCGGAAAGTACCACATTGGCACCTTTTTCCTTGGCCATTTTTTCAACCAGATCAAGTTCAGCCTTAGTATCTGTTGGGAAGGCATTAATCGCTACAACCGCAGGCAGATTGAAAACTTTCGTGATATTTTCGATGTGCTGAAGCAGATTCGGAAGCCCTTTTTCCAAGGCAGCAAGATTTTCTTTCCCCAGATCCGCCTTTGCTACTCCTCCATGATGCTTGAGCGCACGAACCGTAGCCACAATAACCACCGCATTAGGCTTAAGATCAGCCATACGGCACTTAATATCAAGGAATTTTTCCGCACCCAGGTCTGCGCCAAAACCCCCTTCAGTAACCACGTAATCTCCCATCTTTAAGGCAAGTTTCGTTGCCATGATTGAATTACAACCGTGGGCAATGTTAGCAAAGGGACCCCCATGAATAAAGGCAGGTGTACCCTCCAGGGTCTGAACCAGGTTTGGTTTGAGTGCATCTTTGAGCAACGCGGCCATTGCACCTTGGGCATTAAGCTGTGCAGCGGTTACCGGCTTCTCTGAACCGTCCGACTGTTTGCCATAGGTATAACCGACGATGATGCGACCCAAGCGTTTCTTAAGATCGTCGATGTCTGAGGAAAGACAAAGAATAGCCATAATCTCAGAAGCAACAGTGATATCGTACCCATCTTCCCGGGAGGCCCCGTTTGCCTTACCGCCTAAACCATCGACGATAAAACGAAGCTGCCGGTCGTTCATATCCACGCAACGGCGCCATATAATCTTGCGCGGGTCAAGGTTGAATTTATTGCCCTGATAGATATGGTTGTCGATCATGGCCGCAAGGAGGTTATTTGCCGCGCCAACTGCATGGAAATCCCCGGTAAAGTGCAGGTTGATGTCCTCCATGGGGATAACCTGCGCCCAGCCACCGCCAGCTGCACCGCCCTTAACGCCGAATACCGGTCCAAGCGAAGGCTCCCGAAGCGCCACCACGACTTTCTTCCCCAGTTTAGAAAGACCATCGGAAACACCCACGGTAGTTGTGGTCTTGCCTTCCCCTGCTGGTGTGGGGGTAATGGCAGTTACGAGAATGAGCTTGCCATTTGCTTTATCTTTAAGCTCATTGCTGAGATAATTGTAGTCAATTTTAGCCTTATAGCGGCCATACTGTTCGATATACTTCTCAGGAATGTCAAGTTTTTTAGCGATTTCCAAAATATCATACGCATGCTCAGGATACACTGCCTGTGCAATCTCGATATCGGAACCAATAAATTTCTTTACGGCATCTGAACCTTTTGCCATTATCTTCTCCTTACTATGGACAGGGTTATAGAAACTCACTACACCCCTACAAAAAAAAGGGGTAACATAAGCGTATACGCTACAGGAGGGAGAATTCCCCCTCCTCTCTTAATTACGCCTTCTTCTGCCGAATACCAGAATTAAGGACGATTTGACCAACATCGACTGCCTTATTGAGCGCATAAAGATGAATGCCCTGAAGATCGGTATTCATATAACGCCATAGCGATCTGACGGTATATTCCATCCCGGCTTTCTTGAAATCCGCAGCATACTCTTTGACGACATTTTCAGCAGCACCCCGAGGCGGCGTATATTTACCGATAATAGCAGCAAGTTCTTTGGGGATCGAACAACCATTGGAAACAGTCATATTAATGATCGGATCCCGGGCAAGAACCGGCATGAGTCCCATCACAAAAGGAATCGTAACACCAGCCTTACGACATTTGGCAACCCAGCGTTCATATTCATCAATATCATGACAGAGCTGACACATGATAAACTCAGCACCTGCATCCTGTTTTGCCCGGATAAATGCGATATCGGCTTCAGGATTAACCGCAAGAATATGGGTCTCAGGGTCACCTGCTGCGGCAACGACAAGTTTGTCACCAAAGTTTGCTTTAATGAACTCAATGAGCTGATTAGCATTACTAAAAACACCACCGGTAGTAGTGGCAAATTTACCCGTATTAGGATCTTTCGGGAAATCACCGCGCATCGCAAGAACATTCTCAAGACCAATGCCGATGTATTCATTGATTTCTTTCAGAATTCGCTCTTCTGAAGTCCCAATACAGGTGAAATGCGTCATACACGTAACTTTGTTATCAGCGATGTATTTGCAGATTTCCTGGCTTTTACCAACATTAGTCCCACCCGCACCGTAGGTACAGCTAATAAAGTCAGGACTAAATTTGAACAGTTCATCAAGCTCTTTTTGCAACTTGGGAACACCATCGTTCTCTTTGGGGGGGAATACCTCAAAAGAAAACGTCATTCTCTTCTTGAGAATCTCTGTGATTTTCATTCAATACCTCCGCAATTTTTCCTACTTCGTTCAGGAATAACCTATTATACCCGCAGAAATATGCTATGTCAATGAAAATTATCTAAAAGTGAGATGCGTTAAATGACCCCACCTTAATAACCATTTTCTTGTTTCCATAACATATTCACCGGTAAAAACATTAAACCATAAAAGAGTACAATCCTCTGCACTTCGAGGAGGAGCAAGCAATTTCCTCACCTCTCAAACGCGCCTCTTTAGTACGGATACCAGAATCACCATCCTTAGTTTATGCGATTTACCATCCAAATGGTATTGCTCCTCTTTCTCCTTCTATCTATTTCCTATTTCTGAACTCTAATACCTGATGCAAGCACAATCTTCGATACATCTTCGTGCTTGTTCAACGTGAAGATATGGATTCCATTAACACCAGCACTTATATAGCGATGCAGTTGCTCAACGGTGTACTCAATACCAGCCTTCTTGAAGCTCTCCGGGTCATCTCCGTATTTTCCCATAATAGCCGCAAGCTCTTTCGGAATCGAACAACCCTTGGCAATCGTCATACGGATGATAGGATCTTTAACCAGAATCGGCATAAGCCCCACGACAAACGGAACCGTTACTCCTGCCTTGCGGGCACGCTCAACAAACCGCGAATAGGCATCTACATCATGACAGAGCTGTAACATGATGAATTCCGCCCCCACGTCTTGTTTGTTCCGCAGATGGACAATATCCGAATCAAAGCTGGGCGCCAAGATATGCTTTTCAGGATAACCTGCAGCAGCTAAACATATCTGGGGAAATGCTACTTTAAGAAAAGCAATCAATTTATTCGCATGATCAAAATCACCACCCGTACCTTGCTGTCCCTTGGGAAAATCCCCTCGCATAGCCAATACATTTTCCAGGCCTATATCAGCGTACTCTTTAATGATCGTTTTAATATCGCTGCAACTATTACCGATACAGGTAAAATGAGTCAGAATCTCATACCCACTCTTCTTAACCGATTCACAAACTTCTTTACTACGCCCCTTGTTCGTACCACTAGCGCCGTAGGTACAGCTTATAAAATCAGGTTCAAAGCGATAGAGTTCAGATAGCGTCTTCAACAAAGGATCCATGGGTTGATCGTTTTTCGGGGGGAAAACTTCAAAGGAGAAGCTCAACCGTTTTTTTAAGATCTCAACAATTTTCAAGTGACCTCCCAACTGCATAAGACGAACTTACCGGTGCCCCGATCTAATCCGTATGACACGATTCAATAGCTTACCAAATTAGAATCATCATTTAAGTATTACCCTGCCGCCAATGATTACACCATTATATTCGAACAGGAAATACCTAAAACCTTCTATATATATTTTAGTATACCCTATAAAAACCCGTTGTCAAGCAGATTCTTAGTATAAATGTACCATAAATTTAAATAGAATCCTATACCAATTATACCTATTACGGTATACATTGAACTAGTTTCAAACCTGAAGTTTTGAAACAGCCTCCATTGCCTGTTCCATTTTGTTCTAAAGGGTATAGCACCGAGGTACTCCTGAGACCGGATCGTAAAACCTAATCCCTTGAGCAATGAGGCCCAAGACCGGAAGTTCCACTCCATCCACATAAGCCGTATCAAAACAAGGTTTCCGCAGCAAGATAGCCTCTCCCGGTAAACCTCCATACAGGGTGTCATTGAGTATAGGATAGCCAATCCATGCTAAATGACAGCGGATCTGGTGACGAAACCCCCGTTTAATCCGCAACCGAAAATAGCTATGTGCTACCGAAGGATCCTGGGGAGTATCGACGATAGAAGTTGCCCGAGGAACCGGTTCAATAATCTCGGTTATATAAGGTCTCCCTTGGTCCAGGGCACGGATCCTCCTAAACCTCCCCGGTTTTCCCAAAGCGTCCGAACCATCTTGAACTGGGAATACCACCGGACGTACTGTCTTACTTCCCGGACCATAGGGTCGAAAACCGCTCGCAATGACACAAGGAACATGGGAAAAGCCAGGGGGAAAACCCGGAAGCAGGTCGCAAGCTCCTTTTGTGGAGAATGCACGGTATTCCTTAATTATATACCCTGCTTCCTGCTGGGCTGAAAAACTGTGCAGGGCTGCTTGGGTCTTGGCAACCAGAACGAGACCCTGGGTTTCATAGTCAAGACGATGGACTATGCCCCCTTCCCATGGATGCCTTCCCTGCACTGTAAGTACCTGGGGAAAACGCTCACCGCACCAATCAAGAAGGGTCTCTTTGTGCCCGGATCTGCCAGCATCTCTTTTCAAAGGTACTGTGTGTACTCGAGGAGGCTTAAATACCACCGCATAAGCCGGCGTTTCATCCAGCACAAAAGGACTACCCATACACTCACTATACTAAAAGGGTTTACCGTCGCCAATATTCAGGAGAAAACAGGACAAACACGGTCCAGAGTTCCAGTCGTCCGGCAATCATCACCAAAGAGAAAATCCACTTGATATGATCAGGAAAAGCCCCGTAAGTACCACAAGGCCCAATCACTCCGAAACCGACCCCGATGTTCCCGGTAACCGAGATGGCCGCGCTGAATGCCGAGGACAGCTCTATCCCGGAAGCCGCGGTCATAAGGGTCGTGGCGGCGATCACCATAAGGTAGAGAAACCCAAACCCTGCAACTCCATAGACTACATCCTTGCGACCCACCTTCCGATTAAGTTGTACACTAAAAACGCCTTGAGGATATATGAGTCGCCGCAACTCATTGCCTGCTTGTTTCCAGAGCACTACATGGCGTATCACCTTGATGCCTCCTGCGGTGGAACCAGAACAGCCCCCGATAAACATGAGGATGAAAAGGATTCCCTGGGCAAAGGAAGGCCAGGCTGCGTAATCAGTGATGACCGCTCCAGTCGTAGAAAGGATTGAAGCGGTTTGATATACCCCGTAACGGGCAGCCCTGCCTACTGAGCCATAGACCTGTACCAGGCTTAGGGTAATCAGTCCAGAAGCAATACTAAAAATAAGCAGGTATGCCCGGGCTTCTGAGTTATGCCATAGATCCTTGAACGTACCGGTAAGTACCCGTACATAGAGGTTGAAATTAAGCCCGGCAAGAAGCATAAACACGGTAGAAATCAGATCGATGAACGGTGAATCATAAAAACTGAGTCCCTTGTTTTTCGTACTTACTCCTCCGGTAGCCATAGTGGTGAAGGCGTGACAGATTGCATCGAATCCGCTCATACCGCCAAGCAGGTAGAGTAGAAACAGGATCAGTGTAAGACCGCAGTAAACCAGCCAGAGTATCTTGGCTGTAGCCGTGATCTTGGGAGTAATCTTCTCCTTTTCAGGCCCCGGAGTCTCGGCTTTGATGAGTTGAAAACCTCCGACTCCCATAAGGGGCATGAGGGCCACGGTAAGCAGGATGATGCCCATCCCTCCAAACCAGTGCGTGGTACTCCGCCAAAAAAGGAGGACGTAAGGGAGGCGCTCCACATCGGAAAAGGTGCTTGCCCCGGTGGTGGCGAAGCCACAGGCGCTCTCAAAAACCGCATCAGTGAAACTAATGCCCTGCCCTGCAAGGTAATAGGGAAAGGCCCCCAAGAGGCTTATGCCAATCCAGGTGAGAAAAACCAGGAAGAAGCCGTCCTGCTGACCAAACTGGAAGCGTGTTTTTTTGTAAGCCCAGAATGCAGGCAAAGCGCAAGCCAGGGTAATACCCAGGGGGATGGCAAAGGCCCGTATCAGGAGGAATTCACCTGAGACCAAGGCCATCCCAAAAGCCGGAAGCATCATAGGGACGGCAATACCCAGGGTGAGGGCACTTATACGAAGGAGCATCAACCATTTCATATACTGAATAGTATAGTACAGTACAGGTTAAAGGGAGCACCACGGATGCTGTATGAGGGATGGGCATAAATCGATCGGTACGTGGTACTATAAAAAATCCGTGTATCTAGTCTATTATGGCTCCGGAGAGCATAGAGAGCATGATTGAATTAGTAGCTTTTTTAGGAAACCCCGGCAGGGAATATACCCACAACAGGCATAATACAGGACGCCTGCTTGCAGAAGTGCTTCCTTTTTCTAAAACCTTGCATTGGCAGCAGAAATACAAAGGATTATACGCGAGCATGGATGGGAGTACTCTGCAGGAATATCAAAAAGAGATGGGCGTATCTGCGCCGGTATCCTCGGAGGAAAAGCCCATTCCCCATAAGGTACATTTCTTGTTACCTGAAACCTATATGAATTTCTCCGGGGATTCGGTATATGCGGCAGCTTCTTTTTGCAAGATTCCCCTAAGGAATATTCTTGTGGTTCACGATGAGCTTGAGTTACCCTTGGGAACTGCGGCATATAAGTTTTCCGGGGGATTGGGAGGACACAACGGACTCCGTTCTATGAAGGCTAATTTCGCAATCGGAGATTTCTGGCGGCTTCGCATCGGTATTGGCCGGCCTCCGCATACGGATGTAGCCGACTGGGTACTTTCGGATTTCAGCCCTGATGAAAAAACGGTTCTTACCCGCGTCCTTGATTCCTGTGCCCAAGCTCTGATGCATACGTTGGTATACGGACCAGAATCCCTCCTGCCTGAATGGAACAAGAAGCAGCTCTAATGAGCCACCGTATATGCAGTATTTTTGGGGAAGGGCTTTTTTATGTCCTTCCCCCTTAGTTTATTAAAGACGCATCAGCTTTTTCCGCTAACATCCGCTGGAGCCGGGAACTCCCCACTTCGTCTAGGACTTTAGTTTCTTCTGCAAGCTGAACATGACGGTATTCTGCTGCCCGATGTTCCCGCACTTTATCCAGAATTTTACGCTCCCGGGACGCTGCAAGATACACCTCTCGAGCTTCCTCGACCTTGCGTTCTGCTTGAGCAGCATCCTCTATAAGACGCTTTTTCGTGTTCTCAAGCCTTTGCACGTACCGGTCAAAGGCCACAATCTCCGCAGTACCTCGACCGGTACCGCACTGTTCAAGCCCAACCCTCACCCGTTCTGCCGCAATATCCGCGATCCGGTGTTCAATCTGGGTAAGGGCTCCAACCGCCCTACCAAGTTCAATCTCACTCTCTTGCTCCCGGTATTCCCGGAGTACCAACACCTTCTGAAGGCCAAACTGAAACCGTCTCATCCCTTAAAACTGCCCCTATCCTGCCTTATTCCTGCATCTCCTCATCAGGTATCGTACTTCCAGAAATCCCTGCCATTACTTTGAGGGTCTCGGCAATCGGGGCGGTTTCATCTACCTCTTGGACGAGGAATTCTTCGATAGCCCGGTGTTTCATGATCGCCTCATCAATAGCAGGATTTGAGCCGGTATGATAGGCCCCTACATTGATGAGATCCTCGTTTGCCGCATAAACCGCCATGATCCGCCTGAGGGCACCTGCGGCTTTATTACTCAGAGGCCCTGAAACTATGGGCGCAAGCCGAGAAACGCTGGCAAGCACATCAATAGCCGGGTAATGATACGCCTTGGCAAGGGAACGGGAGAGGACAATATGGCCATCCAGGATTCCCCGCACCGTATCGGCTACTGGTTCGTCCATATCATCCCCGTCTACCAGAACTGTATAAAATCCGGTGATGGTTCCCTTTTCAGCCGTACCGCAGCGTTCCAAGAGCTTAGGCATCTGGTCAAACATACTGGGAGTGTAGCCTCTGGTCGCCGGAGGTTCCCCGATGGCAAGTCCTATTTCCCGTTGCGCCCGGGCAAACCGAGTAACCGAATCAAAGAGGAACATGACATCCAGGTCCTGATCCCGGAAGTATTCAGCCACTGCAGTTGCTACGTAGGCCCCCCGTAGGCGGGCTAAGGGGGGGGAGTTGGAAGGGGTAACCACGATGACACTTCGGGCAAGTCCTTCAGAGCCAAGATCGTTCTCGATAAAATCATTAACTTCCCGTCCCCGCTCACCAATGAGGGCAACCACATTTACATCCGCATTGGTATTCCGGGCGATCATTCCCAAAAGCGTTGATTTTCCCACCCCGGATCCGGCAAAAATACCTAAGCGCTGCCCTCGACCTACTGCCAAAAGCCCGTCAATGGCCCGTATGCCGGTACATACCCGCTGAGTTACCCGTTTCCGCTTGAGGGGATCCGGGGCCTGGGCCATAGCCGGATAATACTGACCTGCTTTAATTCCCCCTTTGCCGTCACAGGGCTTACCCTGGGAATCCAAAATCCGGCCTAGTAATGCCATGGAAACCGGTACTTCCAGCGTACTGCCTGAAGCAACCACTCGGTTTCCCACCTCAATGCCGTCGGTTTCCTGATAGGCCATGAGTTGGACGGTCTGGTCCCGAAGCCCTACCACCTCTGCCAGGATCACCCCGGGTCCCTTGGGAGCTTCAATACGACAGATTTCCCCGATAATTCCTACCGGGCCCCGGCTTTCAATAAGCAGACCCTGGACTTTAGAAACATGACCTACATATTTGATGGTATCGACCCGTTCAGCAACTTCACGATATTTGGTAATCAGCGTTTCCACGGGCACTAAACCCCTGCTTCTTCAAGTTGTGTCCTAGATTTGCCGGTAGTTTTGACAGGGGTCATTTCTAGAATCTTCGTTTCTAATTCCGCAAGTTGACTGGAGATGCGGGCATCAATATCACCAAACTCAGTTTCAATGATACATCCTCCTCGATCAACCGAAGAATCTTCCTGAACTTGAATATGTTGGCCCCCTTCAAGGGTCTGAATAAAATCCTTGATGTGTTCGGTACTCAACTGCAGATCCGCAATATTCACCCTAATGATGACATCCCCTCGACCCTTCACTTTCCGTAACGACTCTTTCACGTTGGCGATGACCACCTCTTGAGTCTGTTCGGAAATAAGCTTGACCACCTTCCGGGAAATGAGGAGTACCAAATCCACGATCTGTTGTTCTGTTTCAGTAAGAATGGCAGCCCGCTTATCTTGCGCCCGCTCAAGGACCGTTTGAGTTCTTTGAATAAGCCGATCTACCTCGACCTTCCCCTCCTTAAACCCCGCTTCCCTGCCTAAACGTAAACCCTCTTCTTCCGCTTCTTTCCCGCGGGTCTCAATAGCACTCTTAGAAGCGGTCTCCATATCTTGGGACCTACGCCGGCCTTCCGCAAGCATACGTTCAGCCGAGATTTTGGCATCCTTCTGGAGAGCCTGAGCTTGTTCAGTCCCGCGCTGTATTTCCTGAGCCGCTGCCTCTTGAGCGTCCTTAATAATCCGCTCGGCCTCTACTTTGGCGGATAAAATCATGGTATCCCGCTCTGCGATCCATTGACTCTTAAAAAGCTCTGCTTCCCGACGAATATCTTCTATGGTAGGACCGTCGTATGCCTCAAGCTCCAGGGTATCCACGTCCGCATCCTCTTGAGGAAGCGCCTCTACAACGACAATAGGCGGTTCAATCAACAGTTTCGTATCATTGACAATAATCTCATTGGATCTAAAAACCGCTCGTGACATAGACCTTACCTCATGCACTGGTAAAAATTTACCGTAATCACGTCTACAACTTGTCCACTGCTACAAATGCAAACCTATACAACAGCATCATCTTTACAAAAGAGATGCCCGCCCCCAAATCCCACAGGAATCTTAGACCACGAGCTCGTCTTCCCCTGCCCGGGCAATGACGATCTCCCCGGTCTCTTCCAGGCGCCGGATAATTGAAACAATCTTTTGTTGCGCCTCTTCCACGTCCTTTAATCGAACCGGCCCCATATAATCCATATCTTCTTTGAGCATCCCTGCGGCACGCTTACTCATGTTCCGGAAGATCTTATCCTGCACCTCTGCATCCACTGACTTCAATGCCTTAGCCAACTCTCCAGAATCCACTTCCCGCAAGATCTTTTGAATAGATTTGTCGTCAATCATGACAATATCTTCGAATACAAACATCCGCTTCTTTATCTCTTCAGCCAGTTCCGGATCGTCCCCTTCCAAGGCTTCAATGATCTGTTTTTCCGACGTTCTATCCACCAAGTTGAGGATCTCCACGATACTTTCAACCCCTCCTGCAGCCGTGTAATCTTCACTGGACAGGGTGGACAGCTTCTTTTCGAGCACCCGTTCTACTTCCCGGAGCACTTCAGGGCTGGTTCTATCCATGGTGGCAATACGCCGGGCTACATCACTTTGCATCTCATGGGGAAGATTCTGGATAATCACCGAAGCCTTATTCGGTTCCAAATACGCAACGATAAGCGCGATAGTCTGGGGGTGTTCTTGTTGGATAAAGTTAAGCAGGTGTGCGGGATCCGTGCGGCGTATAAAATCAAAGGGCCGCACCTGCAAGCTCGAGGTAAGGCGGTTGATGATATCCACCGCCTTCTGATTTCCCAAGGCTTTTTCCAAGAGTTCCCTGGCATAATCAATACCACCGGTGGTGATAAACTGATTTGCCATCATAAGTTCCTGAAACTCCTGCAAAATCGCATCTTTCTGTTCAGATTCTACGGTTTCGAGCCGGGCAATTTCAAAGGTCAGCGTTTCAATTTCATCTTCTCGCAAGTACTTAAAAATTTCAGAAGATACCTCAGCACCTATGGATACTAGGAAAATAGCAGCCTTCTGCCTGCCGCTAATATCTTTCGAGCTCTTTTTCTTACCTGAGGCATCGGAACCCGATAATTTTGCCATTGCTTTATTCCTCCAAAAGCCAGGTTCTTAAAAGCTGTGCCACATCTTCAGGGTGGTTTTTAGCTACATCAGCAACATTCTCACGTAATTCCATACGAACTCGTTCTTCATTAGACACGGGGAGCTCCGAGCTTTCCCGCTCTGCATCCATCAGCGCACTATCCCGCATCTCTTGTTCCCGTTTAGTACGCTCTGCCTCTTCCATAATCCGTTTCCGCTCTAGCCGCCGTGCTACTATCCGGAAGACGATAAATCCGATGAGCAGTAAGGCAAGACCCCCAAGCGCTATCAAGATGATCGATTGGAACTGTTTCTGCTTAAAAAAAGCCGTGTCTTCATCGGCAAATTGCTTAGTTCTATCAAACCCGATATTTTGTACGGTTACTGAATCTCCCCGTGCCGCGTTATACCCTATGGCATTCTGAATCAAAGTTTGGGTTGCCCGTAGATCCGCTGGAGACATAGGGGCATATTCCCGTTCAATGGAACCATCAGGACGTACTACGGGATTTCGTTTCTCATCGTACTTTATTGACCAGGTTCCATCAATATTAACCGAAACCGTAACCCGGTCTATATTGGGACTCCGTTCTTCCTGGATAGAACGTTTATTGATTTCTTCATTATCCACGAGGGTTTCTTGGGTAACTTCCCCATAGAGGTTTGACATATCCCGAAAGGCCGGAGCAGTCTGACCCTCCACTCCTGACGGCCCTTCCGGGGTAAACCCCGTACCCTTCCAGGTAGTACTGGATGTGGTTTTAGACCGGGTAACCGAAGGAACAATCTCGGAATCATCATAAGAAGACCCAGGAGTCCGGGGCCTTATGGTAGTCGGAAAAAATTCTTCGGTATTGATAGCTTTTTTAGACAGATCCATATCGATTTTAATATTAAGATCCCGAACTCGATCAGAGGTAAACGTATCCTGAAGGGATTTAAGGATAACTGCCCGGTACTGTGCTTCGAGGGTTCGGATCATCCTGTTACCCCGCTCAATAAGGCTCAGGCGATCCGATTCAGCCTGACCAGTAAAATCGTTGAGCACGATCCCGTTCTGATCGGTGATGACGATGGTATCATCCTGAAGACCTGCTACTGCAAATTTGAGCAGCTTCTGAATCCCTTCGATCTTTTTACGGTTTTGGGTAATATCACTCCCCAAACGAGGAGTAATGATAACACTTGCCGTTACCGGGTTCTGCTCTGAGGCAAACAAGGCCCGTTCAGGGGTCACCAATGTAACATTAGCATTATCCACATCGTCCAGGGCGCGTATATGCTCAGTAACCATCTGGGTAATAGCCCGCTGGAGGTTCACATTACGTTCAAAATCAGTGATGGTCCAGCGCTCCCGGTCAAACAGTTCCCAGGGACTCGTCCCCGAAGGGATAAGATCTTCTCGAACCAGGATAGCCCGCATACGCCGGGCGGTAGCGTCATCAGAGACCATAATGACCCCTGTAGAAGATACCGATGTCTTAACCCCTTCCTCGTTTATACGGGTGAGGATCCGGTTCCTGATCCCTTCATCCAAGACCGGGGCATCAATGACTGGAACCATAGTAGGCGCCGTAGATACGGAAAATAGAGCAATAATCCCGGCAAGAGCTGCCACACAAATCCCCACCAGTATGAGTTTCTGTAGTAATGACCACTTACCCCAGAGTTTCTGTATCTGTCCTACAATTTTCTTGATCCATTCACCCATATCCACCCCAGCATATCTTTTCTTTGTTTTCTCTGTTTTTCTTTATAATTTACCTCACGGTACCGCCGCCCCACCTTCTCTTCCAAGAAAATGAATTAAGACGGCACGTTACCATAAGCACCCGTAACCGTATCTGATCTTTATCGTGTATTAATAAGATCTTTCCACCCTTGAACCAAACGGTTTAACACGGTCCTGGAAATATTTAAAGACATAGAAGCCTTTGCCTGGGCAATGGTGATATCATGCACATCTACCGAACCAGGTTCCGTAATAGCACGTTGTATCAGATCACTCGCCTGCTGCTGATCCCCTGAAACCCTATCCAAAGCACGGAGCATCGCATCCTCAAAGTTCCCTGAACGAAGAGCCGATTCCACACCGATTGTATCCCCCAAAGACGCTAAGTCCCTTCCCGGTGAATGACTCGATACAGGAACTAAATGCTTAGGATGAGTTACCTGTAAAGGGATCTTATCAATCGCTATCAATTGAGGCACTCCAATAGTCATCAATTACCTCCCGCCTATGTCCAAAGCCCGCTGAAACATGGATTTAGAACCCTCAATAATAGAGGCATTCGCCTCATAGGCACGGGATGCAGCGATCATATCAACCATTTCAGTAACCATATCTACATTCGGCATCTCCACATACCCTTCCTGGGGCCCTGATGTAATGGCATCAGGATGGGTTGGATCATACACCAGCCTGTTCTTAGTAACCATATCTTTTTGTATCTCGACTACCCGCACCCCTTTACCAGGACCATTGTCCATCATATCAGGGAGAAAGGGAGAACGCCAGTACGGGCCTTCGGTCTTTGGCCGTAAGACGACCCGGCTCCGCCGATACGGCCCCCCTTCAGCAGTACGGGTGGTGGAAGCATTAGCAATATTATCGGCAATCACATCAGAAATAAGCCGCTGGGCACTCATGCCGGTGGAAGCTATGTTTATTGAATTAAAAATTCCCATACCAATCTTACCTTAATACCATACTAACTTGGCTAAACTCAAAAGACTCTCCCTGGGCCAAGAGGGTGTATAAAAGCTGGTTTTCTAAAGCCCGCATGATCTCCTGTTCCGGATCCACGTTATTGCCGTTGTTTTTAGAGGTACTTACATAATCAAGAACCCGTCTGGGTTGCACATCCCGGTAATCTCGTTGCTGCCAATTACTTATATGTCGAGGATCGGTTTTGGTTAATTCCAAACCAGGCCGCTGTTTTTCAGTGTCTATTGCCCGTTTCAGCTCACTTTCAAACGTGAGGTCCGACCGTTTAAACCCCGGAACCATAGCATTAGCCAGATTATTGGCAAGTACATCCCGACGTATAAGACTCGCATCCATGGCACGGTGCGCCATGTCTATGGTTCGAGAAAAATTATTTTCAATGCCCATTCCTAGCCTCCCTGTATATTATCGACACTTTTGTATATAAAGTTAGCAGTATAATATAAGGTTCCTTACCTGTTCCCGGGTTCCCCTGCTTTGCATATCCCCAGCTCAGAGACGTCACAAAATATACCGACCTAAATCATGATCCATCACTAAATCGGTGAGCTTCTCGTTTACATAAGCTTCAGTAATGGTTATCTTCGTCGGTGCAATATCCGGGGCCTCAAAGGAGAGTTCCTCTAAGAGGGCTTCCATGATGGTATGGAGCCGCCGGGCACCGATGTTTTCCAGCCGGGAATTGACCTCTGCAGCCAAAGCTGCAAGGCGCTCCACCGCATCTGGGGTAAAATCAATATCCACCTGTTCGGTCGCCAAGAGATCGGTGTACTGTTTAGTCAGCGCGTTCTTTGGTTCAGTCAAGATCCGAAGGAAATCTTCCTTCCCCAAGGAATCCAACTCAACCCGCAGGGGAAAGCGGCCCTGGAGTTCAGGAATCAGATCCGAGGGCTTGCTGACATTAAAAGCCCCGGCAGCCACAAAAAGAATATGATCCGTATTAACCGGCCCCCACTTGGTATTCACCGTGGCTCCTTCCACAATGGGTAGGATATCTCGCTGTACCCCTTCCCGAGATACATCAGGCCCACCACCGCCCCGTTCACCCTTGACCGCGATCTTGTCAATCTCATCGATAAAAACGATCCCCGTCTCTTCCACCCGTTGCCGGGCTTCGTCGCTCACCCGGTCCCGGTCGATGAGTTTTTCCGATTCTTCTGCCTTGAGGATCTCTCTAGCCCGGCTTACGGTGAGCAATTTCTTCTTTTTACCCCCGCCAAAAAAGCCGGCGATTCCTGAAAGACTAGACTCCAGATCTTCTAAACCCCCGCCCATCATCTCAAAAGCCGGAAACTGGGGATTTTGGGTAACCGTAATTTCCACTATCTTATCCTCAAGTTTACCTTCCCGGAGCATAGTCCTGAATTTCTCTCTCGTAGAGGCATCTTTTCCTGATGCCGCTTCCTCTGGGCCAGGATCTTCAGGAACCGCATCTTTCGCTTCCTGGTCTTCCGCCTCTTCCTGTCCAGTCCCTGTATCGTCCGTATTCCGAAAGATCGATGGTATCCCCACCTGGATGGCCGCGCCCATGAGGGAAGGCCCTGTTCCGCCATTGGTATCCGGGTTAATAGAAAAGGTCCCCACAGGCCTGACTACAGGCCGTGGCTGAGTCTTAGGCTCTTTTCGCTTTTTACCGGTTCCAGGCAACAGGAGATCTAGCAACGCTTCTTCAGCCCGTTTTTCCGCTTCTACGGTAACCGACTCCTGCATCTCCTGTTTCACCATCTGAATTCCCGCCGCCATAAGATCCCGGATCATGGATTCTACATCCCGGCCCACATAGCCGACCTCAGTGTACTTGGTAGCCTCTACCTTGATGAAGGGGGAACCTGCTAATTTAGCAAGCCGCCGGGCAATCTCGGTTTTACCGACCCCGGTAGGACCAATCATAAGGATGTTCTTAGGGGCAATATCTTCCCGCATATCGCTTTCCAGTTTAAGCCTGCGGATCCGGTTTCGTAATGCCACAGCCACCGCCCGTTTAGCCTTTTTCTGCCCTACAATGTACTTATCCAATTCAGCGACAATCTCCCGGGGGGTAAGCCGATCCAGATTTCTTTCATTTTTTTTAACAGACAGGTCATTTTTCTTACCGGTATGTTGACTGCTCATATAGTTCTCCTCATTACGCTAACTCCTCCACGGTAATATGTCCATTAGTATAGATACAGATAGTCCCTGCAATGGCAAGACTCTTTTCAGCAATCTCCGCGGCAGAAAAGGCACTGCCTTCCAGGTATGCCAGAGCCGCAGCATAGGCGTAGTTGCCCCCGGATCCTATGGCCAAGGCATCTTCCGCAGGCTCAATCACATCCCCAGTACCTGATATAAGCAGGATCTGGTGGAGATCTGCCACCAGGAGCAGGGCTTCAAGTCGCCTGAGGGACCTATCGGTACGCCAGTCCTTAGCAAGTTCCACTGCTGCCCGGGCCAGGTCACAGGAATATTCCTTGAGTTTAGTTTCAAATCGATCAAAAAGGGTGAATGCATCTGCAGTGGCCCCGGCAAACCCACAGAGCACCTTACCATCCATGAGCCGCCGCACCTTACGGGCGTTATTTTTCATCACCGTCTCACCCATAGTCACCTGACCGTCTCCAGCCATAGCCACCTTGCCACCCTTGCGCACTACCAGTACCGTGGTGCTTCGAATCTTGTTAGTGTCCTTCATTATATTCCTTTTCCTTCATTATATTGTACCCCCTGTTGTACTGCCCGTTAGAACTTCCCTTGTACCACCAACGGAAGTTCCCTGGTTAGTGCTCCCTTCTCCTGGTTTTTTGCTCCCATGGGGATGGGCCTTAGCATAAACCGCTTTTAAGCGCTCCATGTTCACATGGGTATACCGTTGGGTAGTGGCGATACTCTCATGGCCTAATAGGGCTTGCACCACCCGAACATCGCAACCAGCATTCACCAGGTGGGCCGCAAAGCTATGCCGCAACGAATGGGGATGCACCTGCTTCTGTAATCCGGATCGCTGGGCATACTGACAAATGATCCACCGCACGCCGCTCACTGATATGCCCTCCCCTTTCTGGTTGATGAAGAGCCGGTTCGTCGGTACACTCTGGTTGATCTTTTCACGCCGTGCGGGCAGATACGCTTCCAGGGCTTCCGCAGCTTCATCGGAAAAAAATACGTACCGTTCCTTATCCCCCTTGCCAATGACCCGAGCACTCCTCAAATCCCCCTCCACAGACTGCACCGTAAGGGAAACCGCTTCTGAAATCCGCAGGCCACCGGAATACATGCTTAAAAGCAGCGCCGTATCCCGCAATGGCCACAAGATATGGGTATACTTAGGGAGAGCTGCAAAAGCGGCCATCTCTTCCACCCAAAGAAAAACCGGTAAGGTTTTTGGGGTCTTCCGGGACGGTAACACACCCGCAGGATTATCCTTCCGATACCCAAGCCGAACCAGCCACCGGTAAAATCCCCGAATAGAAGCCAGTGCCCGATTTATCGTTACCGCTGCCTTATCCTCAGCGCTTATGTCCACGAGGAAGCGCTGTACATCTTGGGAAGCCGCAACTTCGGCAGTGATTCCCTGTTTTTCACAATACACCACAAAACGGACTATGTCCAAGCGGTATGCCTCCAGGGTACGCGCTGCCATGCCCCGAACCGAACGGAGGTAGGAAAGGTATTCCTCCAGTAAAGGGGATAAATCCTGCCTCTGTGCAGGTATCCGCTTATTCGGCATGATCCTGCCCATCTGTTTCTGCCCTATCTTCACGGACTGACTCATCACTTGAATGAAGATAATCACAAGCCGGGTTAATACAAGCCTTGTGGGAACCATGCTTCTTGTCGTATTTTTCTACCATAAATTGTCCGCATTGAGGACAGTTCTGATTGATCGGCTTAAAATGGCTGATAAAGTCGCACTCAGGATAATTGGTACACCCATAGAATTCCTTGCCCCGTTTTTTGGTCTTACGAGCCACGATATCACCGCCGCAACGAGGACAGGTTGCCAAGGGTACGGATTTGGTATGCCGACATGCGGGAAAACCCGTACATGCAAGAAAGAACCCAAAGCGACCCAGCTTCTTCACCATGGGTCTCCCACAGGCATCACAGAGCTGATCGCTTGCTTCGTCCAGCGTACCTTTAAAGGATTCCAGGGTTTTCCCCACCTCTTCAACCCTATCCTTAAACGGGCCATAGAATTCCCGGATCATATCGGACCAGCGAAGCTGCTGTTCCTCTACCGCATCAAGTTTGTTTTCCATAGCCGCGGTGAAGGCAGTATCCACCACCTCGGGAAAATATTCCACCAGCATAGCACAGATGAGCCTTCCCAAAATCGTGGGAATCAGTTGCTTGTTCGACCGGGTTACATAATACCGCGCCAGCAATACCGAGATGGTAGGCGCATAGGTAGAGGGCCGTCCTATACCCTTTTCTTCCAAGGTCTTCACCATGGAGGCGTCGGTATATCGGGCCGGTCCCTGAGTAAAGTGCTGTTCAGGGTAGAAGGCATCCACGAGTACCGGATCTCCAATCTTAAGGGAAGGATACCCATACCCCCGTTCTTCCTTTGAAGGCAGGAGCTTCATCACCGTATAAAATCCCTTAGTAATGATCGTGGTTCCCGATATCCTAAATATCCCTGCTCCTGCCTGAATGTCGGTACTGACCGTCCTGGTCTTAGCCGCCTTCATCTGGCTTGCCACGAAGCGTTCCCAAATAAGGGTATAAAGCCTGAGTTGATCCCGGGATAAATACTCCTTTACCTTTTCAGGGGTGTACCGTACATAGGTGGGCCTGATGGCTTCATGGGCATCCTGGGCCTTTTTTCCCAAGAGGTATTCTACCGCCTGCTCCGGAAGCTCCTGGGGGTACTGTTCCTGGATCCACCCCCGAACTTCTTCCAAAGCGATCCGGGATATCCGCACCGAGTCGGTACGCATGTAGGTGATAAGCCCCACCCGGGAAGCGCCGATGTTCACCCCTTCATAGAGCTGTTGGGCCACCTGCATGGTCTTTTTGCTGGTAAAACCCAGACGGTTTGCGGCGATCTGCTGCAACTGAGACGTGGTAAAGGGAGGCTTGGGCCGCACCGTTTTATCGGTCTCTCGAATATCCGAGACCCTGCACGCTGCCCCAGCGATCTTATCGAGGATCTCCTTGACTGCTGCTTTGCTCTTTAAATCAACCTTATTCCCCTGCCATAGCACCAGTTGTGCGGTAAATTTGGACTTCCCCACCATAAAATCCGCTTCCAACGTCCAGTACTCTTCAGGGATAAAGGACTCAAGTTCCTTTTCCCGTTCACAGATGAGCCGCAAAGCCACTGACTGCACTCGACCTGCAGAGAGGCCGTTTTTTACCTTCTTCCATAACAACGGGGAAAGGTTATACCCCACTAAGCGATCCAAGACCCGCCGGGCCTTCTGAGCGTTTACCTTGGCTTCATCGATCAAACCAGGATGAGCCACCGCGTCCTTAATCGCCACCGGGGTAATCTCATTGAAGGCAATCCGCTGAATAAGAACGGTATGGGCTTTAGCTATAAGGGCATTATGTAAATGCCACGCAATGGCCTCCCCTTCACGGTCATTATCGCTCGCTAAGAGTACCATATCTGCCTTCTTAGCATCCTGCTGGAGTTCCTTCAAGATCTTTGCTCTTCCCCGAACCGTGATGTATTCAGGCTCAAAATCATGGGATACATCAATAGCTAAACGAGATTTGGGGAGATCAATGAGATGCCCCATGGATGCTTTGACCGTATAAGATGCACCCAAATACTTTTCAATGGTCTTTGCCTTAGCAGGAGATTCCACAATTACGAGGATCTTTTTATTTTTTTTCGGCTTTTCCTTTTTTTTCTTATCGGTACTCTTTTCTCTTTTTTTAGCTGCATCTGTATCAGCCATACCTTTTTTATCTTTTTTACGTGTAAGCTCGTCTTTTTTCGGTGCGATTTTATCAATTACGGTGAGATCAGTCGTCAGAGGATCAATCGTCTGGGAAAAAATTGCTGTTTCGATTTCTACAGCCATCTGCCTCACCAATCCTCACCGGCTATATTTAAAGAGCGGGCAAGGGAGGATGCTAACGCTGAAACACTGAATTCCCCTTCAGCACTGCCAGGATCGCTCCGCGTCCTTGGTGCTTCTTTCTGGGTAATACCCCATTCTTTGAGAATATCCCCTGCGTTGGAGATCACCGGAGCCCCTTCTGAGGCGAGCTTCCGAGTTCCTGCTCCTTGGGGAGCGACAAGCCCTGCAGAAGCTACCCAGAGATCCCTCCCTTGCTCCAGAGCAAAGCGCGCGGTGATGAGTGCGCCTGAGGATTCTGGGGCCTCTACAATCACGGTTCCCCGGGCAAGGGCAGAGATGATCCGGTTCCGGGCCGGGAAATGCCATTTTCGTGGACTCGTTCCTGGAGGATATTCGCTGAGCAATGCCCCTCCCTGTTCAATGATACGCCGGGCAAGAAGCCGGTTTCCCGCGGGATACACCTCATCTAGGCCGGAACCCAGCACCGCAATGGTGGGTGCGCCTCCATCACTATTCCCCCGATGGGCCATCGCATCAATACCTATGGCAAGCCCGGCAATCACGGGAATTCCCGCATAAGCCAGGGCCTTGGCAATATCGTATGCCTGGGTCAAAGCCCCTGAAGAAGGATGCCTAGTTCCTACTATGCCGACTATGGGCAACTCAGGATTAGGGAGCTTGCCTCGATAGAATAGAATCGCCGGTGGGTCATAGATCTCCCGGAGCAACGGCGGATACTGAGGACTCACATAGGAAACATAGCTAATACCCCGCATCCGGGCTACCATTGCATCCTGTTCCGCCTGAGCGTGCAACGCGTCCCGATTCCACGGATACTGCAAAGATCGGCCCACCAATCCTTCCATGGCTCGTTTTGAAAGTCCCCATAAATCGGCTTCCTGGTTACAGTGGGTACATATCCGTACCCGTTCAGCAGGAGTAAGTCGAGGAATTCGTCCTATGATTAAATCGACTAAACCCCGATCAGTCATAAAGTAACCCTAACACCACCGCTTTATTCTGTTCTGCATCCAAACGCTTCTTTGGATCCTTGGTTATCTTCAGGATTTGATCATAGAGATCTACTGCACCCTCATACCGGCTGGTCATATAATAAGCCCGCGCCAGGATAAACATACCATCAACCTCATTTTTCGCCAGCTCAACATACCGTTCCAGATGAGGAATGGCTTCTTCAGGACGGTCAAGCTCGAACACATACAAAACCCCCAAGCCATACCGAGGCCGAGCATACTTTTCATCTAACTCAATAGCCCGCAGAAAGGCTCTTTCGGCAAGTTCAAAATAGCGCATTCGTAGGTTGTCCCCTCCCCCTGTCTCTGAACTGCCATAGGAAGATTTCGCCACAATCCCCGCAGAAACTCCTCGCAGATAATGCGGAGTTGGCTCTGCAGGAGTATAATAAATTGCCCGTTCCAACGCATCCAATGCCTCGCTATGAAGGCCCCTGTCCTGTAATCGAGTAGCTAAAATCTTCCAGTATACTCCGGTCTGGGCCCCATCTTTCACCTGCTGTTCAATCTTCGCTTCATAGAGGGCTATGGCCTCCCGCAACCCTTGGATAGTCGCCGGAGGCCCTCCCCCACGAGGCCCCAGTTCGGCAATCCGGGTCGCCAAGGTATCCCTGAACCGGTACTTCCGGTAGACAGAGATACCTAACACCAAGGCACCTATTACCAGAATCACTACTATACCGATGAACGTTTCTTTTTTAATCTTCATTGTTAACCTTCATCTGGACTGTACTCTCAGGATTAGTTCGATACCTGCCATCTGCCCATAACTTTGGCATGTAGTGCCGATGCTGCTCCTTGAGAAGAGATGTATCCACATGGGTATAGATTTGGGTAGTGGTCAAATCCGCATGCCCTAAGAGTTCCTGTACCGACCGTAGATCCGCGCCTCCAGCCAATAAAGCAGTGGCAAAGGTATGCCGTAAGGCGTGGAGCTTGGAACTCACTTCCACCGGCGCGGTAATCTGGGCATAGGACTTCCACATCCCTTTCCGGGAAAACCTCCTGCCGGCTCGATTGATAAACAGGGCGGAACTCTGCTGAGAACCAGCAAGCTGGGGCCGGGCTTCTGCCAAGTACCGTTTCAGCCAGGATGCGGCTTCTTCTCCAAAAATGGCGAACCGTTCCTGGTTTCCTTTCCCCCGGACAGTAATCAATCCTTCAGAAAATCTAATATCCCGTACATTCAAGGAAACCGCCTCTGAAACCCGTAACCCTGCGGAATACATAAGCTCATAGAGCGCTCGATTCCGTAATCCCCAGGGGGTACTGGTATCAATCAGTCCCAACACCTGATCCACCGATTCCCGGGTAAGTACCGGAGGCAGCCGGATCCCCTGACGAGGAGCTTCCAGGATATCCGCCGGGTTATCGCATCTGATACGCTCATCTATGATAAACCGAAAAAAAGAACGAAGCGCTGCTATGACTTTAGCGGTGGTTCGCGCATTGATGCGGTCCCTGGTACGCCGCTGTTCCAGGTATCGAACCAGGGACCGGGTATCGGCAGTTTCAAGGCGTACCTGAGTTTCGGTAAGCCAGTCCAAAAACAGACGGATCTCTCCCCTATAAGTTGCAACCGTGAGGGGCGCCCGGTGTTCTCCCTTACTAAGCCGGACATAATACTGATCCAAAAGATCCTGCCACGGTATCACCTCTATGCTTCCTTCCCTGCCCCTGTTATGGAAGCATCTCTACGAAGGTTGTACTTCCGATCCCGGATTACCGTGGGAACCTCCAGATCATCCTCCTGATAATTATTCCGGGGGGAAATAAATTCCGTCCGTTTGGTCCGTTCTCGAATTTTTTCCCATTCATTAATATCAATGAAATCACTCTCCGCTTGCTTAACCGGTTCCCGAACCGGCCCTTTTTGGGGAGCCTTGACGGTTTCAGCTTGAAACCCGGTGGCAATAACCGTTACCCGCAGCCTATCTTCAAGTGCAGTATCAAGGGTAGATCCCACGATAATGACCGCTTCCGGATCTGCCTTGGCCGTAATAAGATTGACCACTTCCTGAAATTCAACCAGAGAAAAGTCATCACTACCGGAAACATTCACGAGAATCCGGGTAGCTCCTTCAATAGCCGTATCTTCCAGGAGAGGATTGTCCACGGCTGAAGAGGCTGCTTCAGAGGCCCGGTTATCCCCGGTACCATAACCGATACCCATAAGGGCATCTCCCTGACCTTGAATAATCGCCTCGACATCTGCAAAATCAATGTTAATCAGCCCTGTCTGATTCACCAGATCCGAGATTCCCTGGACTCCCTGGCGCAGTACATCATCAGCCTTGAGAAAGGCCTCGGTGATGGGAGTCCGCCGTTCCACAATGTTAAGGAGATGCTGATTGGGGATGATAATGAGGGTATCTACCGCCTCCCGCAGTTTGACGATCCCTGCCTCAGCAAGACGCATCCTGAAGCGCCCCTCAAACTCAAAGGGCTTGGTCACCACCCCTACGGTAAGGGCACCGCACTCCTTGGCTATTTGAGCGATCACCGGTGCGGATCCGGTTCCTGTTCCTCCTCCCATACCGGCAGTAACGAACACCATATTGGCCCCTTTGAGGACTTCTGCGATCATTTCCCGGTCGTCATTGGCCGCCTTTTCACCGATCTCAGGTTTTCCCCCAGCACCTCGGCCTCCGGTAAATTTTGCGCCGATCTGCAGTTTTTTATTCGCCTTACATTTATTCAGATCCTGCACATCTGTATTAACTGCGATAAATTCCACCCCCTGTAAACCACAACTAATCATGCGGTTTACCGCGTTGGAGCCGCCTCCACCGGTACCGATAACCTTGATAATCGCCGGACTCGGGTTTACCAGTTTTTCATCATGCACTTCAATATTCATAAAATTCATATATTCCTCCCAAATCACTTCTTTGATTTTTTTTACTATGCCTGTAATTAGTGTACGATATCTAGACGCGAATATCCCTAATAAACCCCTCATCTATAAAAATAAAAGTCATAAAATCTTAAAAAATTTCATTTTTAAACCACTCAATGATTTGACGCACCTTAGTTGGTCGTCCTTTTTCCCTGCTGTGTTTTTCTACTCCCCGCTCAGGGGCGTTCCTACGCTCCCGCTCATCCCCTTCCAACACCAAGCCTACAGCAGTAGCATATATGGGACTCCGGTATTCTTCCACAAGGCCTCCTACCGGAAGAGGACTTCCTACTCTGACCGGTAGCTTAAAGATGTAGGAAGCCAATTCTGCTGCGCCTAAGAGCTGCGCTCCCCCGCCGGTCAAGACAATACCCCCTCCCAGGGGCCTTGAAAGGGCAAGCTTATCCAACTTCTCCTTTACCATCTTGAAAATCTCTTCCATTCGGGGCCGGATGATCGCCATTATCTGGGATTTCGGTATGGGCATCGGGGGTCTCCCGCCAACTCCCGGCACAATCACCTCCTCCTCCTCCTCAAACAAACCTTCCCAACAGCACCCCGTATCGATCTTAATCCGCTCGGCAGTCTCAAAAGAGATATTCTTCACCTTCGATATATCACTGGTGATCATGCCGCCCCCTGCAGGAATAGTTACATTTGAATAGGGAGCTCCATCAGCATATACCAGTACATCCGTGGTTCCTCCCCCAAGGTCAAGCAAGGCTACCCCAATCTCTTTTTCTTCTAGGGTCAGTACGGATCTACTTGCCGCCAAGGACTGGAGGATAAGATCGTTTACAATGAACCCCGCCCGGTTTACACACTTTATCAAATTTTGGGCACTCGTAACCGAACAGGTAATGATATGCACTTCTGCTTCGAGACGCACCCCAATCATGTCCAAAGGATCCCGAATACCCCGCTGATCATCCACGATATAGCTCTGGGGAATCACCTCAAGTACCTGTCGATCCATAGGAATAACCACAGCCCGGGCCGCTTCCAAGACCCGACTAATATCCTCTTGCCCAATCTCCCGGGTTTCCCGGATTTTTCCGGTAACCGCCACAACCCCACGGGAATTGATCCCATCAATATGGTTGCCCCCTATTCCGGTCCAGCATACATCTACTTCCCGGCCGCTCATCATTTCCGCTGCTTCAATGGCGGTAGCCACCGACCGAAGGGTAGCTTCAATATTGACCACTACCCCTTTTCGCAGTCCTGTGGATGGACACACCCCCACACCGGTAATTTCGAGAATTCCATGCTCATTACGCTCGCCAATCACGGCGCAGACCTTAGTCGTACCTATATCGAGGCCGACCACTAATCCGTCATTAGCCAGAAGATGCCTCCTTTACCGTATAGGATGCCGTACCGGTCCTAAAATCGATCTCTTCAATCTTGGCGCCCCTTGAAACACACACATCCACTACTAACAATACGTAGCGAAGCATGTTTTCATTTAATTCCGATCCCAGTCGAATCCGTACGGGATTATGAACAGGATAGAGGATAACATCATAACTGTCAAAGGCCTTTCGGTTTACTCCGATCTCAGAAATAGCCGCCAACAGCTCAGGAGCAACAAGCTGTATTCGGGCAAGATTGGCCAACAAAGTCCTTGACATGAATGGAAGCTGCATCCCTAAAAAGGGTTGTTCCGTGATTAACCCCGTTATAATTGGTATGGATAGGGCAGGAGCGGTTCCCGAAGTTTCATGGCCGATCTTAAAGACCACCCCCCGGTTGTCGAAAAAAACTGGACATACCTTATCGTTTATCGTCACAAAGGACAAAGCCACCGCCTTACGACCCTCAAGGACTATCCGTACCGAATTGGGAAACCCTTTAATCACCTTAGCAGAGGCTACCACCAAGAGGGCCTCTAAATGAGCTTCCGCGCTCCGGGAATTCACCGATACATAGGAGGAACGCCTCGTGATCCCCGCTTGTTTAAGCACCATCCCGGTATCCAATTCCGGCATTCCCGTAACTTCCACCCGAGACAAGGGCATACAAGGATTAACCACCAAAAGTAGTATCAATTCCCCTCCAATGAGGGCCACAATAACAATAATGATCCACTTCAGAGCCTTTTCTATGAGGGAGGAACCTGCCGATTCACCCACTCCTGTTTCTATATCATCGGATAAGAACTCAGGGGATAATATATCTTCGGTAAAAATATTATCATCGGCCATGGGACACCTCAGGACCAGATGCATACCAACTTTCTGATTTAGCCGTGTATTTCGTGGCCGAAGGACCAAAAGATTTCGATGGCTCCCGGGACCTGGAAATATTGACGATGATCCCTGCCCCAATCAAGGTAGTTACCAACGATGAACCTCCGGCAGAAAAAAACGGCAAAGGAATCCCGGTTGCAGGGACTGAACCAGACACCACCGCAATATTTGCAAGCACTTGGGACACGATCATGGTAACCAAGCCAAAGGCTAAAAGTCGCCGGTAGGTTCCTTGTGCCCGCATAGCCACCAAGTATCCCCGGGCGGCAAAAACCCCAAAGAGCAGGATAAAAAACAAAACCCCTAAAAAACCCATCTCCTCAGCAAACGAGGAAAAAATAAAATCCGACTGAATTTCAGGTACCCCGGCAAACTTCCGTATCCCATGACCCACTCCTTTACCCCAAAATCCGCCAGATGCAATGGTACTAATAGAAGCTCGGACCTGGTATCCTGCCCCATGGGGCTCCCAGCTTGGGTTAAGATAACTAATAATCCGTCTGAACCGGTGTTCCTTGGTCAATATCAACAACAGGGCAAAGGGTAAAAACATGAACAAACCGCTGAGGAAATAGCGGTACTTCACCCCTGCCAGATAAAAAACCAGCACCGCATTTATGGCAATAAATGCCGCAGTGGAAAAGTTATTTTGACAAGAAATCAATATAATGAACACAACGGTAATACACGCAGGTGGCAAGATACCCTTGGTTAAAGAATGAATCTGTTCCTGTTTTTTATCAAAAATATGGGCCAAATACAAAGGTAAGACGAGCTTGACTAGTTCTGAAGGCTGAAAGGTCTCGGAGCCAATGCGGAACCACCGGGAAGCGCCGTTTTTTGTTACTCCCACCACCGGCAGCAGGGGAAGGATACAGAGCATAATCGTACCCAGTACCATAAGTACCGGCAAGCGATAGCCCCGCACCCAATCCAGATTAACGCGGGAACTCACCAGGAACAGCACCATCCCTGCCCCCAAAAAGAAGAACTGTCGGGATATTAAGTACAGCCCATCTTCAAAAAACCGTTCTGCATATACGTAAGAGGAAGAATAAAGGGTTACCATCCCCAAACCAGTAAGGAGGAAAATACTGGCAATCAAAATATGATCTGCATGGACCCGGCGTCCTGTTTTTTCAACATTAAAATGATACATGCTGTCTATCCTTTACTCCCTGCACTTGTTTTTTCATTGAATCTTCAATGTTGACAACGCAATGATAGCAAATAGTCCTCCCAAAATCCAAAAACGGATAACCACCTTGGTTTCTGCCCACCCGGATAATTCAAAATGATGGTGCAGCGGAGCCATCTTAAACATCCGCTTCTTGCTCACTTTATAAGAAATTACCTGGATGATTACCGAGGCAATTTCCAAGACAAAGACCCCTCCAATAATCAGAATCAGGATCTCCTTTTTAATAATCAAAGAAACCACCGCGATAACTCCTCCCAGGGGCAGACTCCCCACATCCCCCATAAACACATCCGCAGGATGAGCATTGAACCAAAGAAACCCGATACAGGCCCCAACTGCAGCGAGACAGAAAACGGTCAACTCCCCTCCTCCGGTAATATAGGGTATCCCCAGATAAGAGGAATAATCTGCCCTTCCTGAAAGATAGGTAAGAATCCCTAAGGTAATAAATACCAGAATAAGGAGACCTGCTGCAAGCCCATCAAGACCATCAGAAAAATTCACTGCATTGGATTCTCCCACAATAAGGAGTACCCCAAAGGGTATCCATAGGACCCCCATATCAACCACAGGATTCTTGAAAAAGGGGATATACAGAGCGGTGATCCCTTCCTCCTCTGAAAAATACAGAAAGAGCACCACCCCAATGGCTACCGTAAACTGACCTACCAGTTTTGCCCAGGCAGGTAAACCTGCGGAGTTGTGCCGCCGAACCTTGAGGAAATCATCCATAAAACCAATGCATCCCAAGGCAACCAATGCTCCGCAGGTGATCCATACCTTAGTATTTTTCCAATCCTGCCACAAAAGCATGGAACAGATCATAGAAAAAATAATCAGGGTTCCCCCCATGGTGGGAGTACCGTTTTTTTTCAAATGACTCTCAGGACCATCTTCTCGAACCGCTTGGCCTATCTTAAGTTTTTGGAGGGCTTCGATTATCCGGGGGCCTAGAATGAAACAGATGAGTAGGGTAGTTAAAGCCGCGTATGCACCCCGGAATGAAAGGTACTGGAACACATTGAGCGGGGTGAAATATTTAACTAAAGGATAAATAAATTCTAGAAACACCTAAACCCCTCCCTATACGTTTTCATATCCAGCACGAGCCGCATGAACAGCGAGTACCACATCGGTGAGCCGTTCCAGGCCACAGGCCCGGGAACCTTTTAACAGAACCAGATCACCAGGCTGAATCTGGTTCGTAAGCATCTGGGATAAGCAAGAGAACCTATCGGTATAAGAGAAACCAAGCGCTTGACCTTGAGCGATCCGGACCTGTTCCAAGGCCGCTGCCGCGTCTTGCGTTTCGGATCCAAAAAAACAAATCCAATCAGCCTTGGAAGCTGCTAAGGCCCGGCCAAGTCCTGCGTGGGCCTCAAGGGAAGCGCTTCCCAGTTCAAGCATGGAACCGATTACATAAATCCGTCGTCCTTGCCAGTCAAGGCGGTCACAAAATGCAATGGCTTCCTGCATTGATTCTGGGTTGGCATTATAACAATCCTGGATCACCGTAACCGAGCCTCGAAGAATCTCGCTACGGCCAAAGAGGGGCTGTACCGATTCCAGACCTTCCCGTATTGCCTTTGAACTGACCGGGACTTCCCGGACTATGGCAAGCGCTGATACAAGGTTCCGTATATTGTGCTTTCCCGAAAGCCGGCAATGAACCGGCTTACCCTCCCACTTCAGGTCAATCCCTTCAAGACCTCGATCATGGAGATCCTCCAGTTCCTCGAATGACCGGGGGCCATAGAAACAGACCCTTCCCTTGATACCTTCCGCAAGAAAATCCCGATAAGGCTCATCCTCAGGGATTAATGCCTGTTCATTCCCAGAGAATGCGGAAAATATCCCCTTTTTTTCCTGAGCAATAGCCTGCTTACTCCCAAGTATACCGATATGAGCGGATCCAATATTGGTAATGAGGGCAATATGGGGTTTAAGGATCTGGGCCAGTTCCCCTATTTCCCCTACCCGGTTCATACCCATTTCAAATATCCCTACCCGATGCTGAGGACGCACCATAAAAACCGACAAGGGAAGCCCGGTCTCAGAATTCAGGTTACCTTGGTTCATGATCACCGGTTGTTCTTTGCTTATTATCGAAGCGGTAATCTCCTTAGTGGTGGTTTTCCCTGATGAACCGGTAATACCAATTCTGAGCAAGCCCGGAAACTGAGTCAGATAATAAGCCGCGGCTTGTTGAAGACCCCGCAAGGTATCTTCGACCACCAAAAGCAGGCCCCGGGCTTCCCGGGCCTGATACACCAGATCTAAGGTTGGATCTTCAAAGCAAGAACGAGCAACCATAGCCGCAATTGCGCCTGCAGCAAACGCAGCACCGACATACCGATGCCCATCTTGGATCGTGCCTACCAGGGCTACGAAGAAGGCCCCCGGTACCACCTGCCGGGAATCAATGCATACCGATGAACACACGGTATTGATTGAACTTGAGGCTCCTTGAAAAGAAATAAGCCGTGCCCCGATTGCCTTGGCTACATCGGCAAAATCCATCTGCATCCCCGGGTCTCTTGATACGTGTTCTTCTCTTTGTTCTATCTGTCCTGTCTCCTGCTGAGGATTATCCATCAAGGCCCTTGCTCCTTTCAATCCGAATCTGTAATACATTTTCAGGATGTATTTTTGATAAGCCTAATTCATTTCTCGCAATTTTTTCTATTCGCTCGGGAGACGAAAGCACGGCAATTCCCGCGATGAGGTTTTTATTGTTTTCTATCCATGCTTCTTGATCCGCTTCCAGTTGCTCCACTTGCCGTTCTAAGGCGGCATACCGGGAAGATTGCCATGCACTAAGACCTAAAAGTAGCGGGATGGTAAGCGCAATAATATATAAGATTACGAGCTGCCCTTTCACTGCATCCCCTTATTCACTGCATCTCTTTATACCTAAGAGACACCTCATCCGCTACTTTTTCCACTACCCTGAGCCTTGCACTTCGAGAGGACGGATTATTTCGTATTTCATCCACTCCAGGGGAGATACCCTTTCGGCAAAGCACATTAACACTGCTTCCACCCCTATATTTAGGTATCGGTTGTTTCTGCGCACTGGTATAATCCTGACCCTTTGCTCGAAAAAAATGTTTAACAATCCGGTCTTCCAGGGAGTGAAAAGAGATAACCCCCATACGTCCTCCGAGTTTAAGCGCGCCTAAAGCCCTTTCCAGAAGTTCCTCAAGCCGGGTAAGCTCGCCATTCACCGCAATACGCAGGGCCTGAAAAGTCCTGGTGGCAGGATGAATACTTCCCCGGTACCGCATGGGCACTGCCCGGACTACCAGTTCCGCCAAAGCTCCAGAACGGCTTATTCTTCCACGGGACTTAGCTTCCGTAATACTTCGGGCAATCCGCCTGGCATACCGTTCCTCCCCATAGGTATACAACAGATCTGCCAAGGCTTTTTCAGAGAGACCTGCTATGAGTTCTGCTGCCGCAATGCCCTTGGTTCTGTCGATCCGCATATCCAGGACTTCGTCCCGCAGGAAGCTAAAGCCCCGCCCTCCCTGCTCATAATGATACCGGCTTACCCCTAAATCAATGAGTATGGTATCTGGTTTTTCATAAGAAGGATCTGCAAAAAAATCATGAGACCATCCAGTATACCACTGAACCCGCTCTTCAAATGCTTTCAGCCGGTTCCTGGCTACTTCCTGTATTTTCCAATCCGCGTCAATACCAATAAGTCGCAGATCCGGAAACCGGGATAAAAACGCATAACTATGCCCCCCCTCTCCTACTGTCGCATCAATCATCAATTCCCCCGGCTGACGGGGGGCAAGGAATTGCATGGTCTCTTCCAGCAAAACCGGAGTATGAACAATTTCCATATACTCCATTCCTGTTTAACCCTGGTTGTTTATGTACCCGGTACCAGGTAAACCTTTGAACACGTTAGAAAATCAACCGTATAGTAATGAAGCATAGGTACATAGCTTATAAAATACAAGGCTTGACAGATAGTTTTAATTCCCTTGACCACCTTCTTGGTGCTTTCTCCATATACCCTTTTCGCGATTTAGGTGGAAAAACTCACCTTTAGACCGCTTTTCCTTAAGCTCATAATAAGCAGCAGGAATTCGATACGCTAGGAACCTGTAAAACTTTCGGGGATCTTTGGAAAATTTACAAAATTATATGATTTTGAGGCAAACCCTGACAAACTCCTTGTTTATCTACATTAGATATTCATTTAACCTCGAGACTCCGTCAAGGCCCCCTGATAAAAAAGAGATGCAGCGCAACCATAAAAAAAGGTTAGGGATTCCGTGATTTACACCACTTTCCCTAACCCGCTTTTTTTCAAAACATCCGTACTAGGCTTTGAACTTCCCGGTTTTACCAAGCATCAGCCATATCATCCGGATCTCGGTTGTTCTCAGGGAACAGGTCTGTAACGGCCCGAAGATCATCCAAGTAAAAATAGTACGTCCCTACTGTTTCTGAAGGATCACAATCAACCCTGAACCCAGTAACCTTAATACCTAAATAATTATTGTAATGATAATTCCGCTGTACAATACCGGTTCTCCCATCATAAGCCTGGGGAGGAATCGCTACAGTCAGCTTTTTCCATCCCTGAAAATTCAACTTACCCATAGAAAGCTCAAAGGGACGCCCAAGAGAATCCTGGATAAGGAGCTTTAATTCATGATTAAAGTTACGTCCAACTGCCCATACGGAAATAGTCTTGGTTATTCCCTCAATAGGAATAGGCCGCAAGGGAGTCAGGGTAAAACTGGCATGACCTCGGTGAAGAAAATCAACCCGGGTACCCAATACATGCTGATCAGGAATATCTAGTCCCTCTTCTTCCGCTAGAGGCTCTTTCCCTGCTGGCGCTCCTTCAAAGAGCCGAGAACTGGTAAATCCATTGTCAACTGAAATGGTAGAGCGCCAATATCCATCATGCTCGAATTTATCAACCGAAACCTCTTTCAGGTTCTGCTGAGCTGCATCAATCCCAATCCGACTTGGATCCGTGGAACCCACTGCTCCGTCTTGAGTCTGGGCAAACAATGCCCCACTCAATAAAAGACACAAGGCTATACCGCTTAATCGCTTCATTAAAGCCCTCCCTCACTATTCCAGAATTCCTGCACCCGAGCAGGATTTGCCAGCTCATCGCCATCATAAGGCGCCTCAAAGGTATCGGTAAGCACCTTGAGCTGATCAAAATAAATATAGAAGTTATCTACCTGTTCATTGGGCGCTGTCCATATCCTGAATTTGACAAACGTTAAGGGAGCAAGCCGAGGAAGAACCTGTTTGACCTGAGGGAAATTCCTAGGTATCGCAACCTGCAAATTTTTCCACCCCTGATAGGCGATAGATCCCAAATCAACCGCATGAATTACCCCCTGATAATCCCGCAGATAAGCTTCTATATGGTAATTAAGGTTAGATCCCCATACCCACATATCCAGATACCGAACCCGGCCGGGAATAGGAATTTCAACCGGTGCTCCATCTTCATCGCCTGTGGCTACCGGATACACATCCACCCAGTTATACCCTCGACGATCAAAACGGCCCCAAATACCAAGACTCTTCAGGTCTGCCCCATCAGGATTAGCCCCAAAAAGTGCTGCAGGCCATGTACCAACGTATGTCACCTTAGGGAATGAATCTTCATCGGTTTTCGTGGCGAATTTACTTCCCTCAACCTTCCAGTCATACAGAGACTCTTCGTTATTATCAAAGGTCTCCAAAATCCTGGATTCAAGAGCCACTGCCTGCTCATCACCAAAAGCTGATAATACTGCTATACATGCCAAAAAAATTAGGCAAATAGCCCTGAAACTACCATGTTTCATTCTATACTCCTTTTCAACGTAGGGAACTTTAAGATCAAATAATAGTATACTTACTTATAAGACCTTTGTCAAACCTCTTCAAGTATATATTATTTTAATTCACTTGTGCAATAGTTTTTTTGATTAAAGCATACTCCCAGGAAGTGCTTTTTTTAAACGGCCCAAAACCTCCTTATTACCTATTCGCTGCCCCGGAATTACCCATTCCGAAGGAACAACCTCTCCCTGCCTCCCCGGTATCATGGCTACCGTTTTTTTAACCACTGCCCATGGGGAGTCATCAAACACAAGCTTAACCGCGCTTGAGGTTAGATCAGGATCCACCCAAGAAAACAAAATGACCGGTATCTCAAGATTCCGCTCAAGAAAAGAACTTGCCCGTCCTTGTATCACCACACAGGAAATATTATGTATATCGGCATAATCTTGGTTTATATTGAGATATTGCGGCTCTTTTGTAAACCCCTGCTCACGAAGTCCTATACTAAAGGCTTCTCGATATTCGGTGGAAATTCCTTCGCTTTGAAAAAATAGAACCTCCCCCTGAAGGGTCGACCCTTCCCCATCCTCCTGGGTCTTTTGTCGGGCCATAATGCCCGCGCAGATCCCTGCCCGGTACAGATCCAACTGAGCATCGGTTCCCACAAAAATCGCCCCTGCTACCTCGGGATCCCGATTTCTGCCTCCCAAGATAAAAACAGGAACCTGGGGAAATTGAGCTACATACCGTTCAGCCCCTTCATAATACCGGTAAGGGAACAACACCCCATAAGGGGAAGCATGGGCTTCCTCTACTGCAAAGCTCACCATATCCGGGCCTGCATTATCCCCGATGAGCACCGGCTTAAGCTGCCGTAACATCCTGATGCTGGTTTCCAGACGTTTTATCCCGGTCCTCCGAAGACCATACAGGGTATTAAAGGGGGCATCCGTAACGAACAGTACCGGCGCTCGGAACCAAAAGACCCCTCCCAGCAATCCCGCTACGAGCATCCCCATACCGAGAAGGATGTATCCTTTTCTGTTTCTGAACCCCAGGCTTCTCATGCTTAAACCATAATCCGGTTCAAGGAGTTCTGTAAAGGAGGCGCATAAAGTTTCATCTTGGTTTTATGCGCCCTCTATGGTATCATGGAATACATTACATTTTTCGCTTGTACAAGGGGATTATCATGCGTTTAAACAACACCGAATTGGGGAATCCTTCCCCATGGGAAAAAGCCGGCATTGAGCTGCCTCATTTTGACCGGAGCGCCATGATCGAGGCTACCAAGAAAGGGCCTGAATGGGTACATTTTGGAGCGGGTAACATATTTCGGGCTTTCCTCGCTGCCCTTCAGCAGGATCTCTTGGATAAGGGGATGGCCAAGACCGGTATCATCGTAGCTGCGGGTTACGACGGGGAGATAATCGACCTGGCATATCGGCCCTACGACAACCTAAGCATGGCCGTAACCCTGAAAGCCGATGGGACCATACAAAAACGGGTCATCGCCAGCATAGCAGAAGCCCTGCGTATGGACAAACCAGATGATTTTGCCAGACTCAAACAGATTTTCCGTTCTCCCTCCTTACAAATGGTTAGCCTGACGATTACCGAAAAGGGGTATGACCTCAGCCGCGCGGGTGAAATGCTCCCTGAGGTGAAGGCGGATTTTCTCAAAGGGCCGGGTGCAGAACTTACCAGCTATATCGGAAGACTTGCAGGGCTTTGTTATGAACGGTATCAAGCGGGAAAGCTGCCGGTAGCTCTGGTCAGCATGGACAACTGTTCCCATAACGGGGATAAACTCTTTAAGGCGGTGGAGGCGTTCGCGGTGCAATGGACCGAAACAGACCGGGCGGATCCGGGTTTTCTTGCCTATATCCGGAATCCCAAGCAGGTTTCCTTTCCCTGGACCATGATCGATAAGATCACCCCTCGGCCTGATGAAGGGGTCAAGAACATGCTCCTTGAGGCGGGATGTATTGATATGGAGGGACAGCTTACTTCCAAGCATACCCGGGTGGCTCCTTTTGTGAATGCCGAAGAAGCCCAGTACCTGGTCATTGAGGATACCTTTCCCGCAGGACCTCCTGGCTTGAAAAAACTGGAACATGGAGGGGTCTTCTTCACAGACCAAAAAACCGTTGACCAGGTGGAACGGATGAAGGTCTGTACCTGTCTCAATCCCCTGCATACGGCCCTGGCGGTTTTCGGCTGTCTTTTGGGGTACACCAAGATCAGCGACGAGATGAAGAACCCCGATCTGGTAAAACTGGTAGAAGGTATCGGGTATAAAGAAGGGCTGCCGGTGGTGGCGGATCCCGGCATCCTCTCTCCCAAGGCGTTTATTGATCAGGTATTACAGGTACGGTTTCCCAATCCTTTCATGCCTGATACCCCTCAGCGGATCGCCACCGATACTTCCCTTAAAATCCCCATCCGTTTTGGGGAGACCATCAAGGCCTATCTTAACAGCAAGACCCTGAAGGTGCAGGATCTCAAGCTCATTCCCCTGGTATTGGCCGGTTGGATCCGGTATCTCTTGGGAGTAGACGATACCGGTGCAGCCTTCACCGTAAGCCCCGATCCCTTGTATGAGTCTTTGGCCAAGTCTTTAGCTGCTTTGCATCTGGGACAGCCGGGGCCTTTCCATGAGGTTTTGGCGCCTATCTTATCAGACCAGCGGATCTTTGCGGTCAATCTCTACGAAGCAGGTCTTGGGGAACGAGTAGAACAGTACTTTGCAGAACTCATGGCAGGCCCTGGGGCGGTGGCAAACACCTTGAAGCGGCATCTGTTCTGATACTGGATGGGAGTTTGGGTTAATCCTTCACACCCTAAGGAGTGGAGGATTAACCGTAAGCGGTTTTGGCTTGTTTGCAGGCCAATTTATTTATCAGATTCGCCTGGTAACCCGCGCCAAAGCCGTTATCAATGTTCACCACGGAAATACCTGGTGCACAGGAACTGAGCATCCCCAGCAGCGCGGAAAGCCCACCAAAAGAAGCCCCATAGCCAACACTGGTAGGCAAGGCAATGACCGGCGCCGCAACTAAACCGGCCACAACTCCGGCTAACGCGCCTTCCATGCCTGCTACGGCAATAATGACGTTGGCCTTTCGGATCTCCGGGAGCCGGTCAAAGAGGCGGTGTATCCCTGCAATTCCCACATCGGTAATCAAGGTAACGGTACTGCCGAAAAATTCCGCGGTCCGTACTGCTTCACGGGCAATCCCCAGGTCAGACGTACCTGCAGCCACCACCGCAATGAGTCCCTGCCGTTCGGCAGGGCTGCATAAACTCCCTACGCTTATAATCCGGGCCAGGGCATCGTATTCCACATCAGGAAGCCTCTGGGCAATCCGCTCTGCCAATGCCGGGTCCACCTTGGTCCCCAACACAGGAATTCCTTGTTCCCGCATACGGATGATGATACGCGCGGATTGTTCCAGGGTTTTCCCCGCGCAATATACCACTTCAGGATACCCGGTTCGTTCACTCCTCTGGCTATCAATCACGGCAAAATCAAACGCTTCGGTATCAGCAGGTAGATTCGTCATCTTCTAAACATCCGGCTCATTCAGATTGGTAGGTGAGCAAGGTCCGTACCGGAATAGGAGCCAATACTTGGTCATAGTGCAAGAAGGGAAGCCCGATAACGCCGAATATTTCAGGTACCAGTCCCCCCGCCGCGGTGATGAGTTCCCACGCGGCCTTGAGGGTTCCGCCTGTGGCGATAAGATCGTCCATGAGGAGGACCTGTTTACCCTGGGGAATATCCTCAGGCTGGATTTCAATCTCCGCCTGGCCATATTCAAGCTGATAGGCCTTAGCAATGGTTTTGCCCGGCAGTTTACCTTTCTTACGAATCAAAATAAGGGGAATCCCCATACGAATCGCAAACGGAGCGGCAAATAGAAAACCCCGGGCTTCGATAGCCGCTACCGCATCGATCCCCTTATCCTGGTACAAGCCGAACATGGCATCAATACAGCCGGTGAAGGCCCTGGGGT
>JAISGE010000187.1 GCA_031263265.1 Treponema sp.
GAAACTCTTGATGAAGAAATTGATTATTCAATAATTATATTCGAACCCCATTTTACCATAAAGAACGAGAGTTCCCACAAACAAAGGGTTGAACTTACCAGTGTTTTTATAGACCCCAATGGGATACTCAATACAGAATGGACTAAATCATTACAGCTTAACGCGGGAAAGGAAGACAACCTAAAAATATCAATAACCTGTCCACAAAATGTACCTATAATTCTATCATTTTTGCTCGTTATAAATGGTAAAAACTATGCAGGATGGGCGGTTGATTCGGTAAATCTTGATATAAACAGGCTTGAATATGGGTTAGGATATGTGGCTATTGAGCCGGATGGAACGTTCCCCCCTCTTTTGACTTCTACCTTAGAACCAGAAATAAGAAAAGACGGTTCACGGGACAATATCGCGTTTTATACGGTTACTATTACGGATGAAGGGGTTCTGTTTGTACTAGATAAACAGATAGATGGATCAGCGCCATCATTTTGAGATTTGTTTCTAGGCAATACCGATAGCAAACTACGGAACAGACGACGCAATGCAACCCGCAAGGAAAGTCTGGTGCTTGTAAGAACATCCCTTGACCCTCATAGCTCTTGGTGGTAAGGTCATACCAGAGGAGAAAACTATGGGGGATCCCAAGGGTTTTTTAAAAATACGGCGAAAGGTTTCTGGGTACCGGCCTGTGGAGGAACGGGTCAATGATTACAGCGAGGTAGAAGTCGGGCTTCCCGATGATGAGCGACAGGATCAAGCTGCCCGGTGCATGGACTGCGGCGTACCCTTTTGCCATTGGGCGTGCCCGGTCTCCAATGTGATGCCTGAATGGCAGGATCGCTTGTACCGCAGGGACTGGCCAGGGGCCTGGGCCTTGCTGGAGGACTGTAATCCCTTTCCAGAATTTACCGGCCGGGTATGTCCTGCGCTCTGCGAGGCTTCCTGTGTGCTCGGGGCTAATGATGATCCGGTAACGATCCGGCAGAATGAATTGGCGATCATTGAACGGGCATTTGCCCTGGGGTTGGTCATTCCCCGGCCTCCACGGAAGCGGAACGGGAAAAAAGTGGCCATCTTGGGGGCAGGTCCTTCGGGGCTTTCTGCGGCGTATTACCTCAACCGGGCGGGTTTTTCAGTTACGGTGTACGAAGCAGATCGAAAGCTCGGAGGCTATCTCCGCTATGGAATTCCTGATTTTAAATTGGATAAGAGTTTTATCGACCGGCGTATCACCCTCATGGAAGCTGAAGGGATCATCTTTAAGACCAATGCTCCTGTGGGATCGGGCCGTTATGGTTTCGGCACGGTTCCTGAAGGAATCAAGCCTATCGAAGCGAAAACCCTGGAAGTATCCTATGATCTCGTGCTCCTCACCATCGGTGCCCGGGAGCCCCGGGACATCAGGGTTCCGGGCCGGGAAAACACCGGTATTGTCCAGGCTCTGGATTACCTTTCCCTGCAGAACCGGACCCTGGCAGGGGAGACGCACGGCATTGAACCCATTACCGCTTATGGGAAACGGGTGGTGGTCATAGGCGGAGGGGATACCGGCTCAGATTGCGTGGGTACTGCCAACCGTCAGGGCGCGCTCCGCGTAAGCCAAATTGAGGTGTTGCCCAAACCTCCAAAACATCGTCCCCTGGAAGAACCCTGGCCCCTCTGGCCCCGGGTGCTTAAAACCTCAAGCTCCCACCTGGAAGGGGGTGAACGGTTCTGGTGGGTTAACACTAAAGCATTCATTGGTCGAGGAGGGAAGGTGGAGGCCATCCATGCGGGTAAGGTTACCTGGACGGATCAGCAGGGCAGACCGGTCATGGCAGAGGTTCCAGGCTCTGATTTTGAGATAGGCGCGGATCTGGTGTTGTTGGCTATGGGATTTACCCATGTGGTACAGGATGGTCTGGTGGCGGATTTTGGACTTGAGCTTGACGAACGGGGAAATATCCGAACGCGGGGTAGCTTCCACACCTCAAATCCCAAGGTTTGGGCTGCAGGGGATTCCCGGCATGGGGCGAGCCTGGTGGTGCGGGCCATTGCGGATGGCCGGGCTGCCGCAGAAGCGATCATCAAGAGCCTGTAAACTGGGGATTCTTTAATTTAGTTCTTGAGAGGCTTCTTCCGGAGAGCTTGAAGGGGGCTCTTGTAAAATATATTCCTCATGGTATAATACAAGAGTCATATTTCAAAGGTTCGGTTTGTTTTATAATAAAATAAAGAATATCTGCGAGGATCCTTCAAAGGTATTAGTAACAACAACATGAACGAACAGATATCAATGAAATTGTTCATACTATGAATACGGAACCATCTGTACAGGGGCTCATTCAGAAAGCCTATGACAACCTGAAAGCCTCTGATGCGACTTCAGCCCTTAGGGTATTGGAGGAAGCGCTTAAAATTGATTTTGAGCATCCAGAGGTAGTCTACGCGTTAAAGTGCCTTAACTGGTGGCTTGATCGGATCAAGCGGCTACCGGAATTTTCCGATCCCTACGAACGTGGAGGGTTTATCCTTTCCCAATGGAAAGCGTTCTATGTCTTTCTCGATCGTATTGGAGAAGCCTATGATCCTTGTCAGTATGCACTGCGGCGTTTTGTTTTTTCCACGGCCTTGCAATCCTTTCAGAATGTCTTGGGAGATGGGATAAATCAGCATGATCCAGGACTCCTTTTGCAGGTAGGCCGCTGTTATAAAGGGGTTGGTAACTACGATCTGGCGATTAAGTACCTGGAACAGGCGGCCCGGTTTAAACGGGAGGATGGAGAAACCCTTTCAGAACTTGCGGATGTCAACGCACTCCTGAACGAAACGCGGGCAGCCAAGGTGCTGTTCCGGGAGGCCTTTTTTCTGGATCCCCAGGGTATTGATCTGCGGTCTATGGAATCAGAAATGATCATCCGGCTTCGCGATTGGGTAAAGGAGCAGGGCTATGAGGGAGCGGAATTGGCAGAGTGGATCCCGATTTATGGATGTCTTTTGGGGGTATTTTCAGTTAAGCGGGTGTTAAAGCAGGTTGAACTGGGTAGATTGAAACAATCCATTTTTTCCTTAGAAAATGAACTGCGCAACCCGCAGGATACCACGATACTCCTTAAGCCTCGACTTATTAACCGGTATTTCTGGCTAATCGATCACTATGAGCATGTTCGGGAAGATACCAGTGTGATTGAAGAGACCATGCTCAAAATTAAAGTCATTGATCCAGGGATATATGAACGGTATCGGAATTAGGGGCCTATGGAAGGAATGGTCAATTTTTTATTTATAAAAGTATGATTATAAGTGGAGCAGATACTGCTCCAGGCTTGATTGTAGTGCCCCTAGGGCGAGGAGTTATGTAATGTCTGAAGCTCTCCTTAAAAACGTACAGGAAATGCTGAATGGGGAAAAGTGGACCAGGGCCACCCTCAGTAATTATTCTACCGGCCAGTTCAAGGAGTTGGATCTTATCCTAAAAGAGGCGCAGGAAGCACGGGGATATGATGACCTTAAGAAGAACTGTGATGAACATCTAGTTCATACCAAGAACAGTATTATCGCCCTTTATCTTTCGGGTATGGTTGCCCTCTCCCGGCAGATCATTGATGATGCCGCCTTGATCAACCTCGTAACCATTTTTGTGGACAACCATAAATGGAGCATTGTGCGGTACCTCTGTGAACGGATCTTGGATTACGGCGAATCCAAGTTCGCACTCCGCACCCTGGTAGATTGTTATAAAAATGAAAACCAGGAAGAGGCTATTTACGGTATCTGGGAACGGCTCGTCAAGGTGGATCTGGAAGAAGCGGATATCGCCAAAGCCCTGGGGGAATATTTTGAAGCCCAGGGAAATACCGAAAATGCGGTGGATTACTATAAAAAAGCCCTGCACCGGTACATTAATAAGCAGCTCTTTACCAATGTCAAGGAGATCTGGGAGAAACTCCTGGGGTATTGCCCGGAAGATATTGATTTCTTCCTCCATGTGGAGAAGAAGATCGCCCGAAACATCAGCGAGGATAAGGCAGTGCTTCTCCTGCAGGATGTGTATACCTCCTGTAAGAAACGGGGTGATATCAACACGGCGATAAGCCTCTTAAAGCTGATCCTGCAATACGATGAACGGGATAACCAGGCACGGAAAGAGATCGTCGATTGTTTCAGAAAAAAATACGCCCAGCATAGTCAGTTGGAAGAATACATCCGGATCTCTAATCTTTCCCAGCATTGGCGCAATGTTCATGAAGCCATCACGGACTTTGAGAAACATATTGCCTTTGATAAGGGCAACTTCGTCTATCATCGGACCTGGGGGGTAGGCCGCATCGCCAGTGTAAAGGGGGACGAGATCGTCATTGATTTTGCCAAGAAGCGGGAACATGGTATGTCCCTTAAAATGGCGATTAATGCCCTGCAAACCTTGTCGAAGAATCATATCTGGGTCTTAAAGGCCACGCAGAAAAAGGAAAAACTCCACGAGCGGATCAAAAACGACTTTGCCTGGGCGCTCAAAACCGTGATCAAGAGCTTCGATAATGCCTGTGATATTAAACGGATTAAAGCGGAACTGGTGCCATCGGTACTTTCCTTGGGAGAATGGACCAACTGGAGCGCCAAGGCCCGAGAGATTCTCAAAACAGACCCTTCTTTTGGCGTCAGCCCTGAAAACATTGATGTCTATACGGTCAGGGAACGGCCCATCAGCATTGAGGAAAAACTCTTTAACGAGTTTAAGGCGGAACGGAATTTCTTTGATCGGGTGGAGACCCTCAGGAATTATGCGGCACAAAAAAATGCAGAACTGGATTCAGAATATTTTACTGAAATGTTCGCCTATTTTGTCGGGTATCTCCGGTCTCCCAGTCAAGTGAATGAACAGGTTCTGGCTTCCTACCTCTTGGTAAAGGATCTGATAGGCCAGTATCCCCATCTAGGGACGGTCTTGTCCTTAAATTTCCTGGATATTTTTAACGCCATTGAGGATATACCCGCGTTGTTTTCGAACTTAAAGGATACGAAATTAAAAGATGCCTTCCTGCATCATATCAAGCTCTTCGTGCCCCAATGGGTGAATGAGTACATCCACTTGTTCCCCTATGCCTTGTCCAATTCCATCATCGTGAACCTGGACAAAGAGGGATATGAAGCCAAGCTTATAGCTATGACGATGAATTGTTTTGAAAACTACCGGGACTATAAGGAAGCCGTGGTCTGGCTCTTCAAGAACAGCAAGGAAACCAATTGGTTCAAAAAAGCGGGTATTTCCGAAGAAAAACAGCTTATCACCCTTATCCATGTCTTGGATATTACCTATCGGGACATAGAAAATCACCGGGATACCTCAGAAAACCGGAAGATCAACAAGCAGGTGTATACCCTCTTGTTTAAGGAAGGGCTGCTGAATGCCTTTATCGACACTGCGGATACGGATACCATCATCAGGCTCTACTCCTTCATTAATGATGTGAAGGATCTGGATCCCACGGATAAGTTCAAATTACGGAGCCGTATTCTGGATAGATATCCGACCTTTAAATTCTTCGGGGATGTGGAAAAGACGGTGGTTACCCGTGGCCTTATGGTTACGTCGGCGATGTATGAAGAAAAACAGCGACAGTTGGCCCATATCATGGATGTGGAGGTTCCGGCCAATTCCAAGGAAATCGCCTTTGCCCTGTCCTTGGGGGATCTTCGGGAGAATGCGGAGTATAAGGCGGCCAAGGAAAAACAGGAGCTTCTTAATGCAACGGTGGCAAAACTCAAGGATGAAATTGAACGGGCGCAGCTCTTTGATCCGAGTACGATCAATCCGAACCGAGTATCCTTTGGTACCAAGGTTACCTTGATAAACGGCGATAAAAAAGAGGAGTACACCATACTGGGGCCATGGGAATCAGACCCGGAAAACAAGGTTATTTCCTATCTTTCCCCCTTTGGCGGGACCCTTTTAAATAAATCCCCGGGAGAACAGTTTGATTTTTCCATACATGATGAGAAAGTTTCATATAGGGTAGAATCAATTGCCGTGGTACCTTTTTAACTCTAGGCGGATCTTTCAAAGGGATACCCTCAAAGGGTATGTTTGAAAGAAGCCGATACTAGACTATAACGAGTTGAGGTTAGTACCGCATGTACCCATAGGCACTAAACAGGTAGCACTATATCTTATGAAGAAAAAGGTATTTGTTCTCATATTATCCTTATACATGAGTTTCTTGTTATTCGGTCAGACGGGCCCTTCCGGTGGAAGTCGCCGGGAGCCTATGGATATGGTAGTAGTGCTGGATATTTCATCAAGTATGAGCGGGTTTTACCAGGAAGTCAGTACCTATATAACCGGACCTTTGCTCAAGGAATTTTTAGTTTTAGGAGATACGTTTCATCTCATCTCTTTTTCAGATAAGGCCCAGTTGGAAATTTCCCGGCGTATTGAAGGACAGGGAGATCTAGAGGTCATCATCGGCCGGATGCTGCTCCTCTACCCCTTGAATACCTATTCTGATATTGCAGGAGCCCTTGCCTATACTGAAGGGTATATTTCGTCCATCCCAGGGCGGAGACCAAAGAACCTGCTGTTAATCTCCGATGGGGATCATAATCCGCCCCCTGGCTCTCCTGCTATAGATGGTTCTGGTTTCCAGAAGCTCATCACGGATATGCAGAGCCGTTTGAGCCGGAGAGGGATCCGGTTTGAGTTCCTCAAGGTTCCAGAGGGCCTGAACCGCAGCCCTCGCCCGGCTGCCCCACTTGTGCAGTCCGTCCCCACCCTGGTGCCTCAGACCTCAGCCCCGGTACTGGCACCCCAAACAACAGTCCCCCAAAACCCGGTTCCGGTAAGCCCCTTGGTTTCTCCGCCACCGCCTGCATCCGCGCTCCAAATGCCGATCCTTGTTTTGGAACCTGAGCCTTTCATAGACCCTGTTCCTGAATCTGCCTTGCCTGTGGAAGATTTCCCGGTGGATCCTGGGACCGGAGAAGCGGAAAGCCTTTCTCTTACCGAGGAACCGCTCCCTCCAGATCTCAGGGAACCATTGGAGACAGCGGCCCATGAGGAACAGCCTGAGAAACAGGATGGACCAGCTTCAACAAGAGTACGGCCCCTGCTTATCTTTGTTAATACCGGGTTCGGGGTTCTTGCGGCGCTGATTATCCTCATCATTGTTTTTCTGGTTTCAAGACAGCTCCAGAACACACCTAACCGGATGCTTGCCCATGGTACGGAATCTCCCGGCTTCGAGGGGCCGCCGATGCTATCCTTGTTTGTCAAGGATCAGAGCACCACCTTAGGCAGACGAAACCAGCATATCCTTAAAGCAGGGTATTCTTTAAGCCTGGGCGGGGGTAAATCGGATTTTCTTATATTCCTTGTACCCGTACCTCCGCATATTGCCCGGGTGTACTTTGATGGTACCCATTACTTCTTTATCCCCCGAAAGCCCCAGTTCTTCCCCGATATTGGTTCCCAGATACTTCAGGACTGTATAGGAAAGCCGATACGGATCATCTCTGAGAAAAACTACGAACTCTCTATACGGATAGAACGGCGTGAAGACCCTTGGTATGCCTTAAACCGTTTGCTTACCTCAATCACCCTGCCGGGATAGACCACCTATCTGTATAGAAAAAATCAAAAAGTACATGCAAGTGTCTAATACGAGGTAACCTTTAAAAGTTTACCAAGTGTGGTGGATCACCTTCATATATTTTTTTTAATTCGTCTCTTACTTCCATTAATGCAAATCCTAAAAGATTTTTTCCTTTCCAATAAATTGGATTTTCTATAATGTTATTATCTTCCGATAAACCTACACCCCATATTTTATCTAAAGGACTGGCCTCAACTATTATTTTATCTCCAGTTGAAATTAATATTTTTAACATTTCGTCATTTTGAGTAAATTTATAAAAATTACCATTTAATACAATAGAATATTTTACATTGTCCCAAACTGTTGAGTTAAAATTTTTTACTTCCCTTCCAAGTGATTTTATTTGTTTAGGATGATTTGCCGATAATATTTTTTCAAATGTTTCAAAATCATTAAAAATTAATGCTTTCTGTCCCATCATATATTGTTCAGCGCAATTATAATGATTATTGTCTACAACGAAATATGATTTCTGCCATTGACTAAAACATCCTATTGATAAAGTAATTTTATCTGTCTGCCAGAAAAATGTATAATGCAACCTTTTTTTTGAATTATACTTTTTAATTAAATCTTCTACGGTATATTTTTGATCATAATGTTTATCAACAAACGGAGAAACCAAAAAAGCCATATTTACCCCCAAAAATATTATTTCCAGCATAAATTATTTTACATGTTTTGTCAATAAATTTTAGGCACAATGCCTATAAACGTAAGTTACGTAAAGGTTATCTCCACGTATTCTTCAGACAGCTTCTTGACTTGCACAGGAGTCTTGAAAAATTTACCCACCCCTTTAACCAAGCCGATATAGAAATCTATCATTTTCCGGTGCGATTTGTAATGAACTTTAAGGGTCTTTTCGTTAAGTTCCTCCACATCAAACCGAGGCGGATGGGCATTGGGGATGATCTTGGTTACCTGCTCATGAATTTTATCAACCCCCATAATAAGCGCCTTGGCACTGTTGATGCCGTAATAGTAGGCTTTGTAATATTTGGGGGCATACTCATTGACCCAATAATCACCAAAGGCGTCGATTATTTCCTGGGGAGAAAGGTGTAATACTTCGCCGATATTTTTAAGCACCCGCTGTATCACCTGGTCATCCACATCGGAAATACTGGTAAGCTGGAGATTTTCAGGTAGATTAGAGCGCTTCAAAATTTCGCGCCAGGTCTGCTCGCCCTTTCCTGCTTTCTTTACCAATTCGGCTATACAAAGCACGATTGTACCTTTCATGCTGTTCTTGTTGGTAACCGGAGGCTGTTTTGAAACCTTGAATATCGAGACCTCGTGTTTAATTTCATTCACGCTCACCAGATTAAGCTTTATCTTATCAAGTGCTTCGTCCATGAGTCGCACCGCAAGCTCTGGATTTGAGGACAATGCAGCTTGTTTGACCTCATGGGTAATCAAGGCAAGCTTTTCCACTTCGGTCTGAATCGCTACGCTTTGCGTAAGAATGCTTCCCGAACCATCATGGAGTTCCTTGGTGCTCTGTTGTATGTTGGTGAATTGGTTTACCAAGCCTTCCATATTCTTGGTCTGGGAGGTGATGGCTTTTACCAGTTCGTGTTGATTCATATCCATGTTTTGGATTGCCCTAAAAATATTATCAAAGGATGCACTGGTGTTTTTTGAGGTATGCTCCGCGTTTCCCATGGATTCCTTGAGGCTTTTCATGCTTTCGGTGATAATGCGAGATTGCTTATTCGAACTTTCCGCCAGATTGCGGATCTCATCAGCTACTACCGCAAAGCCCTGTCCCGAAGCCCCCGCGTGAGCCGCTTCAATAGCCGCATTCATAGCCAGGAGATTCGTTTGACTGGCAATGACATTAATAACCTTGTTTGCATCAAACACAACGGTAATTTTAGCGGTAAGGGTATTCATCATGTCTTGGAGTTTGAGCATTTCATCTTTTCCCACCCCGGCATGTTTGTTGAGGGCCTCATAGCCCTCCAAATTCTCCTTGATAATCCGGTCAATGTTCCCTATACCTGCCTCAAAAAGAGAGGTGCTGGCGTTTACCTGGCTCATTTGGCTCGTAATGGCTTTATTCTGGGAGGCGTGGATGGCTTGTAAAGCCTTTGCCACCTGCCCTATATTAGCGGCTTGTACCGGGATCTGCTCATGTATGGTGATTAACGAGGTAAGGGCTTTAACATGGGAATGGGCTTCATCAATCAGGGTATACAGTCTTTCCGCATTTTCTTCGGTGTACTTCACCCGCGACTGAATGAAAGACACGACCTGATCCAGCGCGGCGATAAACGCGTTTATCCGTTCCCCCAGATGGTTCATAGGGTCATTGTCCAGCTCAGGCGCCCTAAAGGCTAGATTATCTTGATCCTTGAAAAGCGGCTCAATCGCCTCAATGGTTTTCGCTAAGGAGTTCCCTTTACGTTTATAGAACAGCATAAGCCCTGCCGCAGAAACAGCGGCTGATGCCACGGCTACACCCAAAACAAGCACTATATTCATATTCTCTCCTTTTTTCCTCAGTTTAATTATTAACAATGATAGTATCCTACTGTCAAGGTCATTGGGGATGCTTGGGTTAACGGATAGCAAGGGAGGCGTAGAGCGAAAGTCCTGAAAGGAGTATGGTCCTTATAAGGTCCGGGTCAGGGCCTCCGCCTGAACGGGTATCTTGTGGCCCGCTTTCGTCTGTTGAAAAGATATGCTGGTAACCCCAGGGCATGGCAAGGGTCTTTTTTATGCCAAGAGAAAGGCTGGTTTTGGGCCCCAGCCGCAGGGAAGGTATTCCAAGGTCAAGCGACACAAATGCTGCTCCCAAGCCCCCCAGATCTTTCGACAGCGGGGTGGTTTTTTCGTTGCCGCCGAAGAGGCTTTTCTCCCGGTAGTGGATATCCGCGGAACCTGCTCCTTGAAAAACATGGATCGCTCCAAGGGCCGCATTAATCCGAATAATTGAAAAGCGGTATTCCAGGCTCATTAGGGCAAAACCCGCGTGGGCTGAAAAAGACGCATCCAGGTTATAAAACCGGTACGGGAAAACAGAATACCCCTGATTGGACGCCGTAAGCCCCCCTTCCATCTCCCCGGCGGCGTAGCAATACCCCAGGGTGCCTTTCACGGGGAAATGCCGGTTTTTCCCGGAAAACCGGTAATACAGGACCGCGCCCCTGGACGCACCGTTGAAAAGCCCCAGCCCCTCATTATCCAGAATGTCCGGGTCAAGGGAAAAAAGACTGAACCCCAGACTGTGTGCGTCATAAGCGCCGGTTAAACCCAGCCGCCACAAAGCGGGCAGGTTGGGCTTGCCGAAAAACCAATAGAAATCACCTGTTCCCCAAGATGCGGTAGCATAGGAAGCGGAGGGCTCCAGGGTTAATCCCCGGATACGAAAGGACAGGGCTGTATCGAACAATGCGCCTGAACCGTGCTCGCTGTTGAAGGCCGCCTTTCCAAGATCAGCCGTGAAAGCCGAATGGCTGAAGCCCCCAACCGTAAAAGCCGCGCCGAAGTTTTGGGTGTGAAGCCCAAACCGCACGGTTGCCGCGGCTATATCGCCATGAACTTCGGGCAGCTTGAGGAAGACCTCTCCTGCATCCGCTTTAAGGTACAGCCCGGTTTCCCCAGTATAGGCAAGGCTGCCCAGCCCGTAAGCCGACATGCCCCCAGGGCTTACCAGCAAGGAACCCCCGGCAGAGGAAACAGAAAAATCTCCCCCGCACAAGGGGGAGATTACCATACTGCACAGACACAGGATCACTGGCGTAAAAGCCGGTGATCCCCTCCATGATTTCAAAGACGTTTAGTGATACAGGCCATAAAGGTGTTCCGCAATATCCGGCGGGAACAAGGGAATGGCGCCGTCTGCTGGGAACTCAAACCCGTAGACCACAACCTCTTTC
>JAISGE010000135.1 GCA_031263265.1 Treponema sp.
ACCCCGGCAAATCCTGCGGCAATATTTTCCAGGTTTTCCAGCCGTTTGATGTAGTTGTCCAGGGTTTCCCGCCGAGCACCAGGCCGGGACGCGGAAATCGCGTCCGCGATCTGAACCAGTACGGATTCAATACAGGAAGGCTCCACGTCGTTGTGATGACTCCCGATGGCATTGATGACCCGGGGATCCTCTCCCATCTTTCGGGCCATGTCCATGCCAAGCTCCGCATGGTTTAAATCCGAATCCGATTCCACCCCTTTGCCGATGTCGTGCAGCAGGGCCGCGCGCTTGGTCAGTTCCCGGTTGGCGCCGATCTCTGATGCAAGAATTCCCGCAAGAATCGCCACTTCCTTGGAATGGTAAAGCACATTTTGCCCATAGCTGGTGCGGAAATAGAGCCGTCCCAAGGCACGGATCGTATCGGGCTTGATATTATGGACTCCCAGATCAAAGAGAACCTTCTCGCCCTCTTCAAAAATCTTCTGAGAAATATCCTTAGTAACCTTGTTTACTATTTCTTCGATACGGGCAGGATGGATCCTGCCGTCAATGATAAGCCGCTCCAGGGCAACCTTAGCAATTTCCCGGCGTACCGGATCAAAACAGGAAATAACCACCGCTTCCGGGGTATCGTCAATGATAATATCCACCCCGGTAAGGGTCTCGAGGGTACGGATATTCCGGCCCTCCCGGCCTATGATGCGGCCTTTCATCTCGTCATTGGGTAAGGTAACGGTTGCCACGGTTACTTCCCCGGTTACCTCTGTAGATAAACGCTGAATGGTGGCAACTAAAATATTGCGGGCCTTTTTCTCCGCCTGAGCCGTTGCATCCTGTTCAATCTTATTGATCAAGCCCTGGGCATCATGCCGTGCCTCATTCTCCAAGTTCTGGATGATAAGCGCCTTTGCAGCTTCGACGCTTAACCCAGAAATACGCTTCAATTCTTCCCGATACCGTTCTTCTTCCTTCTCTAAAGCCCCTTCTCGTTCCCGGATTTTCTTTTCTTTTTCAACCAGTCCCTGTTCTACCCGTTCTAGCTGATTCGTCTTTTTATCCATGGTCTCTTCTTTTTGCACGACACGCCGTTCGTATCGTTGCAGTTCAGCCCTGCGTTCCCGAGTCTCCCTCTCCTGCTGGTTTTTTTCACGAATAACTTGTTCTTTTGCTTCAAGAAGGATTTCCTTCTTTTTGGCTTCAGCTTCTTTTATCGCATCCTGTTTAATACGTTCGGCTTGCTGCTCCGACGTGGTTAATTGGAATCTGGCGTATAGCCATCTAATAGTCCAGCCTAAGGTTAACCCGGCAAGAGGGAGGATTATCCACCATATCCAATACATCACTCCACCCCTTACCATCTTTCAACGTTACCAAAATTCGTAATAGCATACAATAAAAGGCTGATTCCTGTCAAGATGGATTTGAAATGCTCAGAATACGGGGGAGAAAAGTCCGCGGGGTACAACCCACATAGCCTCCCTGGAATCGGCCCGGGTAGGGTCTCGGAAAAACCATAGCTGCTCTTGTAACTATTAGTGCTATATCGTGTTATCCATAGTAAAGTAGCATAAATAGAAGTTGTTTTCTTTGTCGCCGTAACCGGTTCTCCTCCTCCCGGTTACGGTTTTTTTAGTCCCCTTCAAGACTGCTTCAGAAGAGCCGATAAGGCCCCGGCTGCATCAGATCTTCCCGATGAGCCAAACGGAGTGCTTCCCCCACCAAAGCGCGGTGTTCTGGCCTGTTGAAGTGTACCAGCGCCCGCTGAAGCCGTTTTTCCCGTTCCCTTGGCACCGGGATAGGTTCCATGGTTCGGGGATCCAGGCCGGTCCGGTACATCACCGTTGAAAGGGTTCCAGGAGTAGGATAAAAATCCTGGATCTGATCCGGGATAAAGCGGCTTTTCTTGAGATACAATGCTAGTTCCACCCCATCCTCAAGGGTTGATCCTGGGTGGCCTGAAATGAAATAAGGGATGAGGTACTGTTTGCATCCAAGCGCGCGGTTTGTTTCAGTATAATCCTGCACGAACTTCTGATAGACTCCATGATCGCCCTTACCCATAGCCGCAAGAACCCGGGGAGAAACATGTTCCGGGGCAACCTTGAGCTGGCCGCTCACATGCCAGCGGCAGAGGGTTTTTAGAAACTCCTGCCCGTATCGAGTATCCAAGCCCAGGTAATCAAAGCGGATTCCGGAACGGATAAAGATCTTCCGTATGCCCATTCCGGTGTTTCTGAGTGCCCGGAGGGTTTCAAGGTACGCATGGTGATCCGCCTTAAGCCGGGGACACGGCGCAGGGTGCAGACATTCCCGATCCGGGCAGAACCCCCCTTTGGCCTGACGGGTACAAGGAGGACGGTAAAAATTTGCCGTGGGGCCGCCTACATCATGGATATACCCCTTGAAGCCTTCTAACTGGGTTAGGGTTTTCGCCTCATTGAGGAGGCTCTCCTGGCTTCTACCGGTAATGGCCCTGCCTTGATGAAAGGTGATCGCACAAAAGGAGCAGCCCCCGAAACAACCGCGGCTTGCAACCAGGGAAAAGGCGACTTCCTTCACCGCAGGAATGCCCCCGGCAGCATCATACCGGGGATGGGAACGCCGGGTATAGGGAAGTTCGTAGACCCTATCGAATTCCTCTTGGGTGAGGGGAAAGGCAGGAGGATTCTGGATAACCCAGCGATCCCCATCGCTTCGTTCCACCAACACCTGAGCGCTCACGGGATCCGCTTGTAAGCGCTGTGCCATGAAGTGTTCTGCGTATTTTTTGCAGGAATCAGGATCTTTTCCTTTAATTGCCTCATAATCCGGGAGCCGGATCCCGGGAGGAATGCCCTGGGATGAACGGACACAGGTTCCCCGCACATCTCGGATGGATCCGATAGGTTCACCGGCATTGAGCCGTTGGGCAATTTCCTGGATGGACCGCTCTCCCATACCGTAGACCAAAATGTCCGCCTTAGAATCCAGGAGCATGGAACGCCGCACCTGGTCAGACCAGTAATCATAATGGGCAAAGCGGCGAAGACTTGCTTCAATACCGCCAATGATGACCGGGATATTTTTATAAACCGAACGAATCCCGGCTACATAGGTGAGTATGGCCCGGTCGGGCCGGAACCCCGCCTTGCCTCCAGGGGAATAGGCATCTTCAGAGCGGGGCTTTTTTGCGGCAGTGTAATGGGCCACCATAGAATCCATATTTCCTGCACCCACGAGAAAACCCAGCCGAGGTCTGCCTAAGGACCTATACGAAGCGGTATTTCTCCAGTCAGGTTGGGGGATAATACCTACCTGGTAACCCGCAGCTTCCAAAACCCGGGATACCAAGGCAGCCGCAAAAGCAGGATGATCCACATAGGCATCCCCTGAAACAAAAATGAAATCGCACCATTCCCAGCCTCGATCCTCCATATCCTCGCGGCTTACCGGTAAGAATCTGTTCAGGGGTGAATGCATAACAACGAAAGGGCTTAAACTCCAATAACCGAGGTAACCTGAGGAATCTCTTTCTTGAGGTGGTTTTCAATTCCCATCTTCAAGGTCATCTGAGCCATAGGGCACCCGCCGCATGCGCCGGTCAATTTTAATGATACCGTGCCGTCATCGGCCACGGAAACAAATTCTACATCCCCGCCGTCCGCTTGGAGGGAGGGCCGAACCTTATTAAGGGCAGTTTTTATTTGTTCTTCAAGCATATATGCTCCTTATAGGACGAGTATACTTCGTATGATGCGGATATGTCTATAATACGAATCGAATCATACTAACAATCTTATGAAGATTCAGGGAAACAGGCGAAAAACGGGTCATTTTCGGGAAATTCAGGTTCTTTAGCAAGTTTAGTCTATGGTATTTTGTCAAGGGAAATAGCGCAAAGTCCAGCAATTTAACATTACAAATCGATAATTCTTTATAATACAATGATTTATCAAAAAACATGCTAAAAAATCTATTTTTGTAATGTTACATTGCTGATAGGGTAATGCAGGCACTTGACTTTTATATGCATATAAAGTATATTCTAGTTCTCTATATGAGGGCCTTTAGCTCAGTTGGTTAGAGCTGCGGACTCATAATCCGTAGGTCCCTGGTTCAAGTCCAGGAAGGCCCAGCACTTATTTTATTGTGGGATAAGGAAATAGCGAAATTGCTTTTTCTATTTTTCTCAGATTGCCTGGCATTGTGTATCTATTTTTTCGTTTAATCGGAGGATGATGCCATGTTAAAGCTGTTTACCACCTTCAGGCGGGGGATTCTAAGACCTTCTAGCTAACTATAAACTCAGCTTCCGGACTTCCAGTCAAAATATGCCGGGACTGGTGCCGGAAGAGTTTCCAGGATCTGCCTGATGGGCGTCCCACTATCGAAATCCAAAGACGAAAGCTGCAGCCGGTGCTTTCGCCCTCATTCAGTACTTGAGTAAGGCACTTGAGGAAAACAGTACCCACGCTGTAGGGAATGATCCCGGTAAGGGGCAAGGTGGATACGATCTGCGCAACCCCCGAAGCGCCCACAGGACCGCCTGACACCACCCGCTGGAGGCTCTACTGGTCGGAAGGATTACACAGGAGGTATAGCTTGGGATTCATACTCCCGATAGTCCTGGTCTTAAATAGGGGATGTAAGAGATTGTAATCCTTTTTGATGGCTGCCAAAACAGTGTTGTATACCTTGAGGTCGTAAGTCGCCCCGGTGGTATCCGCTGCCTGGCTGTGGCCTACGTCGTAGTTTTCCCTGACGATTCTCCTTTCGTAGTTTACCCTCATTGCGGAGTTTTTTATTAAGCAAGACATACGCCTGGTTTTCTTAACCTGCCCGCGTCCACAGCAGGGCCGGGTTAAGTTACCCGCGAAAACTGGCGGATGATACGAACATTATGACTGTTGCCTTTCCCGCTACTTGAGTACCAGCCGCCCACCGGCCCCCGCTCACCGTGTATATTCCTGGCCAGGTTTCCTCTAACCCATAACGCCACTCACTGGTCAGGTACTGATGAGCCGCCGGGGATGCCGCTGTTCGATAAGTTTCAGGGGTATGCCGGAAAACTCTGTCTCCGGCGTAATGGCTGTGTACAGACACGCGTAGGGACTTAACTTTATGATGTAAGGCGTAGAGTTATAACCCCAGAGCGTAGACCTAAACTCCTGTGGATTAGGCATATTTTAAGCGGCTTTAGCCGTAAAATGTTGGAAAAGGGAGTGGGGGAAGGGGTAAAAGAGAAGGTTCCGTCCCTTAGGAGACTAAGAAACGAAACCTTCTCTTATCTGTTTTAGTGGCTGAAATGCCAAAAGTTAGAATGTAGGGCTATTATTGAACAGCCGAAGAGCTATTCCACCTCCTCCTCCAGGTGGTGGGATAGATAAAGTAGGAGTAGAACTAATTATATTATAAGTATAAGGAATACTAGTACCGGTATTCCATGATATAACCGGATCATTGGTACCAGCATCTACGGAGATCTGGTAGTTTGCTACTTCTGCACTTCCCGCATGGGCACTCCAGACTTTCTTGCCGCTAAGCCCTCCTATTACAAGGATTGTAAATGCGCTATCGGTGTTTGTTACATCACTTACCCAAATACCCCTTAAACCGCTACCGGTTGTACCTGTTCCTCGCTTAAAAACTACATCTCCAGCGGTAACGGCTGGAGCAACAGGGGAAGCATAAGCCTTCAGGGTGAACTGATCAGCTGCCAAATTAGCAACGACATAGTTGCCAGCACCTTGTGGAGCACTAGCACCTATAGGAATTACGGTATCCATCCCGGTAACGTTATGGTCCCCCGTACTCGCTAAGGACACGGAATAGGCAACTTTAGCAGTAGTACCTGTAATAACAGAATCAGTGAATATCATAGCCCTATTAAGATTATTATCTACATCCAGATCATTCACCCAGGTTCCCAGCAGAGAGTTACCCCCACCTCCGTTGTTGCTACTGCTACTGTCGTCATCGTCGGATTTGCACGCGCTTACAAGCATGACGAATGCCAGTAATAAGCTGAACATTCCCGTCAAAAACACCTTCTTTCTCATATTCCGCCTCCTATCTCGTGGAATATTGACTGGATTAACAAAATGCTAATCATGGTATGAGCATACCATAACAACAATATTATGTCAATATCATAACTTGATGGCTGGGGATAGTACCCTATATTTTTAAACATGATCGAATCTCTGGACTTACGGGTCATCCTTTCTCAAAACATCAAAAACACCCGGGGAATCTTAGGGCTTACTCAGGCCAAATTAGCGCAATATGCGGATATATCCCTGTCTTCGGTAATTGATATTGAACGGTGCCGGACATGGATAAGTGATAAGACCTTAGTCAACCTTGCTAAGGCCCTGCATGTAGAAGCCTACGAGTTGCTCATCCCCTTGAACAAGCAGGAGAAGGATACGGAAACCCAGGAAGCAGCACAGATAGCGGCCTTGATTACGGCCAAGCAGGCTGCCTTGAAGGAATGTATTGATACCACCATGAATGAGCTGCTAGGGGATATAATCAGGGGGGGGGGGGGGGGGTGTGGTCTAATAAACAATTGAGCTGCCCCCCTATACGTCATGTTCATCACCGTGCTAAAACCATAGACCGTCAAAAGGCTGAGTCACCTTTAGCCTGCTTCCCTAGGGCTTCTTGGTAAAACCCGTTTTTCCAGTTGAACCTGCTTGTATGGGGAAGGGGGGCGGAATGTTTCACCCCCCGCATTAGATCTTGGTAATCTCCTTTTTTCAGGGGAGGCCCTGAGAGATCCAGAATAAAACGGGTAAACCCTGCGGTTTCTAGAAAAGGCATTTTATCAATGATACAAAAGGGTTTTTCCGGGATAACAAGAGAGCCTTCAGGCTTATTGATAAGGGTAAAGGTTTCATCCCGGCG
>JAISGE010000007.1 GCA_031263265.1 Treponema sp.
AATGCCAAACGGTACAACCTTACTTTTAAAGAAGGTGGTGGTACGGTTTTATTGTGGTTTTTGTTAGGGGCGTTGATAGTTATTGGTCCATTCATAGCACTGCATATTATATTTAAAAATACAAATGCCTTGGCAGATGAATACAACAAAACCTATGAGGTTGTTGCCGCTTAGTAAGAAGATCACCTTGTGCATTTACTCGTTCTGGTCAACCAGAAACCAGATCAGGCGGGGTCTTGTGCACAGACGCGCATGGCCCCGCCCTGTTTTTGCATCAATTCGTCTTATCAAGAACGGAATACGCCGTTACAGGAAACGCAAAAGGTACCTAACACCAAGAAACCCATGTCACGACTAACCCAAGCTGCATACGATACCCTCGAAGACGAAATTACGCGCAATCCGCCCGATGTTGACCCCGCCAAGTCCCGCCACCCGGTGCGTATGGTGGTTGTGGACGATTTTTCCGCCGAGTGGCTCCGCGTCAAGGCGGAGGCGGGGCATACGACACCCACGAAAATTATTCATACCCTGGTGCTACATGAGTTGACAGGTGCTGAGGCATAAGCCGACCTGGATGTACCAAAAAGTACACCTCTGACCCCGTATATGCACCGTACCCTGTTCTTAAGCGTATATACGCGACGAACGGGAGGAAGTGGATTTCTGTAAATTTATACAGGTTATTGCATATAGACCCTTTATCATGGCATACTAGGTAAAAATGGTAATTGCTTTGTTATAAAAAGGAGCTAATCATGGGTGAATACGGGGAGGGGGCAGATCAGCGCCCCCACTTTTTGGATCAGGGCCTATACCGGCAGGAAGATGAACATGATTCCTGCGGCATAGGATTCGTTGCGGATATTAAGGGGCGTGCTTCCCATAGTATCGTCCAACGGGGCCTTGCCGTCTTAGAACGGATGGAACACCGGGGAGCGGAAAGCGCGGACAACAAGACCGGCGACGGTTCCGGGATCCTCGTGCAGATCCCCCATGATTACTATAAAAAGGTGATCCCCGGTCTTCCTCCTGCTGGAACCTACGGGACCGGTTTGGCCTTTCTTCCCGGACCTGAAACCCATGCTGCCGCAACAGAACACCGCTCCCGGATCCTGGACCTCATAGCGGAACTCGCGGATCATACCGGGTTTAAGACCCCCTTGTGGCGGGACGTCCCTCGTACCGGAGATGCCGCAGGTGCAATTGCCCGATCCGTAGAGCCGGTGGTGAAGCAGCTCGTGCTTATACCTCAGGATGCGGAAACGCAAGCCCTGGTTCCAGGGGAAGGGCTTACTGACCTTGAATGCAAGCTCTATCTCTTTCGGAAAAAACTGGAGAAGGCCCTCGCTGCACAGCCATACAGGGTGTACTTCCCCTCCCTTTCTTCCCGGATCATCGTGTATAAGGGTATGCTCATGCCTACCCAGCTTAAAACCTATTACCCTGAACTCCAAGATGCAGCCCTGAAGAGTGCGGTAGCCCTGGTTCATTCCCGGTTTTCTACCAATACCTTCCCCAACTGGCCCCTGGCTCAGCCCTTCCGCTTAGTGGCCCATAACGGCGAAATTAACACGGTTAAAGGAAACCGTTTCTGGATGCAGGCACGCCAAGTCCTCTTTGCTCATCCCCGGTTTGGCCCGGACCTTCAGGATCTGCTGCCGGTGATTGAACCGGACAAGAGCGACTCCGCGAGTTTCGACAATGTGCTTGAACTGCTCGTCATGTCAGGCCGGAGCCTTCCCCATGCCCTGATGATGCTGATCCCTGAATCTTGGAACGACAAGAACCCCATTCCCCAGGGTCTCAAGGATTTTTATGCATACCATGCCTGTATGATGGAGCCTTGGGATGGCCCTGCCTCCCTGGTATTCTGCGATGGCCGGTATGTGGGAGGTACCCTGGATCGGAATGGCCTGCGCCCTTCCCGGTACACCATTACCAAGGATGATCTCATCGTAATGGCCTCTGAAACCGGTGTACAGGATTTTGATCCTGCTGAAGTGGTCTATAAGGGACGGCTTCTCCCCGGAAAACTGCTCCTTGTAGACCTCAAAGAGGGGCGGATCATCCCTGATGAGGAGGCCAAACAGGAGGTGTACCAGAAAAAACCCTATTCCGCCTGGACTAAGCAGATCATCACCCTACCGCAAACCGAAGCGCCGGAGCTTTCCCCGGCTTTGTCCCCAGGCCAGACCCTGTTCATGGAATGGGCCGCAGCTTATACCCGGGAAGACCGGGAACGGCTCCTTATCCCCATGATGGAAACCGGCCAGGAACCGACCAGTTCCATGGGAACCGACACCCCCTTGGCGGTCTTTTCTGACAAGAGCCAGCGGGTCTACGGGTATTTCAAGCAGGTCTTCGCGCAAGTAACAAACCCGCCTATCGACTCCATCCGGGAAGACCTGGTGATGACCCTGACGAGCTTCGTAGGTCCTCAGGAGAACCTCTTGGAAGAGACTGAGGCCCATTGCCGCAGGATCAAGGTGCTGAATCCCATCCTTACCTCGGATGATTTAGCCCGGCTCAAGGCGCTCAAGCCTGAACTATTTAGTGCCCGGACCTTGGATGCCACGTTTTACGTTGCATCTTCGGGTATACCCGCAGCAAGTGCCCTTGAATCTACCCTGGATAGGCTGGTTACCGAGGCAATTAAGGCGGTTCGGGAAGGGGTTTCTTTGGTGATCTTGTCTGATCGGGCGAGTCTGGTTCCCGAAGCAGGGCGCTGCGCGGTGCCAACTCTTTTGGCGGTAGGCGCGGTGCATCATGGGCTTATTCGGGAAGGCTTGCGGATGCGCGGTTCTATCATCATCGAGTCTGCCGAGCCTCGGGAGATCATGCACTTTGCCCTGCTCTTTGGGTATGGTGCGGATCTCATCGTGCCCTACGGCGCCCTGGCATCTATCGCGCTTATCTGCCAAGGGCCTGAAGGCAAGCGGGTGGGAGACTTCGCCCATGCAGGGAAACAGTACCTTAAGGGTCTGCAAAAAGCCATGCTCAAAGTCATGTCCAAAATGGGAACCAGTACCCTCCGTTCCTACCGGGGCGCCCAGGTGTTTGAGGCGGTGGGTCTGGGCGAAAAAGTCATTGCTAAATGTTTTCAGGGTACGGTGAGCCGGATAAGCGGCGCAGGATTCCCGGAATTGGAAGCAGAGGCAGTGGCAGTGTACCAAGCTGCCCGGGAAGCCTACGCCAAGACCGAGGGTAGGGTAAGCGAATCGGATCCGGTTTCCGGCCTTCTCCCTAGCGTAGGCCAGTACCGGTGGCGCAAAAACGGTGAAAACCATGCGTGGAACCCTGAAACCATCCATCTGTTGCAGTGGGCGGTCCGTACCGGGGATTTTGCCAAATTTAAGCAGTTTTCTACGGCTGTTAATACCCTAAACCAGAACCCCCATGTTATCCGGGGCCTTCTGGACTTTGCACCGGTGGGTACGGTCCCAGGAGGGCCTACGGCTCCGGTTCCCTTGGAAGAAGTGGAAAGCGTACAAGCCATCATGAAACGTTTCACCACCGGGGCCATGTCCTTTGGTTCTATCTCCCGGGAAGCCCACGAGACCATTGCTACAGCCATGAACTCCATCAAGGGCAGATCCAATTCCGGGGAAGGCGGGGAGAACCCGGAACGCTTCCCGGTTCGTGCTGATGGGACCTGGACCCGGAGTGCCATCAAACAAGTCGCTTCAGGCCGGTTCGGGGTTACCAGTGAATATTTGGCCAATGCAGAAGAACTGCAAATCAAGATCGCCCAAGGAGCCAAGCCCGGTGAAGGCGGGCAGCTTCCCGGGCATAAGGTGGATGCCCTTATCGCTAAAACCCGGTATTCCACTCCAGGGGTTACCCTCATAAGTCCCCCGCCTCATCACGACATCTATTCTATAGAAGATTTGGCAGAACTTATCTTTGACCTTAAAAATGCCAACCCTATGGCCCGGATCAGTGTGAAGCTCGTATCTGAAAGCGGGGTGGGTACGGTGGCCGCAGGGGTTGCCAAAGCCCATGCGGACAACATCCTCATCTCCGGGTATGACGGCGGAACCGGAGCCAGTCCTCAGAGCAGCATACGCCACGCTGGGCTGCCCTGGGAAATCGGCCTTGCCGAGACTCATCAGGTTTTGGTACACAACGGTCTGCGGGGTCGGGTACGGCTGCAAACCGACGGCCAGCTCAAAACCGGCAGGGATATGGTCATCGCAGGGATGCTGGGGGCTGAAGAGTTCGGCTTTGGGACTGCGACCCTCAGTGGTGTGGGTTGTGTGATGATGCGGAAGTGTCACGAGAACACCTGTCCTATGGGACTTGCCACCCAGGACCCGGCACTACGGGCACGGTTTTCCGGTAAGAGTGAATACCTCATCAACTATTTCCGGTTTGTCGCGGAAGAAACCCGGGAAATCATGGCCTCCTTGGGATTCCGTCACTTTGATGAGCTTATCGGTAGGCCTGATTTCTTGCAGCAGCGCTCCAGCGGCAAGCCCAAGTCCGCAGCCGTGGACCTTTCCCGGCTACTCTACAAGGCCGAAGGCCCTGCTGACCTGCCCGGGGGCAGGGAGACCCACTGCGTCCAAGATCAGATCCACCGGATTAAAAACGTACTTGATCGTAAACTCATCGATCAATGCCTCGCCGCCCTGGACAAGAAGATCCCCACGGCCCTGCAATTCCCAATCCGTAACACCGACCGGGCAGTGGGAGCCATGCTCTCCTACGAGGTATCCAAACGCTTTGGCGGCCAGGGTTTGCCTGAGAACTTCGTAACCGTGGACTTTTCCGGGTCTGCAGGTCAGAGTTTCGGGGCCTTTCTTGCCAAAGGCATCACCTTCCGGCTTGCGGGGGACACCAACGACTACCTGGGGAAGGGACTTTCCGGTGGCCGGATCGTGGTGGCGCCTCCTGTTGGTTCTTCCTTCAAAACCGAAGAGAACATCATCGTAGGGAACACCGTACTCTATGGCGCTACTTCTGGCGAGCTTTACGCTGCGGGGGTAGCAGGGGAACGGTTCTGTGTGCGGAATTCCGGGGCCATCGCAGTGGTAGAAGGTGCAGGGGATCACTGCGCCGAGTACATGACCGGCGGCAGGCTCATTGTTCTTGGCAAGGTGGGCAGGAATTTCGCCGCGGGTATGTCCGGGGGCATTGCCTACGTCCTTGACCGGGCTGGAAACTTCGAGTTCTTCTTAAACAAAGGCATGGTGGAATTATCCGGCCTTGACAACGAAGAAGACGCGGGCTTTGTCAAAGACACCATTATGAAACATATCTACTGGACCGGTTCAGTCTATGCCAAAACCATCCTTGAGCACTGGGCTGATTTCAGGCCCCGGTTCATCAAAGTTCTACCTGTAGAATACAAATGGGCCTTACAGCAAATGAAGTTAGCAGAACTAGACCGAAAACTCTTTGAAATTCGTGAAAAAGAAGACCTGACCGAACGCGCCTAACACACCTGCGCACCTGCGGTGGGCGAAGTAAGGGCGGCGTATTTTGAAGAGCGGCGTACGCACCTGCGGTGGGCGAGTGAGTACGTCGTACTTTGACAATACGGCGTACGTCCCTTCGTTCCTGTTTCTAGGGATGCGTAGTTTCATAGACTGTGGGGTGGTGATGCTGGGGTTTTGTTCGGTGGGTTTTCGGTTGTGGGAGCCTTGGGTAAGTTTACCGCATAACCAATACCAACGGCGAAGTACGCGGGCGTTCCTCAGTGGACACCGGACTCACAAAGTACGCCGCATGAGAAGTACGACAAAAAAATGGGAAGAACTGTTTTAATTATTGAAGATGATAGGGATATTCAGGATATGCTCTCTTTTGCTATGCAGAAAGAAGGGTGGAAACTGCTCATGGCTTCAAGTGGAGAGCAGGGTTTTGAACTGCTGAGAGCGGTTCCACTGGAAACTGCAACCTGCATTATCCTTGATATTATGCTTCCTGGTATGGATGGCTTGAGGGTCCTGAAAAAACTCAAAATGGAGGGGCTTTTCAGGAACATCCCGGTTATTATGACCACTGCCCGGGGAGAAGAAGCGGATGTCGTGGCAGGACTGGAACTGGGCGCGGATGATTATGTAGTAAAACCCTACAGTCCCAAGGTACTTATCGCCCGAATCCGGGCTGCCCTGCGAAGGATTGAGGAACCCGCGCAAGCCCCGGGGGAAAAAACCACATGGCAGCAGGGGAATCTTAGGTTGGATGCTGCACGGCATGAGGTCCATTACGGGGAAACCCCGCTCGAGCTTTCTGCCACGGAATTCGCCTTGTTGCAGCATTTTCTGGCCCATCCCGACCGGGTATTCTCGCGAAACCACCTGATAGCCGCGATCCGGGGGCCTGATTATCCGGTAACCGACCGTTCCGTGGATGTGCAGATCCTGGCGTTGCGGAAAAAGCTGGGAGAAGCCGGGGACATGATTCAAACCATCCGGGGCGTGGGTTATCGCTTTAAAGGCACGATTGACCCTGGGGTGTCTTCTTAGGAACACAAGGACGATGAAAACCCTCTTCACCGCAAACCTTCGGGTGTTGCTCATAAGCGCGGTGAGTATTGTGCTGGTCTTTACCGGAGTGGTTCTGCTCTGCATGAATTCCCTGTATTATGAAACGAACATCCGTAATCTGCGGGATACCGCCCGGATCCTGCTGCCCTTGTTTATGAAGCCCGGTCAAGACCCTGGACCAGGAATGGTTTCCTTGGGGGATACACCCTACCGTTATACCTTGATTCGGCAGGATGGAATGGTCATGGCGGATTCGCATCTTGATGCTTCCGGGGACATAGAGAACCATCAGGAACGGCCCGAGGTCAAGGCAGCCCTGGCAGGCAGGGAAGGAAGTGCGCGCCGGTATTCCCGTTCCCTGGACGTACCGTTCCTCTATGTTACCCTGCCGGTTTACGACTCAGCCGGGAATATCTGGGGGGTGTTTCGCTTGTCCCAGCACGTCCCGAATTTCTGGCAGCGCATTGCCTCTATTACCCGGCCCTTCCTGTTCCTGGCAGCCCTGGTTACCCTGGTCGCCGGGGGCATGGTGTATCTCTTTTCCCGGTCTCTTTCCCGCTCGGTGAACCGTCTCCTGGGGGTTGCCCAAGCGGTTACGGATAATCCTCATGGTTTGGCTGTACGTAGCTCTGCTCAGGACATCAAGGAATGGAGCCTGCTGGAAAGGGCATTATGTGGCATGGCCGCGGAATTGTCCTCCCGGATAAGCCAGGCCCAGGCAGAAGGCCGGCGCCTTGAAACCATTCTGAATGGCATGAACGAAGCGGTCCTGGCTATGGATACCAAGCTCATGCTCCACCTGGTAAATCCCAAGGCTCGTGGGGTGTTTGCTCTGGGGGAAATCACCGGTCCCATTTCTCTGCTGGCCGCAACCCATTCCACTGAACTTGAGGCCACGGCTCAACAGGTTCTGATCCGCAAGACCGCAGAGGAACTGCACATCACCCTGCACGGTGCAGCCGGTGCCCAGCACTTTCGGGTTTTTGCCGCGCCCCTCATCGCGGATCAGGACCAGATACGCCCAGAGGGAGTGGTCATGGTGATGAGCGATATTACCCGGCTGGTCAAACTTGAGCAGGTACGCACGGATTTTGTGGCCAATGTTTCTCACGAACTGCGTACCCCTATTCAGTTGGTGAAAGGCTTTTCTGAAAACCTGCTGGACACTCCCCTGGATGATCCTGTGGAGATTCGCCACGGCCTTGGAATCATGGCAAAAAACGCCCAGGGTATGGAGAACCTTATCAACGACCTTTTGACCTTGGTGCGACTTGAGGATGAGCGGATCCCCCGGCCTGGTATGGAGGAACTGGATATAGGTTCTCTGCTTGAGGAAGCATTTGAGGCGGTTTCCCTTCAGGCAAAGAAGAAAGAGATACGCCTGAGCGCCTATGGTCCTTTAGGACTTACCGCCCAGGTCTACGGTTCTTTTATTATCCAGGCTATGATCAACCTGCTGGATAATGCCGTGAAGTATTCCCCTCCAGGAGCCCCTGTGTGGGCCAGGGTGTTTACCACCGATGCCGCGTTGTTTATTCAGGTAGGGGATAGGGGCATGGGTATTCCTGGGGAACATCTGGAACGGGTATTTGAACGATTCTACCGGGTTAACCGTGCCCGCAGCCGTGAAGCCGGGGGAACCGGTCTGGGGCTTTCCATTGTCCGCCATATTGCCCTGATGCACCAGGGCAGGGTAGAAGTGGAAAGTCATGCAGGAGAAGGGTCTGTATTCAGCATTATCCTGCCACGGGAGCCCCTGGAGAACCAGGACACCCGCTGAGATTCATAACAAACTCCTAGTATTATTAACATACTCATAGTACAGAAGCCGCTTACGCATAAACTAATAAAGCATGAATGGTGTCCTGAGATCGCATATTGTCCCGGGAATAGAGACCAGGGATAAGGAGCATCCATGCCCAATCAATTTTTTCATAGTAACGTAGCCATTGTTCCGGCTAACCAGGGGTATCTGCCGCGGCCCTCGGTATGCCAATTATTGGAAAAGGCCATACACAGCCCACTTATTACCGTGGTTGCCGGGACAGGGTATGGTAAAACCCAAGCGGTGTATGCTTTTTTACAGGAATATAATGTGGTTACTATCTGGCTTCAGCTCTCAGACACAGACAACCTACGAGCCAGGTTTTGGGAAAATTTTATCCGGGCTATTTCTTTGTCTAATAAGCACTTTGCCGCCCGATTAGCGGAGATTGGTTTCCCAGAGACTGAACGGCAATTCGATAGATACCTCACCGTTCCTAACGAAGAGCTGAACCCGGACAGGAAATATATCCTTGTGTTGGATGATTTTCATCATATCCACGATAAAGGGATTTTGCATTTTGTGGAACGTTCGGTTACTATACCCTATCTCAATATTACGACTATTATTATTTCCCGGGTTGAGCCTGATATAAACACCATACCCCTCCTTTCCAAGGGACTGTTGGTCACCATAAGCGAAGAGGATCTCCGGTTCAGTCAAGATGAAATAAACGATTATTTTCACAGCCAGCATATTAACCTGTCCCCTGAGATGGTGTCCGCCATGTATCAGGATACCGAAGGATGGGCCTTTGCCATTAACCTCTTAGGGTTAGCCATAAAACACGATCCTACCGGCGCCGGTTATGCCCGGTCTTCCATGAAACTGAATATTTTCAAGCTGATTGAACATGAAATATGGGGAACCCTATCCCCTGACGTGCAGCATTACCTCATTAAGCTCTCCCTCATTGACCGGTGGCCTCGGGAACTGCTGGCAGCATTGACCGGCGATACGGGTCTCATCGAGGCAATGGAACGGATAGGTTCCTTTATCCGCTTTGATTCCTATTTAAATGCCTACCGGATCCACCACCTGTTTCTGGAATATTTGGGCGAAAAGCAGCATGAGCTTTCTTTGGAGGAGAAACAAGAGGTTTACGCCAAAGCCGCTCAGTGGTGCGGGGAAAACCAACTCCGCATGGACGCGCTCAGCTATTATGAACGGATAGGGGATTACCAAAATATTATTAAGATAAGCTACACCTTTCCCCAAATAATGGCCAATGATATTGCCGCTTTCCTGTTGGAAATATTAGACCGGGCACCCACGCATATCTATGAGCGCTACACCAACGCCTATGCGGTTCGAACCCGTCTTCTTTTGAACCTGGGAAAGTTTCAGCAGGTGTTTGCGGAATTGAACGCCATAAAAGAACAGTTTGAGCCTCGGCCGTTCTCTGCATTTAATTGCTATGTGTTATACGGCTGCTACAATAACCTGGGGTTTCACGGCTTAATCACCTGTAGGGATACCCATCGCTATGATTTTGTGCAGTATTTTGAGAAAGCAAACCACTGCTTCTTGACCGGTAAGTTCAGCGCGTCTGCCGGGCCGGTAAATAGTGCGACTATCGGCACCTGGGTTTGTAGGATCAGTACAGCGGATCCCCAAGACCTGGAGCACTTTATCCAGGCCATTACCCAGGCGGTTCCCTATATGTCCAATTGCATGGGGGGATGCGCCTATGGCATTGATGATCTTGCCCGGTGTGAGGTAGCGTATTTTAAAGGGGGCATACCCAATGCAGAACAAAGTGCCACTCAAGCCATCTATAAGGCCCGGGACAAACACCAGTATGAGATTGAGCACCGCGCGCTTTTTTTTCTCTTACGCATTGGTCTGTTTCAGGGAAACCCGGAAAAGCTTGAGCATATTTTCTCCCAATTAAACGCGCAACTCAAGGAGAAAGCGTATATATACCGGTATACCTTATATGATATTGTCATGGGCTGGTTTTATGCCCAGATAGGGCAAACCCATAGGCTTGTTCCGTGGTTAAGAAATGATTTTGAAGCCAGTGATTTGAATACCCTGTTACACGGACTGGAAATTGAGGTCAAGATAAAATACCAGTTATCTGAAAAACGGTATCCTGCGGTCTTGGCTATTCTGGAAAGCCAGGAACATACCCATAACATGGGAGGCTTCCTGTTTGGACAGATTAACCTCAAGATCTGGGAAGCGGTATGTCTGTATCATCAGAGAGAAACCGCGGGGAGTTTCAGGGCCTTGGAGGCAGCTTATGGGTTGTCCCGTGCTAATGGGCTGGACATGTTCTTCATCGAGATGGGTAAAGATATGCGTACCTTGGCGAGTGCGGCCTTACGGAGCCGCCTGTGCCCGCTCCCCCGTTCATGGCTGGAAAAGATCATGCACCAGTCATCGGCTTATGCGAAAAAGCTCGTGATAGTAGCCAAGTACTACACTTCCCAGGCGCAACATGCTTCAGCACATGTAAGCCTCTCCTGGCGGGAGAAGAAAATACTCATCGGGCTATCTGAGGGATTAACCAGGGAAGAGATTGCGGATAGCTCCTCCATATCGATCAACACGGTTAAGGCAGGCATTAGAAGTGTGTATAACAAATTAGGGGCCATAAACCGGGCGGATGCCATACGGATAGCTGCCAGCCAAGGCATCGTAAGCCATGAGGAGTAAACCTCATCAGCACGGTTTCATGGACCTAGTACCCTTAACCCAAGGGGAGTGGGTAGCTATGAGGCGAATATCCTGTTACAACTGGATGAGAGCGACAATACCGGACCAGGAAGTAATAGCCACACCCTGCGACTGTCAGGTAGGCCTTGTGTACCGGGTCAGTAAACAGAGTGTGATCTTCGGCACACATGTCCAGCTTGAGGATAACGCATTTGACAAGGATTTTAAGCGCTTTTAGGACGATAATCGGAAGCAGGCGGGAACGTATACGTTCCGCGGCTCTGAATGGAGTTTCAGTACGCGATAAGGCTCTCGTGTATTTTCTTTGCAGCTATTAGTAATAGTACTGCGCTGATACCCACAATCAATTCCACCATATATACATTTTTTATAATACCTACTTGCATTGCCGCCGCAGGTATATCAACAAGCGCATGTACTGCTATTGCTAATGGATATAACCATAACTTTTTATTTCCATATACAGAATAATAAACTATTATTGATAACGATATTTGTATCCCTATGGTAAACATACGTTCAATTCCGCCAATCAAAAATAAATACGATGGGGTTGTTACTAATGCTTCTCCTTGCAGATTTGCGGTTATTGTTTCTATTTTACTATTTTGAAACAAATGAAACGGGCCGTTTCTTCAAAAATACCTGCCATAAAAACACCATATATGATATACATAAAGGGTCTTTCCCTTAATGCAAATCTGCTAAGAACAATAGAATGTATCGATTTTTCCAAGAGCAATACGAAAATGATAAATCCTGCAATACCCATAAGTACGGGAACAATGTTTATGTTTGATTTTTTATAACAGAACATGAACAGACCGATTGGTAAACCGATTGAAATAATTGCTGAGATACTCGTAAAAATGATTGAAAAGATTGAAACCTGCATTATTAGCTCCGCTTTCTTTTTATCATATTTTATTTTTCAGGTCAATAGTTTTCAAAAAATTGAGCGGGTATTTCGCCTCACTCCGTAGAGGAAAATCTTTTCCCTTATGATGCTGGGTCAGGCCACCGCCGTATGTTACGGCCGCGCAGCCCTTGGCCGGGGGAATCCGGTATTTTCTTCTTTATCAGTTGTAACTATAAAACAAGGCCGGTATTTTAAATAGTAGTAATACATTTAATTAAATAGGTGGAGCCGATGATGTTCCAGAGAGGTGCCCTTTTATGGGGATTTTTCTTAGGTTTTTGTCCTGTCTTCCATGGAGTAACAGAAGAAGCCGCAACCGTGCTGAGCCTTTCCCTGGACCAGGCCGTGGAAGCGGCAGTGGAACAAAGTTTCAGCCTGCAAAAAAGTGCCATAGACTTGAACGCGGCTCAGTATGCCGCAGAGCATCTATGGTCGGAACTCTTCCCCTCGATAAGCCTCGGTGCTGGACTGAGTTACGGTACCCCGCTGTTTACTGGCCAGGGCTTTCAAGCGGCTAAAAGCGGCCTTGGGTACAGTGTTTCAGCAGGGCTGAACCTGAGCTTACAAGGGGGACTGCCCAGTGCCATGAAAATCATTGCATTGGCCTACAAGAGCGAGTTGTTGAATTATGAAAATGCCCGGCAGCAGTTGGAAATCCAGGTTACCAAGACCTTTTATACCCTGCTGGCAGATCAGAACCGGCTGGCTTTCCTTGCAGAAAGTCTTGACCTGGCAGAAAAGCAGCAGGAAAAAAGCAGGATTGCCTTTGAGCATGGGCTTACCGGAGAGCTGAGTTATCTGCAAACCCGGCTCAGTGTGGAAACCGCTAAACTTGAGTTGTACAAGGGGAGAACTGCCTATGATACCACCCTGCGGGATTTTCTCTTTCTTTTAGGATATACCCAGACCGAGGAAATCAGACCGGTAGTTCTGGAAGGCTCCCTCGTGATCCAGCCCTTAGAAGCGGATTCGGAAACCCTGATTCTCCGCTACCTTGCCAAACGGCCGGATATTCTGAGTATGCGTCAGCAAATTGAGCGTTTACACTACCAGGAAACCAGAACCGTCCTGGATGCCCGTGCCCCTTCCTTGAGCCTTTCCGCGCAATGGCGGGGAAGCGGGGGCGGGTCAGGAGACTTTTCAGATACCCTCAGTGGAAGCCTGAATCTCTCCATTCCCCTGGATCCGTGGATCCCTGGTACCAAGAAAAGCCAATCCATTACTGAGGCCAGTGCTACGGTTGAAAAGGCCCGGCTGGATCTGAAAAACACCGAGCATACTGCCAGGTCGCAGATTCGCTCCCTTACCGCAAGCTTGAGGAGTTCCTGGGATAGCATTGAGATAGCCCGGTTCAGGGCCGAGATTGCCGAGCGAACCTATACCTTGACGGAACAGGGGTTTCAACGGGGTACAGTGGAGTTCCTGGAACTGGAAGATACCCGGCGTAAATGGGCCGAAGCCCGGCAGCAGTTGGTAGACGGTGAATTGGCTTATGGACTTATGATCTTAGACCTCGCGGCAGCCCTAAACACAGACTGGAGGAGTATAGCACACCATGAATTCTAAGACCCGAAGCAAGGTAACCCGGATTGTAACCGGAGGAATCATCGGACTTATCCTGGTGTTTGCCGGATTGATAGGGATTACGTATGTGGGTAAGCAGCACGCGGTTTCAGGCAATAGAGCCGCTCCTCCGGGAGGCCCGCCCTCTGGGCAGAGTCGCGGCGCCCAGGCTGGAAACCGGGGGCCTGGAACCAGATCCGGGGAGCGCAATGCCATTGCAGTTCGGGTAGAGGAAGTACGTCTGGGAACTATCGAGAACAAGGTGGTGATCAACGGGGATGTTCTCCCCCGAACTCAGGTACCAATCTATCCTACGGTTGCCGGGAAACTCACCGAGGCTCGCTTGCAGGTAGGGGATAGGGTACAGCAGGGCGCTACCGTGGCTATGGTCGATCCTTCCCGGCCTGGGGAGATCTATTCTCAAAGCCCGGTGCTCTCTCCCATCTCAGGAACGATCATTCAGGCCCCGGTGCAACCGGGGGACACCCTAACGAGCCAAACCCCGGTATACGTGGTGGGGGATCTTTCCCGCTTGTTAGTGGAGACGTTTGTACCTGAACGGTTTTCCAATGCTGCCCGGCAGGGACTTTCCGCAGCGGTTTCTTTGGAAGCCCTGCCTGGGGAGCTTTTCGATACGATCGTGGATGAGGTGAGTCCTGTCCTGGATACGGCAAGCCGAACCCTCAAGATCCGGCTCCGGTTTACCAGGCAGGATCCCCGGATCCGGGCGGGGATGTTTGCGATGGTGAATCTGGTAACCCATACTCGGCAGGATGTACCGGTCATTCCCCGGGAAGCGGTGATCAACACCTACGATTCCTGGATCGCGTTTGTGGTTACGGATCAACAGCGGGCCCAGCGCCGGGAATTACACTTAGGCCTGGAAAGTGAACAGGCTATCGAGATCCTCAGCGGGTTGGAACCAGGAGAATGGGTAGTAACGGGAGGACAAAACTTTCTTTCCGATAATGATCCGGTTCGTGTGGTTCAGTAAGGGGTATAAGGCATGAACATTTCAGCATATTCAGTCAAACGGCCGGTAACGATTGTGGTGCTGTACGCCCTGGCTATGGGTATTGCCGCCACCTTGATTCCCTCTATCGCAGTGGATCTGTACCCTTCCACTGCCCAGCCCGTGCTGTCCATATTTACCAGTTTCCCTGGAGCAGGGTCTGCAGATGTGGAGCGGAATATCACCATGCCTTTGGAACGGGCCTTGGCCTCGTCCCGGGGGCTGGTGAATATGACCAGTAACTCTTCTTTTGAAAGCAGTTTTATCAACCTCAACTTCGCCTATGGTACTGATATGGACAAGGCCATGACCGATGCCCAAACCTTGGTGAACCGTCTGGCCAACTCCCTCCCGGACGGCGCGGGAACGCCCACGGTGCGACGCTTCGATATGTCCGCCATGCCCATCATGCGCCTGGTGGTTCGGGGTAATTACCCGCCGGATCAGCTCAGGCTCTTTGCAGAAGATGAAATCCAGGCCAGCATCGAACGGATCGATGGGGTGGCTTCTGCGGATGTTACCGGCGGTACTTCCCAGATCATCAAGGTAGCGGTTTCCTTAAACCGGCTTGGGGCCTTCAACCTCACCTTACAAGACATAAGTACCGCGCTTAGAGGCCAGAACATCCTTTCCAGCGGGGGTAGTCTGAGCCGGGGGACGCGGGAATACCAGCTCCTCACCAGGCAGGAACTGACCAGCCTTGAGCAGGTAAAACGGCTGGTGGTAAAGACCGTCAGCCTCCCCGCATCAGGGATAAGCCAGCAGACCCGTTCCCAGGTGGTACGCCTTGAGGATATCGCGGAGGTGAGCCTCGCGTATAACGATAACGCCACCCGGGTCTACGTGAACGGCCAGAGCGGGGTGTACATCCAGGTTACCAGTGAAAGTGATAGCAACCAAGTACAGGTTGCCGGCCGGGTACGCGCTGCATTGGATGGCATCAATGCAGCCCTGCCCCAAGGCATCACCCTGGAAGTGCTCTCTGACAACACATCCCTCATCAGCGCTACCTTGAACCAGGTCTATTCCAATGCCCTGCAGGGCGCGCTCTTATCCATGGTTATCCTCTTCATATTCCTGCGGAACATCAAGGGAACCATCATCATCGGGCTTTCCATCCCCATATCCATCCTCCTTACCCTGATGTTCATGGCGGTTTTCGGCTTTACCTTAAATCTCCTCACCATGACGGGTCTCATCCTGGGTTTGGGTATGACCGTGGATGCCTCTATTGTGATCCTGGACAATGTCCACAATTACCGGGAACGGGGGGCCAAGGCGGAAATCGCCGCGATCTTGGGCAGCCAGGAGATGCTCAGGGCCATCGTTACCTCTACCACCACCACCTTGTGCGTGTTTGTTCCCCTCATCATCTATAAAAACGACCTGGAGATGATGGGCCAGCTCTTTAGCGATCTTATCTTTACGGTGGTGATTTCCCTCATCTGTTCCCTGGTGGTGGCCTTGACCCTGGTACCGAGTCTCTGCGGTTCCATCCTGCGACTGGATACCCGCAAGCAGAAGCCCCTGAAGTTCCGGTTCCTGCGCATGCTCGACCAGGGCCTGGAACGGGTCTTCAAGAGCCTGGATGAGGGGTATGGCCTGGCCATCCGCTACTGCCTGGATCACCGGCTTTTGATCCTGCTCTTGATTGTGCTCATCCTGGTCTTTTCCCTCATGCAGTTTGGAGGGATCGGCATGAACCTCTTTATCCGGGCGAGAACCGATGATTCCATAAGCCTCAACCTCAGCCTGCCCCAGGGTACTCCTTTGGAGACCACTGAGCGGGTAGTACAGGAACTAGAAGGGATTATTAGGGAAGAAATCCAGGGTTTCAGAAACATCATCCTTACCATCCGGCGGAGCGGGAACACCCAGGGAACCATTCAGATAACCCTTCCCCCACCTGCGGAACAGATCGATACCCCTGACCGGATCATCGCGAAACTAAGCCCTTATACCACGGCGATTCCCGGGGTTCAGGTTGCGTTTCGTGCGGGCCGTTCCATGGGCAATACCCAGGCAGTAGAAATCGCCATTGCTTCTCGTGACGCGGATGCGCTTATGGAAGTGGCCAATGAAATCAAAGGTATCATGGTTCGGTATCTGCCGGAAATCGAAAATCCCGAAGTAAACCTGAACGAAGGCGCTCCTCAACTGCATATTGAGATTAACCGGGATCGGGCTGCAGCGTTGGGGGTCTCTTTATCTGCGATTGCTGCGGAAATCCGGACCGCTATGGACGGTACTACTGCCACCACCATCAGCCACGGGGATAGGCTCATCAATGTAAACGTGATGCTCCGGGAAGAGGATCGGGTAGGTCTTCCCAACCTGGATGCGATCTTTGTGTTGAGCCGGACTGGCGCACGCATATCCCTCTCCAACGTGGCTACCATCACGGAAGGCCGTTCCCTCAGTTCCATACGCCGGGAAAATCAAGAACGGGTACTCAGGATAACCGGGGATCTTCCCCAGGGCATCGCGGTTACCGAGCTGCAGCAGCGGCTGGAAGAAACCGTGAAACAGTACTTGGTACCCCATGAGGGGGTAACGGTTCGCTACCTTGGGGAAGCACAAGAAATTCAAGCCTATAACCGCCGGTTTATGTTTATTATTGCTGCGGCGGTATTTCTGGTTTTTGGCATCATGGCCAGTCAATTTGAATCCTTTGTAGACCCGCTTATCATCTTTTTCTCGATTCCCCTGCTCTTTATCGGCGTCATCTGGATATACAAGATTGGCAACGAGGCCATGTCGGTGTTCTCCGCCGTGGGGATCGTGGCCCTCGTGGGGGTGGTGGTCAATAATGGTATTGTGCTGGTGGACTACACCAACACCCTTAGGGCCAGGGGGCTGCGGGTTCGTGATGCCTGCATTGAAGCCGGGAAGAACCGCCTGCGGCCCATCCTTATGACCAGTCTCACGACCATCCTGGGGATGGCGCCTATCGCGTTTTTCCCCGGCCCTGGGGCAGACACCATCCAGCCCATTGGAAAAACGTTTGTGGGCGGCCTCACGGTAAGTTCCTTTATGACCTTGCTACTTACGCCGGTGATATATTCCTTGCTCAATAGCCGGCATGATAAGCAGCGGAAAAAAACGTAGGAAGCGTGTTTCTAGGAAAAGTCAACGCGAAAATTTCTGTGTTTTGGCCACTTGACTCTTTTTAACTAATGGGATAGGTTGATTGAAATCTTATGAGAATCCTGTCAGGATTTCTCGTAGGCCATGTGGTGTATACAAAAGAATACACTCAAGGAACTTATCAAGGGAGGTAGGGAATACATGGAAAACCGCATCGCGTTGTGGTATAAACCTTTGTTTGGGGGGGGGGGGGGGGCGGGGGGGGCGGGGGGGGGCGGGGTGGGGGGGGGGGGGGGGGGGCGGGGGGGGGGGGGGGGGGGGGGGGGGGCGGGGGGGGGGGGGGGGGGGGCGGGGGGGGGGGGGGCGGGGGGAGGGCGGGGGGTCGGTTGGGGGGG
>JAISGE010000041.1 GCA_031263265.1 Treponema sp.
AAAAGACGATATTGAAGGGAAATATAATGTTGCATTAATGATTTGGTGTGATTTTGGCGCATTAATTCCCAGTGAACAAATTGTACTGTTAAACAGGATAAATAATATATTGGAAAATGGCGGTGTATTTATATTTGATGTTTTTGGAATTGAATTGTTAAAAAATAGTAAAGATGGAAAAGATTGGTATTTTTCAAAAGGGAAAGATTTTTGGAATAAAGAACCGTATCTAATGATGGAAGAAACAAAAATATTTGATAATACTATTGGAAGAAGATACATTATACTTGATGAAAAAACAAATACCAAAAAAGAATATATATTATGGGATCAATATTATAAAAGGATAGAGATAAAGAGCTTATTAAGAACAAATAATTTTATAATAAAGGAAATAAATGATAATATAGTAGATGATGAAAATATACTGTTTATACGATCCGAAAAAAGAAGATAATCGTAAATGGAACCAGAAACTTCGCATAACGGACGGTGTGTTTACGCTTCGCCTTCCTACCCATAATAGCTTATCCGGTAGTCCTCTAACACCGTAAACCCGATACGGAGGTATACCTTCCGGGCTGCATGGTTCTGTTTCTTGACAAAGAGGGTAAGTCCTCTTCCTGTGGAGAGCAGGTCCCGGGCAAAGGCCGCGCCCATAGCGGAAGCGATTCCTAAACCCCGGTAATCAGGACGGACATACACCCCGCCTATCTGGTACCGGGAAAAAGACGCGGCGTTGGTGTTGATTTTCCCGATGATCTGGGATTTCCATTGGGCAAGCAGCAGGTGTTCATGGGCTATGATACGTTCCAAGGACATGCGGCACGCAGCAGGATTGAATACCCCTCCCTTGGGGATAACTTCTTCCTGTTCATAGGCTGCTTGCAGACGAAACAGCGCCTCGTGATCCGCAGGTTCAGGGTTCCGGAAGCTGAGTCCCGGGAGACAGGATTTTAGGTGAGCAGGTTCCTGATCCAAAACCAGCAGATCATAGTCAACACTATTGGCAGGGAACAGCCCTCCCACGGCAAAGGCCTGTTCAAGTAATGCCACATCGTGACGGATACCGTTGATAGCATAAAAGCGTAGGTCGCGGAGGCCCTGAACCATGAAATCTCCGAGAGAAACCGCAGGGATTTCATGAAAAACCGGAAACAGAATACCCTTGCTTAGGATGATAAACCCGGAAATTCTGCCCTCTTCGGTAACCTGTAACCAGATAGGATCTCGGACGTCCCGTTGCAAAAATCGTGCACAAGCTGCCACACAAGAGGACTCCTGGGCTTGCAGAAATGCCTTTATGGGCAATACTAGGGCTTGAAGCTCATCTTTTTCCAGCTTATACCACAAGGACTTCCACAGGGAATTCACGGACGTTTGTTTGAGGGAAACGGCAAGGTTCCTTCCAGTGGGATCCGGCCCAGGATGGCTGAAAACCCGGCAATAAAGGATTCCTGGGAATAACTGTAAACCGCAATGGCCCCATCAACCCAGGGAACCGTATCAAGATGTACCGGACTGAGCACCGAAAAGACGATCACCTGTTTGTGTAGGTCTTGCAAGTCTTTCAGGAAGGGTAAACCATCGGCATTGGAGAGGCAAAAGATAATCGTATCCGCACCTTCAGCGTAGTGTACCAAGTCGGTGCCTCCTTCAGGATCATACCAATAACCGGAAGCCTCTGGATATGCCAGCTTTCCAATCTTAAAAAAATCCTCGTATTGGCCTGCCAAAAGCACCTTCCCTGCTTTTTCAGGACTCAGGGGAAAGGTTCCTTCACTCCCTGGTTCGCCTGCAGGAGTACCCTTCACCAAGGTAACACTCCGGGCCGCCAGATTCAAAAAAAATGCGGTTCCTTCAGGATCCGGCAAGCTTGATGCAACCTTCTTGAGATCCGGGATCCAGGGAATCGCCTGCTCACCCCGGAGGTAGGTAAGCTTAATTGCAAGAACCCGCCTTGCCGCATCCCGAACCCGGGCACGAAAGTGCGGTTCCTGTTCCATGGCATCCGCCAGTCGTGTCCAAACAGGGTCATACAAGCGTGGGGTCTTGGAAAGCATGATGATGTCGTTTCCCGCCAGGAGGGCTTCTTTCGCGGCCTGGGAAAGGCTCCCCGCGCTCATGGTAGCTCCATTCATCATAAGGTCATCGGTGATGATGATCCCTTGGAACCCCAGTTTACCCCGGAGCAGATCTTGTAAGAACCAGGATGAAAGGGATGCCGGGGTCAGACCTGCCTGGGTGTTAGGAAAGGCCAGATGACCGCTCATAATCGCGGCAAGCCCCTCTTTGGTAAGCAGCCGATAGGGGATGAGTTCCCGTTCCCAAAGCTGCTCAAACGAGGCGCTGATCTGGGGAAGCACTCCATGAGAATCCAGGTTCGTATCCCCGTGTCCGGGATAATGTTTTGCCGTGGCAATGATCCCCGCAGCGTGTTGCCCTTTCATAAACGCGGTTCCCAGAATTCCTACCCGGGCCGGATCCGCGCCAAAGGCCCGAGGGCCGATGACCACTGAATCCCGGTTCGTATACACATCCACGGTGGGGGCAAAATTCATATTAATCCCCAGCACCGCCAGTTCCCGGCCTATATAATAGCCCGACCAATAGGCATCCAGGGGCCGTCCTGATGCGCCGATAGCCATGTTCCCCGGGGTTTCGCTGGTTGCACCTTTTACATGCCGGATCCAGCCCCCTTCCTGGTCTGTAGCCACCAGAAGGGGTATATGAAAAGCCCCTTGTAAGGCTTCGGACTGGAGGACCCCTACGGTTTCTGCAAGTTTGGTGGTATCTTCGGTATTCCAACCGAAAATTTTGATCCCGCCGATGTTCCGATCCCGAATCCAGTCCAGAATAAGGGGCGAAGGAGTAGCTCCGACCCAGCCTAGCATGAAGGTCTGAGCCAGGGCCTGTTCATCCGACATCTGCTCCACCAAGGCCGCGGCATGGGAACTTATATCAGTAGGGTTCTCAGGGCCGCTAAAGTCCAGGGGGAAGCTCTGGACTTGTATTAAAACAAGCAAAGCCGCCACCGCGGGTATACAGGGCTTTAGCTTAAGGAATAGCACCGAGGGCCTCTTCCCCTTTAATCCGGTCGATATACGCTGCCGCGCTATGGGCCGCAACCGCCCCCTCCCCTGCGGCAACCACCACCTGGCGGAAGGGACAGGCCCGGACATCCCCGGCACAGAATATCCCCGGGATAGAGGTGGCCATCTCCTGATCCGTAATGATATAGCCACTTGCATCTTTTTGGACATCAGGAACTACGGAAGTTTGGGGAATGGCCCCAGCATAGATAAAGACCGCATCCCCGGCTTCTTCATAGTGCTCCCCGGTAAGGATATTTTCCAAAAGCACTGAACTCACTTTTTGTACTCCCCGGATCTCCAGAAGCCGGGTATTGAAACACACGGTGATATGGGGATTGCGTAATACCCGTTCAGCCAGAGCCTTTTGGGAGCGGAATCGATCCCGGCGATGGATCAGCACCACCTGGGAAGACAGCCGGGAAAGGAACTGGGCCTCATCACAGGCCGCATCCCCACCGCCAATCACGAAGATCTTCTTCTCCTTGAAAAAAGGGCCGTCACAGTTGGCACAATAGGAAACTCCCCGGCCTGAGAATGTTTCTTCTCCGGGAATATCCAGAAGCCGATGTTGCGCCCCGGTCGCTACAATCACCGCAAGGCCCCTAAAGGTTTTACCACTTGCCAGGCATACGGTAAAAATATCCCCCTCTTTTTGTAAAGATTGCACTGTTTCAGTAATAAAGACCGCTCCGAATGTTTGAGCCTGTTGGTACATATTGTTGACAAGCTCAAACCCCGATTTAACTGCCCCTGGAGTCGATGGCATATAGCCAGGATAATTTTCCAATACCCCAATGAAAAGGGCTTGTCCACCAGGAGTCAGTTCTTCAATCACCAAAACCCGCATATTAGCCCGGGCTCCGTATTGGGCAGCGGTAAGTCCTGCAGGACCTGCTCCCAGAATGATCAAATCTGCATCAGTTTTAACCATAGTTTTCTCCTTCTTGCATACTGTTATATATCGACTAGGTAATTTATGCTAGCGTCTGTTCGCACTAAAAAAATAAAGAAAATAGTAGGTCGGTGAGAGCGGTTCTTCGCAGGCGTAAGTCCGTACGTAATATAGTAACTTATATTCACTCAAACAAGTCAATCCTATTCCACTTTGAACTTTGACACCTCCTTGACCAGAACATTGATGCTCTCCTTGTTCTGCCCGCTTATCTCGTTAACTTGGTTCACCGCTATATTGATCTGTTCCAAGCCACTGGCCATCTCGTTCATCCCATTGGCGATCTCTTGGGTTATCAATACCAGCCTTTTCCCTTCGTGGATCACCTGTTCACTTCCTTCAAGCATCCTCATGGAACCATCCCTGACCATTTGGGTACTATCGTTCAACTGAGCAACGGCTTGCAGGATCTGCTTGCTCCCTTCCCCCTGCTCTTCCATAGCACTGCGGATATTTTCCTCCTGTTCCGACACGGTCTTAACCCCCCGGTCTATGGCTTCAAACTTGTTCAACACCCGCTCGGTAGATGTGGTGATCTTGTCGATGGAGTCTTTTATCTTTTTTAACACTGCAGTAATGGTTTTGGACTGGTCCCCGGAATGCTCCGCCAGTTTCCGTATTTCACTGGCCACTACCGCGAACCCTTTTCCTGCCTCTCCGGCATGGGCCGCTTCAATGGCCGCGTTCATGGAAAGCAAGTTGGTCTGGCTGGCAATGTTTTCCATCACCGCGTTGATCTCCAAAAGTCCTTCGGATTCACGGGCAATCTCCTGAATGTCCGCCGCAACTTCCTGAAGCCCCGTGCGCCCCCCCTCTGAAGCATCGGTCAGTTCCTTGACATTGGCGGCGTTTTTAACCAGGGTCTGGGTAACAGATTGAATATTGGCGAGCATTTCCTCGATGGCCGAGGAAGATTGAGAGACGTTTTCACTCTGACGGTCCACATGGCCGTTGAGTCTATCGATATTGATGGCGATCTGTTCCATGGTAGCATTGGTTTCCATCACCGAAGCACTCTGATTGGTAACCCGGTCATTGATACTCTGCATGTTGGCGGTAATTTCGTTGATCGCCGCGGCGGTTTCGGTCATGTTGCTGGCAAGTTCGCTGCCTATGTCAAAAAGAGCGACTGCCTGGTTCTTGATGATATTCACCAGATTTTTGATCTTTTCCACGGTCACGTTAAAGTACCGAACCATATCACCGGTCTCGTCTTTTGAATTAACCCTGATCATTTGCGTCAAATCTCCTTCCCCAATAGCTTTGAGGCTAGGAACCATCTTGACCAAGGGGCCGGTAATCTGGAGGCTGAGAAAAAAAGCAAGCAGGAAAACAATAATAACCGTGGCTGACAGAACGATCACGGTTATGTTTTGTATGTCCCTAATGGTTCCATACAGCACCGGTTCAGGAAGGGTCAAAACAACCCGGTAGCCGGTCCCCGAAATAGGACTGCTGGTCATATAATACCGTTCTCCGCTTATTTCATTCCGGTAAGATGTTGCAGTCTCCTCCCTTATAAGGTTCCGGTACGTCTCCTGCAAAGAGCCGGGCAGGTCATTGACGGTAAATTCCTCGTTAACGTTGAGCGCCCGTTCAGTATACCTGTTTTGGCCCGGGTCGTATTCCCGGCGGGACAGGATCGCGTCGTCTTCGGAGAAAATGAAGAAAAGGAGTCGTTCCCCAAAATTTTCCCTGAGCTTGGCGGTAATAGCGTCCAGGATATTTTTCATGGTATGATCTTCTATGTAAAAACCAATAGCCCCCGCGGTTTCATCGGAGGTATTGATAAGGCTGGATCCCACGATAACCATTTTTTGCCCTGATGCCCGGGAAAGCATGGGGTTTGAAACATAGGTACGATGTTCCCCGCGAGGATTATTTTCCACCAGAACTTTGAAATAATCGCGATTGGTAAGGAGCGTCGGATTTGAACCGGGATCCGTATTATCTGCCGTTACAAGCCCCCCGTGGGCAGGATTTCCCTCATTATCCGAACGGTAATAACTGCCGTCGGGATTAACCAATAAATACATATTCATGTCATCGGTGCGGGAAATATCCTTGAGCAACGGGCTTAAGGACCGTTTTACTTCGGGCCACGCCATCTCCGTCAGCGCGGGAAAAAAAGAAGCCGATTTAACAAGCCCGGCCTTTTGCGCAAAAAAAACCGCTATATCCTTGGCTACCGTAGCAGCATATTCCGAAAGAAACCCCTGGGCATTTCTTCTGATGGCGCTCGCCGACTGAAGCAGGATAATTCCCATACTTGTAAGGAGAGGGATTATGGAAATAACAATAAAAATACCAATCAATTTTTTGCGCAATTTCATAAACACGCCTCCTGAACAGGAAATGTACTCCGCAATGAACTAGGGGGGGGGGGGGGGGGTAAGGAGATACTATATCGCATACTACGGTTAAGACATATAGAACTTATCATAGTGAGTATTGGACAAAAATAATATGCTAAGCGTATGATGGGGAGAAAAAATAAGGAAAAGATACGTAAACTAGACAGCATCGGCTACTTTCTCCTTCTTAACCTGCTTCTAGGAACGGTGGGGGACTTTAGGTTAAAATCCTGAATTAACTATGAGTTAATCAAAGTTTTTTATCCCTGTCAAGCCCCCGCTTGCATATCAGGGCATCGGCGTCTACCGCCCCCTCCCTCCCCAGGGCGTGGAGGAAGAGCGAGACCGCCAAAAGATCCGCTGCGCCGCCGGGGCTGATGTTCCGGGCAGTAAAATCCCGATCCATTTGCGCTGCCTTTTTTTTCATCTCCACCATGCCAGGGTTCCCGGCCAGGAAGGCGGCGGTTGCGGCCCGTATCGCGTCCAGGCTGTCCCTGTCCGAACGGTGAACGATGTTGGTGTCTTCGGTACGGGCGATAAGGTGGAGCAGAGTTCCCAGGCCGGCATCGTTCATGCCGTGGCCTTCGGCAAGGAAGCGGTGCAAGATCGGGAGCCCCCATTCCCGGACCGTGGGGAAGCCTGCGGACACTTCCCCACGGATACCCGTGAGGCCGTTTTTCGCATGGATCGCCTCTCCGTGGGAGGGAGACGGGTTAGGCACAGAAAAATCATCCCCCAAAGATCCGGTCATGGAAGCGGCGAAATCCAGTAGGGCAATAGTGGCGGGTTCCTCGCTTTCTTGGTAGAGCCTTCCATAGGCTGCACTGAGGATCCCCAGGGAAAAGAGAAGTCCCCGGTGGGTGTTCGCCCCCGCGGCTCGCCGCATCAGGAGTTCTGCGGTTCTGCCCCGCTGCCGCAGGGATCTGAACAGTGCCTCTGGATTGTCCCCGCCGGAGCGGGCACTCAGGTATCCCGCCAGGGCGCAGTCCCGGAACCAGGGGAGCAGGGTCGCGGCAGAGTCGATAAAGCTGAAAAAGTCCATGTCTCGGTGGGCGCCGTTGTTTGCCCGGTCAACCAGTCCCGGCTTGGGGGTAACCGCCGCCTCTCCCAGTAGGGCCTGCAGTGCGGCGGAGCTTACGATGTCCCCCAGTTGTTCCCGCATGAACCCTTCCATGATGCTGGTTACCGCGTCGATCAGTTCCTCCCGGCTATGGGCCTTGCTCCGGGCACAGGCAAAACCGGATTTCCCGCAGATAAGGCAGGGGCGGGCCTCACCCCGGTCAAGACGGGAAAGCTTGCCACCATCCGCCCGGATCACGTCAATGTCGAAGAGCCGGCCCAGGCGGTGGGTGTCTTCGATGTTTTCCGCAAGCTTTTTGAGCCGTGCAGCCTCCCCAGCAACGACCATGAAACCGGTGTAACCCGCGTCCCTTTCGGCACGTTCCTCATGGATAAGGGGGATCTGCTCCGCCTCCAGACTGAGCCTTGTGATCCGCATCTCCTCGCGAAAAGAACGATCCGCCAGGGGGAAACGTTTGTACTCGCCCGGTATATTGAGGCCCAGGGAGAGCAGGACGCTCTCTCCAAAGGGTTTCGCGTCCAGGTATCGGGAAAGGAGTTCCCCCTGCCTTTGAACGCGGCTGTCCCGTTCGGTAAGAAGCTCCTCCAGGTTCACCGGGCGGCAACCCCTGAAATAGTCCCCCTCCCTCATGTTCCTAGGCTCTTTAGATACTCAAATGTTGCGGGAGGCGCTAGTTCCCGAATCCTCTCCAG
>JAISGE010000048.1 GCA_031263265.1 Treponema sp.
GCTATACTCCCGCTCCCTTGCCGTTACGGTGATTAGGCGTCGGCTTCCAGCGCCTCTTTAGTGGTAAGGTCCTTGCCATAGAGGTATTCCCGCGAGATTTCCCGCAGCCTGCCGCTGTCCATAAGCTGTTTCAGCGCCCCGTCGAACCGGTCGCGGAGTTCCCTGCCCTTTTCGGTCTTGGGGAACAGCAGGTGTATGGATACGGCAGACCACCCTTCATCGGTAAGCGGCACGGAATCGATCTTGTACCCCAGGGTGTCGGCGGTAAGCTGGGTGGTAACAAAGGAGCTGATGGTCGCGTCCACCCGCCCCATTTCAAGCTCCGTCAGGGTGTTTGCGATATTCCCGTCGGTATAGACGATTTCGATGTTCGCCCCCGTCCGTTTGATATACTCCTCAAGCTGTACGGTATAGGCGGCCCCTAAACCGGCGGCTACCTTTTTCCCTTCCAGGTCCTTCAGGGAACGGATGCCGGTGCGGCCGTCCTTGAATACCAGGCTGTAACCGTTCCAGAGGTAGGGCACGGTGGACAGGTAATACTTCTCCTCCCGCTCCTGCCGCCACGCGAGGTAGCTGGCTATAAGGTCGAACTCGCCACCCTCCAGAGCCACGAAGATTCCGTCCCATGCGGTGGGCATGAATTCGACCTGGTATTCCGGCAACAGCCCGATGATGGCCTTTACCACCGCTATATCGTAACCAGCGGCTTCGCCCTGGGCGTTCACATAGTTGTAGGGAGGCATAGCGCCTTCCGTCCCGACCCGGACCAGCGTGGCGCCGCCGCTTTCTTTCTTTCCACCTGCGAACAATACCACCCCCGCCAGCAAAAACACCAACGCAAGAGAACCCATTCTTTTGTTCATAATCCAACTCCTTAAAAAACCTATAAGTTTAATAGGTTATGGTATCAAATCCATGCTCATCTGTCAATTATTTTTTGGAGGTGATCCACAAAGTATGATGAGCCTTAAGCAAAGCCATAATTGATGTAAAAAAATGCCATTTCACCCGTTTTTAAGTGATTGAATAATTTCTTGGAAAAACAACAGGTCCTGCGAAATGCCCGCCGTATCCTATGTCTCATCCGGCAGTTGTTCCCCTCTATTCCTACGGTATACTTCTTCCCAATCAGATGGGTATCTCCCCCCAATGTTGCCAGGAAACGTTTAAGACTTTGGTGATGCTGATTTTCAGTATGGTACATGTCCCGTATGCCCATTCCCCGGACAAGCATGATGTTGACCAGGTTAACTACCTCGGGAAGGCAGCCCCGGTAGGTTAGTTCATGGCTGCTGATAAACTGGCGTCCGCAGTCTTTACCGAGGTAATTTTGGTTACCCTTGCTTTTTTTCCCGTTTCGGGATAGGTTAGGGCTATGGCAATGAGGGCAATTGAGGTCTATGGTGATGGTCATTCTTCATAGAATCATCTTTTGTCCTCTTTGCCTTTCCTCTGTTCATCATACTTTGTAGATCACCACCCATAGTTTATATCCGGTTCTTTAGTATATGTTGCGTTTCTTCGGGGCCTTTCATCTTTTCAAAAAAGTACATGCAGAAGCCTTGGAATTATGGATTTCCCCTCTTGACAGTATTTTTTTAATCGACTATTGTTAAAACTATTCTGGAGCGGTGTCCGAGTGGTTGAAGGAGGCGGTCTTGAAAACCGTTGTGCCGCAAGGTACCGGGGGTTCGAATCCCCCCTGCTCCGTAACAGAAGCAGAGAATGATTGTTGTTTTTGAAGGAGATGTTGGTATTAGGTAAAAAATCATGCTTTCGCCTACTAGGGCTGAAAGGATTGTAAACTCTTGGAGCGGTGCGAGAGCGGTCGAATCGGGCTCCCTGCTAAGGAGTTGTGCCCCGCAAGGGTACCGGGGGTTCGAATCCCCCCTGCTCCGTAATAGTAGATTTATGAGGTTGTAGCTCAGCTGGATAGAGCTTCAGATTGCGGATCTGAAGGTCGGAGGTTCGAATCCTCTCAGCCTCAAAAATAAGTCATGGTGAAACTTATTTTTTATGAGGTGATAGACCTCAAGGCTCTTTCAAGTAACCGAGTTTTGAAACAGTCCCAACCATTAATCCTTTATCTGTTCTATGCTCCCAATCCTCTTCTTGTCCCGTAGCGATTTTGCTTCTGCCGCAGGATAGGTTTCATACAGGGATGCAACTCTATGGGTATTCAGATTATCCATCACCAAGATGATTTACTCCGCCAGGGGAAAATCTTCGTCTACCAGCTTTTCCTTATTGAAATTATCTCTGATTAACTATACGGGGCTTGACAAATATACAATGTTTCTATATAAAGATACGTATGTATGAGGCTTGGGACCTAAGATCAAGTACCGATTACCTAAAACTAAATTAAAGGGGTCTTATGAAAAATGATGATTAAAGAAGCCATTGTAAAGGCCGCAAATCGTGAAAACCTAAGTTATACCCTGGTCGAAGCGGTCATGGATGAAATCATGAGCGGCACTGCCAGCGAGATCCAGATGGCTGCCTTCTTGACCGCTTTGGCGGTGAAGGGTGAAACCATCGAAGAAATCACCGCAGCAGCCGCGGGGATGCGTAAACACTGTATCCGCATCCTTCACGACCAGGATGTCCTTGAAATCGTGGGAACCGGCGGGGATAAGTCCAATTCTTTCAACATTTCTACCACTGCCGCGCTGGTGGTTTCTGCTGCAGGGGTTCCCGTGGCAAAACACGGTAACCGGGCTGCTTCCAGCAAGTCTGGAGCTGCAGATGTGCTTGAGGCTTTGGGAGTAAACATCACCATTCCCCCGGAACAAAGCCTCGAACTGCTAAAAACCATTGGGCTTTGTTTCCTTTTTGCCCAAAACTACCATATCTCCATGAAATACGTGGCGCCCGTGCGCAAGGAACTGGGGATACGAACCATCTTTAACATCCTGGGGCCCCTGGTTAATCCGGCAGGGGCCAATATGGAACTGCTGGGGGTCTATGACGGGGAACTCATCGAGCCTATGGCCCAGGTCCTTGCCAATCTGGGGGTGAAAAACGCCTTGGTGGTATACGGCATGGACGGTCTTGATGAGCTGTCCATGAGTGCAGCAACCAAGGTCTGTGAAGTCCGGGAAGGCTGTTTCAAGTCTTACGTGATTGAACCGGAAGACCTGGGCCTGCGGCGTTGCAAGAAAGGGGAGCTTTTGGGAGGAAGCCCTCAAGAAAACGCCCTGATTACCCGGGAGATTCTCTCAGGCAGTCCAGGCCCTAAGCGGGATGCGGTGCTCCTCAACGCCGCCGCAGCCTTGTATGTAGCCCGTCCTGAGTTGTCTATACAGGAGGGGATAAAAATTGCGGCGGAGCTTATCGACAGCGGCAAAGCCCTAGCTCAACTTGAATCCTTTATCGCCCGTTCTTCGGGTACGTTCCCCAAGGCTGCGCTATGATCCTGGATACCCTTGCCGCAAGCACAAGGAAGCGTATTGCCGCGGCTAAAACCCGGTGTTCCCCTGCACGCATCCAAGAAGCGGCTCTGCGCAAAGCTGCAGTTTCCGCTGCATCAGGAAATCCCTTTGGTTTTGAGCAAGCCCTTAGCCAGCAGGACTGGGCTTTCATCTGCGAAGTCAAGCGCGCTTCTCCCTCCAAGGGTCTCATTGCCCCTGAATTCCCCTATCTTCAGATTGGCAAGGACTACGAAGCTGCAGGTGCAGCAGCTATTTCAGTACTCACTGAACCGGACTACTTCCTTGGCAACGACCGTTACCTCAGCGAGATTGCTCAGGCGGTTGCAGTGCCGGTATTGCGGAAAGATTTCATTCTTGATCCCTATCAGGTGTATGAAGCCAAGGTCCTGGGCGCTCAAGCAGTGCTGCTTATCGTGGCGCTGCTGGACCGGACCGCCCTGGCAGGGTATATCCAGCTTGCAGATACCCTGGGGCTTTCCTGTCTTGTAGAAGTCCATACCGTAGAGGAGGTGGAACTTGCTGCAGATGCAGGGGCACGGATCATCGGTATCAACAACCGGGATTTGCACACCTTCCAGGTGGATCTGGATACCACGAAACAACTGCGGCATTTGATACCCCCCGGGGTTTTGGTGGTTTCCGAGAGTGGTATTCAGTCCCCTAAGGACATTCATACATTAGCGGCATATCACCTTAATGGCTTTCTCATCGGTGAGTCTCTCATGCGGGCTTCCAACAAGCGCGCGTATCTGCAGGCGTTACGCGCTGCCTAAAGCGTCGGGGGATATTCTTGAAGATTAAAATCTGCGGTTTATGCAGGGAAGCAGATGTAGCCTTCGCTAACGAGGCCATGCCTGATTTGGTAGGTTTTGTGTTTGCCCCAAGCCGCAGGCGGGTTTCCCCTTCCCAGGCTGCCCGGCTTAGGGCACGACTCCAAGAACCGATCATTCCCGTGGGGGTCTTTGTCAACGCAGCCATAAGCGATATACAGTCCCTTGTAACAGACGGGGTAATCACCTGGGTACAACTCCACGGTACCGAAGACCCGGCCTACATACGAGAACTCAAAGCCTCCTGTCCCGCGCCTGTGATCCGGGCCTTCAGGGTGGAGCGGCTGGAGGATCTGATTCCTGGGCAGCAAAGAGACCGGCCAGAGGATTACCTGCTGCTGGATAGCGGTCCTGGAGGAACCGGCCGGTCGTTTCATTGGGATTTGCTGCGAACTTGTAGGCCGCTTGTACCCTATTTTCTCGCCGGAGGCATTACGCTGGATAATCTGGAAGCTGCTTTTGTCTACAGGCCCGACGGCCTTGATGTATCCAGCGGGGTGGAAACCAGCGGCTTCAAAGACCGGTCCAAGATGGTCCGTCTGGTCCAGCGGGTTCGGGAAGGCGGGCTTGTATATAAGCAATCGTGAACCGGTGAAAAACAAAGCTACTACTCACCAGCCTTCTCGTAACCGCAGGTCCTCAGGGTAACAACTGGTATACCCCATACCCCGTGGTGTTATCGGTTCGGAGGTAGCGGACCCCCGGTACTTGGGTATCTTTCCCCAAAGGGGAGGTGTTGAAGATCACCGGCCCTGAGCCTGAGGGAAGCCGGATTTTCCAGTTATCATCCGCCCGAGGCTCAATCCGTTTTGCGTATTCCAGATATTTTAAGATTACCTGGCGGTTCTCATCAGGAGAAGCAAGGATGATCTGGGAAGGACCGACCCCCGGGAAATTACCGCCGCCGTATGCCCGGTAGTTATTGGTGGCCATAGCAAATACATCCGTATCTTGCATAGGCCTACCCTGATAACGGATGTCGAGAATCCGCCGGGAACCGGGGTTTTGGAGTTCGCCGTTGGTTCTGTACCGGGACGCTTGGCTTACGTCTATCGTATAGGTGAGGCCGTCGATCACGTCAAAGTTGTACGTGGGGAAGGCATCGTTGATCAGCAATTGTTCACCCCGGCCAGAGGAACTAATCTGGTTAAATTGGCCGGCACTCATTTCAAGCCACTCCTTAATATCCGCACCGGTAACTTTCACGATGACGATGGTATTAGAATAGACATAGAGGTCTGCAATGTTTTTAACGGCTAGGGGACCAGCGGGCACATTGGTGTAATAAGCCGGTCCCTGCCTGCCGCCGGCCTTGAAAGGAGCTGCTACGGAAAGAACGGGAAGCTCAGCATACGGGGTATTTTTCAGGGTCTCCTTGGTATACCAGGTTTGGGCTTCGTTGATGATCTGCACTGAATAATCATCCTTGACCAGGGCAAAAAAACTAGTCAGGGGAGCGGTAAGCACGGCGCCGTTCGCACCGTTTCCCCCTACCGGTGACCGGATATAGGCCACCGTGGCCTTGTGTTCCTCAGCCAGAAGCGCGCTCAAGGTTTCATCCGCGGCAAAGAGGCTCTTCCGAGCCGCGGTATCGTACATAGGGATCAGTTTTGAAGCAGTAGCCCCTCGCCGCCATTTCCCATTCTCGTAGGTAAGGGTCAGGTTTATCACCCCCAGGGTATCCCCAAAACAACTGGGCATCAACATAGAAACCCCATTGACGGTTCCATTCGCCAGATTGACCCCCTTAATGTTCGTGTATGCGGGACCGGGGAATTTTAGGTGGGCGTGGCCAGAGATTACCACATCCACATCGGGAATTTCCGTAAGGTACCAGGCGAAGTTTTCTTCCCTGCCTCGGCGGAGACTGTCATCGATCCCTGAATGGGCCAGAATCACCACGATATCCGCGCCCTTGGCCTTCATTTCGGGAACGTATTTCCGAGCGGTTTCAGGGCCATCCAGAGCATCAACCTTGCCCTTTAGATTCGCCCCATCCCAGGCAAGAATCTGGGGAGGGACCAGGCCCATCACCCCAATCTTGATGGTCTGCATGGCTCCCGTAGTATCAACAAAAGAGCGGTTGAGAATAGTATAGGGGGTAAAAGCAGGAGCTTTTGTCTGGGGGTTTACCACATTGGCGCACAATACCGGGAACCGGGAACCTCCTATGATCTTATTGAGATACTCAAGCCCGAAGTTAAATTCATGGTTCCCCAAGGACATGGCATCGTAGTCCATAGCATTGAGGAGTCGCATAATGGGGCTGATGTCTTTCCCTTGAGGCGGATTTTTCGCAAGATAATCCCCCAAGGGCGTTCCCTGGATGTTGTCCCCGTCATCAAAGAGCAGGTTATTGGGGTTCTTGGCCCGTTCTTGTTGAATGGCAGTGGCCACTTTTACGAGGCCGTCGGTTTCCACAGGATTATCGGTAAAATAATCATAAGGAAGATAATGCGTATGCACGTCCGAAGTTGCCAGAATAGAAAGCTCTACCGATTGCCCAAAAACAAAAAACGGAATCAGCAGAAAAACCACTACCAGGCTGCGTTGAAAAGATGGGTATTTCATAAGTCCCTCCTTGAAATATGAGTTATTATAAGTACGTGCGCAAACAGTATCAAGGAGTAAGACAGGGAGGGATGCCTCCCTATACCTCAATCTGGAACAGCAGTGAAAACCGGGCAGAGGCTAAAGCCATCTATAGGATGGGGAATGAAGACTTTAACCGGCAGGAGATTATCAGGACGCATCACGAAGCGACCATACGAAGGATGGCAGCGTATGGCGGTACGATTCTAGCGGTTCAGGATACCACCGGGGTAAACTACCATGTCAAAGAGGAACACCCGCCCAAAGGGAAGGAACCGATAGCATGGTTTCTGATGACCGGCGAACCGGTAAACACTGCCGAAGAAGCATATAAGTATGGGGGGTATTATATGCAGCGATGGAAGATAGAACGGTTTCACTAGGTGCTGAAGAG
>JAISGE010000058.1 GCA_031263265.1 Treponema sp.
TGAGGAAAGGGATACGTTTTTCAAAGACAGAACAGATGCACAAGATAGTTATCGCCCTTGCTATAAATATCTGGTTTTTTGGGAGAGTGTGTTTGATACAATAATTCTAGAGCATTACCCGTTATTCTTAGGTGTGTCATTATCGCTTGTTATTCATAATGTCCCGATGTCCCAAAATTCGTTTGACACCCCACAAAACTTGTGCTATCCTAAATTAGGATTGTTACTGAACTAAATCAGGCATGACCTAAATTGACGAAGAAACGCCCAAAAGAGGCTTTCTCCGCCAGTTTAGGTTTTTTTTGCCCCAAAAGGACCGGGGAATGAGAAATGTCAAAAAATACAACAACATCATCCTCGCGGAAGACTCAGGCCATGAGGTAATCGCTTTAGGCAAGGGGATAGGCTTTCAGGCAATACCAGGGACGGAAGTGGAGATGAATTATACGCTTTGACGGTGAAGCGCCAAAAAAAGTTACCCGGTGCTGCGGACGTATCTGTTCCTATCTACATGATACCCATGGCATAAACCTCTACAAGAACGATGTATCCTTGCTGGCGATACATATACCAAAGTAATGGAGAACTTACATAAAGATGAGCAATGAAGAGCGTAAAATACGAAGCGTGTAAAATAATTTTCCTTGATATAGACGGTACCCTGACATCCGGTTTTAATCACATTCCCCAATCCGCCCGTAACGCGTGCCGCCGGGCTAGGGAAAACGGACATCTCCTGTATATTGCCACCGGCAGAACAAGGGAACAGATAGCTCCGTCAATTCTGGGGATAGGATTCGACGGGATTATCAGTTCTGCAGGTGCCCGCATTGAAACCGGAGGCATTGTTATTTTCAGCGCGTTTCTGCCGCCGCCCCTACTTGATCGCCTGCTTGCGTACCTGGATGGGGGAAACGCGCCGTATATGCTTGAAACTCCCGGAAAAATCGCCGCCAATCCCCGGTATGTTCTCTCGCTTGAAACCAGTGCGTTCAAGTGGACGCCGAGGGGCATTGTTTCCTGGTTGTTTATCCGCAGACTGCAAAGCAGTACCAGGCTACTGGAAGCGGGGTTTGATCGGGAACAGGTGTACAAACTGGTGTTCAGAGAATCGGAGTGCCTGCGTTTTGAGGATGTAGAACGGGAATTCCGCGCCGAATGTGAGCTATTCCGGTTTTCAATTCCCGTTTCCGTCAAGGGAGGTGGCGAGATAACGTCTTCCGGGGTTAACAAGGGAACGGCTCTGGAACGGGTGGCGCGGTTCCATGGGATACGCCGGGAAAATACGATTGCCTTTGGCGACAGCGACAACGATCGGCCCCTGCTTGCATGCGCTGGCTTGGGTATCGCCATGGGGAACGGGGACGAAGCGCTGAAACAGGCTGCGGATGACGTAACCGGCCATGTAAGCCGGGGCGGACTTGCGGCGGCCTTTCGGAAATACGCCCTGGCGTAGCCGGGCTGGAAGAATTACGCGAAGGAGAAAAACTATGGCAAAGGATTTTGGAAAAATTGCCCAAGGCATTTTAGATGCGATAGACGGCAAGGGTAACATCAGTACAAATGGAGGAAAATTATGAAGATGAGAGCAAGAATGCTTTGCGGTGGGCTATTGGGCTTGCTGCTTATGGTCATGGCCCTTCCTGTTTATGCAGGCGGCGGCAGTGAAAAGCCGGTAACTATCTATGTAACGCGGCACGGCAGGACGCTTTTTAACACGAAGGACCTGGTCCAGGGCTGGGCGGACAGCCCGCTCACGCCAGAAGGGATCGCCGTTGCCGAGGATCTGGGCCGGGGTTTACGGGATGTATCCTTTGATTATGTTGTTTCAAGCGATCTCGTCCGAGCACGGCAAACAGCCCAGCTCGTCATGGAACAAAATCGCGCCAGCAAGAACTATCGGCTGGAAGACAGCGCCCTGATCCGCGAAGCCTGTTACGGCCATTTTGAAGGTGACCCGAACAGCGCGATGATCGCCGCCATTACTGCGGAATTGGGCGTGCCAACTGAAACCATGATGCAGGATACGTATATGTGGCTCAAATCCGCAGATGCGATAAAACGACTGGACACAAGCGGCATGGGAGAAGACGCGGCAACGATTAAGGCCCGGATGCAGGCAAAACTCACCGAGGCCGCCAAGGCACAGGCGAAAAAGGGCGGCAACATACTGTTTGTTGCGCACGGCCAGTCGATCAACATCATGCTGTCCGACCTCGACCCTGATTTCACCTATACCGGAACCCCCCTGGCAAACGCGGCGGTCTGCAAAGTCGTATACCAAAACGGAACATTCCATATCGAGTCGTTTAATGATACGTCCTATATAGACGCGGGTAAATCTTTGCGTTAAGTAGGGTATGGATTATAAGAGGAGCCACCGGTTAGTATCGGTTAGCTTAGGGCTCCTCTGTGGTCCTTGTTATTTGCGCTTACGGCAGCTTGTGTTAGTAACTTAGAATATATGAAACCAATCAAAATTCCCCTTGCCCTGATCTTGGGTGTGGTTATCAGTATCTTGAGCGGCTTGTGCTTGCTGGGAGCTGCAGAGACCACGGTGTATGTTACCAATTCGGGAAGCAAGTATCACCTTGAGACCTGTACTTCTCTCAGCCGTTCAAAGATTGCGGTATCCCTGGAAGATGCCCTTGCATCCGGCTACCAAGCCTGTTCTATCTGTAAGCCCCCGGTACCTGATCAGAGCGGGCTCACCAAAACAAGGGCTCAGCAAACCCTCTACCAGGTTCATAAGCTCAATCTCACCGCGAGTTCCCAGGGGGAAATCTCCCGGATGGTTCCTGCAGAAGTGATTGCTCATGTGGATGGAGACACCATCCGGGTACGGATCCCCAATCCTCCCCCTGACTTGAAAGCAGTAGAGACCATCCGTATGCTTGGGGTGGATACCCCAGAAACGGTCCATCCCCATAAGCCGGTAGAACGTTTCGGTAAAGAAGCCAGCGATTTTACCAAGAAACGGCTTTGGGGTGCTCAGGTCTATCTCGCCTTTGACTGGGACCTGCGGGATCGGTATGGCCGCTTGCTTGCCTACGTCTATACTGCTGACGGCCGCTGCTTTAACGCGACGTTGATTCAGGAAGGGTATGGCCATGCGTATATTTCATATACGTTCCAGTTTATAGAGGAATTCAAAGGCTTGGAACAGGCTGCCCGTACCGGTAAACAGGGCTTATGGGGGGACCGGTAGGACTTCCTAAGGATCAGCGTTTCTGTATCCCTTCTATGCTCCGTACCCGGATAATGCCTTCTACTGCAAGGATCTGTTCAAGCGCAGTGAGGGGTATCTGTTGTTCCGTATCAATGATGTTATAGGCATATTCACCTTGGTGATGGTTAAGCAGATCCATGATGTTGATCCGCTCCCGCGCGAGGACGGTGGTGATTTGGCCGACCATGTTGGGAATATTCCGGTTTGCCACCAGCAGCCGATGGGGAGCGCGCTGTTCCAAGCGGCATCGGGGAAAATTGACCGAATTCTTGATGATTCCGGTTTCCAGGAACTCCATAAGCTGCCGTACTGCCATAACCGCACAGTTATCCTCTGCTTCCGGGGTGGATGCTCCCAAGTGGGGAATACAGATGGTTCCCGGACAGGCCAGGAGTTCGGCAGAGGGGAAATCCGTTACATAGAGGGCTATTTTGTTTGCCTGGAGGGCTGCAATAATATCCGGTTCATTGACCAAGCCTCCCCGGGCAAGGTTAATGAGCTTGGCTCCTGGTTTGATATACCGGAATTTTTCTCCGTTGAAGCATCCCTGGGTAGTATCGGTCAAGGGAAGGTGCAGGCTCACATAATCGGATTTGGCCAGGAGTTCTTCCAGGGTCTCTGCTCTGTTTACCTGTCGAGAGAGGTTCCAGGCAGCGTCCACGGATAGGTAAGGATCGTAGCCTATCACCTCCATACCCAGGGCAAGCGCATCATTAGCCACCATCACCCCAATAGCCCCAAGACCCACCACTCCCAGAACTTTGCCCCGGATTTCCGGTCCCTCAAACTGGGCTTTTCCCTGTTCTACGAGATCCGGAACTGCATCAGCCTTATCCGCCAAGGATGCGGCCCAAGTGGTTCCCTGGAGGATATTCCGGGAAGCGATGAACAGCGCGGCCAGGGTCAGTTCTTTTACCGCATTGGCATTTCCGCCAGGGGTGGTAAAAACCACCACCCCCCGGTTGCTGCAGGCCCCAACAGGAATGTTGTTATACCCCGCGCCGGCTCGGGCTATGGCTTTAACCGTATCGGGAATTTTGAGGTTATGCAGATCTGCACTCCGCACCAGGATAGCATCAGGACGGGGAAGCTCACCCGCTACTTCGTAGCGATCTCGGGGAAACAGCTCAAGCCCCCGGGGAGAAATCTTATTCATGGTTTGTATACGAAACATGTTTAAAGTACCTTTCTTCAAAGCGATCCATAAAAGTGATGAGTTCCTGTACGCCTTCTAGGGGCATGGCATTGTACAGGCTTGCCCGCATACCACCCACTAAGCGGTGCCCCGCGAGATTCACCAGCCCTTGAGCAGCGGCTTCCCGGACAAACCGGGCTTCCAGATCTGCCCGTTCTGCCCGTTCCACGCCGGTAATCACAAAGGGAATGTTCATAAGACTGCGGAAGACCGGATCAACCGGGGACCGGAACAACCGGGACTGGTCAAGATACCGGTAGAACATGCCTGCCTTTTGCCGGTTGTGTTCGGCTATAGCCGGAATGCCCCCCAGACCTTTGAGCCATTCCAGAACCAAGCCGATTATGTAGATCCCATAACAAGGCGGGGTATTGTACAGGGAAGCTTCTTGGGCATGTATATCGTAACGGAGCATGACCGGGATCCATGAAGGGGCCTTGCCTATAAGGTCTTCCCGGATGATCACCACCGTGGTTCCTGCAGGTCCCAGGTTCTTCTGTGCCCCTGCATAGAGCAGCCCAAACCGGGACACATCCAGGGGTTCTGAGAGGATACTGCTGGAAATATCCGCCACCAAGGGAACCGCAGCGGTTTGGGGCAGTTCTGTCCACCGGGTACCAACGATGGTATTGTTCAAGGTGATGTGATAATAGGCATCATCGGAGTTGGGAGCCGGTGGGCTAGGGATATAGGTATAGGCCCTGTCCTTGGAGGAAGCGCCCAGGACCACCTCCACGTATTTGGCTCCTTCTGCCGCGGCCTTTTGTGCCCAGATACCGGTTTCTATATAGGTTGCCCTTTTTTTCTGGCTCCCTGGTTCTGTCCCCGCAAGGTTCATGGGGATCATGGAAAACTGAAGAGAAGCCCCACCCTGGAGAAACAGTACCCGGTAGTTTGCCGGTATCCCCATAAGAGAACGGAGTAATGCTTCAGTTTTTTCGATGATAGGCTTAAAATCGCCGGACCTATGGCTCATCTCCATAACCGATTGACCTGAGCCGTGGGTATCGGTCATTTCCGCAGCTGCCTGTTCCAGCACCGGAAGGGGCAACTGGGAAGGCCCCGGGGAAAAATTGTACACCCGTTTCATATTCTTTCTATAGTTCCTTTGTTTCCTTTTTTGATTTTTCCTGTGAAGTATTGCACACAAGAGGTAGTTTCAAAACTGCTCATTATTTTAGAACAAAACATACCTGCCGTCTATATCGAGCAGGAGTTCATGAGTGGTTCACCTTGTTCCCTGATCCTTTCACCATCTCCCAATCCAAACCAAACCGGGCAAGGTATTTCTTTAAGCGATCTGAATCATTGCGGCTTCCCCGTTTCAACCGGGATTGGGCAAACAGCTTGCGGCCTGCAGAAGCCATGGTTTCGCTTTCCCGGCAGGCTGCAATAACCGCCTGAAGCTGAACCCGGTCGAATGTATCACAGGTTTCAAGGATTTTTTCAATATGCTCAGGCATGTTCTTGGTTTCTGTTCCTGAGTTTGGATCCGCAGGTGGATGAGGGGCATCGAAATGCTGCCGAGAACTCCCGCGGGATTCCATATCCGCACATTCCACATCTACCATGGATTTGGTGATCCGCTTTCCTTGGGCATAGAAACAGAGCCGTCTCAAGGATTGCCGGAGATCTCGAAAGTTTTCTTCCCAGAGATGGGTATGGGCATAAGAAAGATACCGATCCAGGGCTTCACGGTAAAATTCACATTTTTTAAGCTGGTATTCCTCCGCGTATTTCCGCAGTTCATAGCGAATATTAGGCAGGATATCCGCGGTTCGGTCCTGGAGTGAGGGCAGAGTAAAGGTCCAGAATCCGATGTAAGACAGCAGATCCCGGCGAAACGTACCGAAAGCCACCTCCTCGGCAAGATCCTTGTTGGTAGCGCATATAAGGGTAAAATCAACCGGGAATTCCTCTCCTCCAGTAACCGAACGGAAACGACCTGTTTCCAATACCTTGAGAAGCGCCTTTTGAGCCCTGGATTCCAAGGCGTCAATATCATCAAAAAAGATCATTCTGGTGGGCGCCTTAAACGGTTCTTCCGCTGGATTGAGGACCTGTGGAGGGCGCTGCGTTTTCTGAAAAATCCCCGGGAGCATAGCTATGACATTTTCCTCTTCTTGCAAAGCACAGTCCACGTCAATCAAGGGTCCGTATACCAGGTTCCGGTGTTTTTTAACCTGATAAATCCGCTCTGCAAGGGCAGTTTTGCCCGTTCCTGGGGCGCCCTGCAGTAAAATGGGATCAGCGCTCTTACAAGCAAGCTCTTCAATCCGGTTTATGAGGCGGTTATATCCCTCATCCCCGGTATCAATTCCCATTTTTAAAAAGGTACACTCCTCTTCAATTTCTACTTCAGTAACCATACTCATGGGTCCTCATTCGGGAACAGGTCTCCTCTACGCATCATCTCTCTATACAATCTTATAGCATTACTATAATTTTTAATAGCACCTGGCTTGACATTTTTGTATAAAATTACTATCTTGTTAGATATATTTATTATATATTCGTATAGTATTGTACTATAGCATCATTGAGCACCGGAGGCATTATGGTTCATCTTTGCCAGTACCGTGGTTTTGCAGTTCCAGGAGTTGATCGATTTGTTTGAGCACATAGTCCTGAAACCCGGGATTCAGTTCTTTAAAAAGGGTAGTAACCCGTTCCAAGTTATGTTCTGTGGCAGTATTAAACATCCGGCCTTCGCCGGTTTGCAGCCAGCCTTTGTTTACCCCAAAAACAGAGCTTATCAGTTGAATAAGCCGCTGATTTACCCGGCGGTTTCCCAATTCTATTTCTGCTAAGTACCCGTTGGATATATACACAGCTTTGGAAAATTTTATTTGGGACAGTTTCAAGAAATGCCGTACGGCTTTAATACGTTCGTTAACGGACATACAATCTCCAGTATATGAAGGATACCATAAAGAAACTCACTATGCCAGTAGTTTCTTACCAAAATTAATTGAATTCATGAGGAGTTTGGGGAACCGCTCAAGCCTGGTGAAACAGCCTCAATTATAAAAAAATGGCGTTATTTACGATGAGGACATATTGACAATGCTCTCATAACATATTAATATACTCTCATAAAGAGTTTTCTAAAAAGGGGATATATGATGGCTAATAAGAAACGGGATCAATCGCCGGTTGATCAGTTACGAGTTAAATTTCTTCAGTTATCCGATGAAAATAAGCAAAAGGTACAGGGCTTGATGCTAGGGCTTGAACATGCCCAAGAAGTCATACCCCCCCTCAAGGGTATTACTACCGTTAAACAAGACGGGTTTGTTTCGTGAAAGACCGAGTCTCTCTATTTCCGATGATTCAAGCCCCGTGCCCTGGGAGCTATGCATGATGCATTAGTTTATCACTTCTTTCCACGAATCATCTTTTTCAAAATATACGTAAGCACCAGCCTTTTTTCCTTTGTTATGGTAATAGCGGAGGAAAGAAGCGCCATAGCGACCCAGGGAACGGTCACTGGTAATGGTAACATTACTACCTATGATAATCCGGGTAATGGGGTTATTGTTGAAAGCTCCTGGGCCTATGGTGGTGAGCTTGGGAGGAATGTCCAGTTCAGTTATATAGTTGCCGTCAAAGGCATAGTCGCCGATGCTGGTAAGCGCACTACCCAGGGTGATGCTTTGTAAGTCGTTATTTTGGAAAGCAATGGAACCAATGTGGGTAACGGTATCGGGAATCCTCATCTGGGAAAGCCAGTTCTGTGAAAAGGCGTTGTTTCCAATGGAGATAAGCCCTTGAGGAAGGCGTAGCTCCTTTATATACAAGCTCCTAAAGGCATCGTCTCCGATTCGGATAACCGGTTTTCCCCCTATTCCTGATGGAATTTCCAGCATATCCCCCCAGGGTGCGACGTTGAGTGCGCCGGTAATGGTCAGCCCATCATCCTCGGTGGTATAAAGGAAGGAAGAATAATTATCTTGCTGAGTCCACTGGGCGTAGAAGATGATATCATGCTCCTCAATGGTAATCCAGTCATCTTTTTGATAGATCGTGGTGCTCCCGCTTATCCGCCAGCCTTGAAACGTGTAGCCCTGTTTTTTAAGGGTACCGGGACCTAGAACAACCGCTCTATCTCCTGAGTCATACGTATTCGGATCATCCGGGGCATATCCCTCATCTTGTTGGTTGCCGTCATAATAAATGGAATACGTGCCGAAGTCAGGGCAGCCGGCGAACAAAAACGCAAGGAACAGAACTATAGCGATGGACATTATCTTTTGATACATTGCCGAAGGAACCTTTATATGAGTATACCATCATTACGAAAAAAACGACAAGCCTATAGTTCAGGATCAGTGCATATAAAAAAATGGGGAAAAATGATACACCATTAGGTTACCTTAAACTTTCCGACTTCAATCGCTAATGCTTGTATCCTCTGCCGGTTATCCGCACTTATATTCGCTACTTGCTCCATCGCCGTGTTTATCTGATTCGACCCCGTCGCTATCTCGTTCACCCCCCCGGATATCTCTTCAGTCAATTGTCCCAAATGTTTGTTCTCCCCTAACACCTCTTCCGTCCCCTCGAGCATCTCCCCCGTATTCTCCTTCACCAGATTCGTCAGTTCTTTTAATAACCTCAGAGACTCCAATATACTCTTACTCCCACTCCCCTGTTCCTCCATCGCATCCCGTATCCCTTTCTCCTGATCCGTTACCGTCTGGATCCCTTCCCCAATAAGCTCAAATTTCATCA
>JAISGE010000121.1 GCA_031263265.1 Treponema sp.
TACATGTTCTCTATCTCCTCCAGCGACGTGCCGTTTCTCAGTATTGCCAGCACTTCTTTCACATCCTCTGCTCTGACCCGGGCTTCTAGGCTTGCGGCCACTCCCGTCTGTATCAACACTTCCTCCAAGGTCTCTCGTGCCATCTCCGTTATCTCCTTCACCCCTTTCGGGTTCGCTTGTAATAGTATGTTTAAATATACCTTCAAGTACTCTTCATTTGCATATCCCCGGCTATCCTCCAACACTTTGCTTAAACTCTCGCCACTGTGCTTCCCATGCAGTTCCCGCAGCCATAGCCCTTCTCTCTCCTCTACCTGCCCCCGCTCTATCACTTGTATCTTAAACGGTAGCCCCTCTATGATATGCACTCCAGGCCATTGCTCCGTTACTTCCCACCGGCACACCTCCTTTAAGTAATTTAGTACTTTCACCGGTTTCCGTTCCACGACAATGCTCAAGGAGAGTTCTTCTATACCTATACGCTCTATAGCAGTATAGAGAAAACAATAGGCAAGGGTTCGGTTAAAATCGTCAATGGAGAGCATATCGCTGGGGCTTTTGTATTCCAGGATGTTCGCGGTTTTAAAGAGAGCCGCCAGTTTCCGGTCTATGACCGCTTCGGGCTTTTTCTTGATGATGAGGGCGTCTATACGCAGGGGTCTGGTGTTGAGCTGGACCTCGTCCTGGAACTCAAGTACGTCCTTGTACGGCACAAAGATCAGCTTTAATGCAGCTACAAAAGCCTCGTGCCAGTTTATCTGGGTTTCTTTCAGGGTAATCCTCCTGTCGACCCTTTGGCCGGTGCGCCTGGGGGTTCGAAACTGCCTGAGCGTGAAGCCCTGCAAATACAGAAATTAGGGCCGGACAAGGCGACAAGCGCTTACTACTTTGGATCGGTATAAAAGGAAGGGTCCCTAAACCCAAACGTCCTCGTGGTAAGGGAAAAATTGTTGATCCGATACCAGTCGGTGATCCTTCTTTCCAGGGAGCGGGGTACTTCTTCCCCGGTCTGCCGGATCCGGTCTCGCAGATACGGCAGGATGACCTGTTCCTTGAGCGCATCCCAATACTGGGGCAGAATCTTTGGAGGAGAAAGGAAGCCGTCAGGGGGCATGTGTCCCAAGAGGCTCGGGTAAAACTGGGGAAAAATCTGTTCTGTAACGGTCCGCATGGCAGAAAAACCGCTGCTGATACCAAAAAGGGTATCCTGGAGTCCCTGATTCTTGCTGATTTCCAAGAGCAGCCGTTGGGTCTCGGTTTGAAAAAACCATTGGGTAAAGGCGTCGGCGGCCTTTTTTGCCTTTCCCTTTTTATAGATCCCGTAATACACCGTGTTCTCAAAAAGGGGAATGGTCTCCTGTTCCGCGAGCCAGCGGAAGTTAAGATTAGCCCGGGTTTCCTGGGTCAAGGTGAAAAAGTCCGCACTGTTCATGTAGGTAAATAGGATCCGCCCTGAAGCCGCAAGTTTGGCCGGAGGATCATAGAAGTATTTGAACGTAAACTCATCCTCCGCCTGGATACTGGTATTTGACGCTTCAGTCCAAGTCCTCATGTATGCTATGGCTTGGTCCAAGGCTTCTGCATCCCACGCTATGGGATTCGCCTCCATAAAGGAAGCATTAAAGAGGGTAGTAGCAACCAAAAAAAACTCATCGTTCCATGCAGGGGAAAAGCCCATCCGGGAATACATGCCGTTGCGCTGAACATTGTACCCGGTTCCCAGGGTTTTGAGTTCCTCAAAGGTAATCGTAAAGGGGTTGGACAGCAATGAGCCGTTAGCCCGGGCAAATACAATGGCAGGAATATTAAAGGCTACCGGAAACAGGTACTGGGTAGCGTCAATGTTACCCAGAGCCAGGAGCCGGGGATAAAATGCGGTTTTTGCTATCCGATCCTGGGCAAAAAAACTATCCAGGGGCTTGAACAAGCTGCGGGTGGAGACGCTTTTGAGCCAGTTTCCCACTACCACATCAGGAGATTCCCCGGTTTCGGTTAAACGCTGGGCTAGGGCTTCGTAGTACCGGGTTTCAACCTTATACCGGGTTTGGCTGGAATTAAAATATGCCGTATAGAGCGCGAATTCCGGTCTATCGGTCCACAACACCGCGGTGCTTGGTTCCAAGAACCCACAAGACAGGATGCTGAACACCACCCAAGGCAAGACCAGCCAACCGAACATGAAGGCTTTCAAGGACATAGCTACCTACGGTCTGTTTCTGAGACTAAGAAGTTCACGAGACATTCCAGAGGGATGCGGGGTATACACCCTGGGCAGTTAATGCGGCGATCCGGTTCACCGCTGCTTCCCGGTCTGCCTGGTAGGTAATCCCAAACCAGTCTGAATCAGCCGGAATAACCCGGATCTTGAGCAGCTTGTTTTTGATGAACCAATCCGCAGCCATAGGAAGGTAACACTCCTGCTTAGGCTGCCCTGCGGAGGTCTTGAGGAACTCATCGAAATACCGGTGCAGTTCCGGGAAGATACCCACCGGGAAACCCCAGAAGTTCATAGATACCGGGGTATCAGGAGCCAGTTCCTGCTTGAGTCCTTCCGGGGTGGTATTGCAGATCCGGTCCCCCTCTTGGGCAATAGCGGTCAGCTCTTGTACTGATTGGAGGTACCCATCCTGGACCACACAGACCCCCCGGGTGACCGTACCTTGGGGGCTTAGGGTTTTTTCCAAACAGTAAGGTACGATAGCCCCTTGGGTGAGCTTGGGGGAAGCAAGGTAGGCGCCCATTGCTTGAAAGGCCGCTCTACCGTAAAAATCATCGGCGTTGATCACCGCAAAAGGCGCGTCAATCGCATGGGCAGCACAGAGCAGGGCATGACTCGTACCCCAGGGCTTGGTTCTGCCTGCTTGCTTTGCCTGGTTCAACAGCTCCGGGGGAATGAGGCTGTCCAGTTCCTGAAAACACAGTTGATAGGGAATGGAGGCCATACGTTTGAGGACCAGTTCCCTAAAATCCTCTTCAATGGCATGACGAATGATGAATACTATTTTCTCAAATCCTGATCTGAGCGCGTCAAAGACCGAATAGTCCAGGAGCGCGGCTCCGTCCTGTCCTATCCTATCCACCTGCTTGAGACCGCCGTAGCGGCTCCCCATACCTGCAGCTAAAACAACTAATACCGGTGCTTTCACTTGTTTACCTCTATTTCCTTTATATGCTCTATAATGCTCATAGTACTTTAGTTCAGTATACGCTCAAGCCCTCGGTCCGGTAAAGCCCTTGCCAAAAGACGTACATTGCATCTGTTTCATAATATTATCCACGGTCAGGCGGAGATCCCCGGCACCGCTTTTTCGCTTCATCAAACTGGAGGATTTCTGCCCGGACAAATGATTAGGTTGCACCTGTATCTAAGTGGTTTTCTCCTGCTATTCCCTTTGCCTTGTCCATGAATTCCCCTATATGCAGACTGGCCAGCCTCACTTCTTTCACCTGTTCCATTACTTCCTGGGAGACTCCTTTAAGCGATTCTACCTCTTTATGTATCACCTCACTCCCCTGCTCCATTGTTCCGGTTCCTTCCTGTACCTGCTCCGTCATATCCCGGATCACTTTTAAGCCTTGTAAAATTTGACTGCCCCCCGCTGCCTGTTCGTCCACCGCATTGTGGATGATACTAAACGAGGCGTTCATCGCACTGATTTCCTTGAATATCCTATCCATCGTGCTCAAGGTTTCCCCAGAAACCGTGGTTATCTG
>JAISGE010000196.1 GCA_031263265.1 Treponema sp.
CGGCAGGCCCCCCTCGGGGAACGTACTTTTCACGCCGAAAAGCCACACACCCATTGCCCCCTGCACCTGAAAAGACTTCGATAAGCGCTTCGTCGGCAAATTTTTCCATTCTTATCCAGCTTGTCGTTTAAGGTCACACAAGTTAAGGTAACATAGGAGCTTGTATAACTTACACGAGCCTTTTATAAAACTCCAAGAATACTACCTAAGACACATGCTTTTTCCCGTACAGCTTGCGGTATATATCTCTTTCAATCCACCTATTCCGGAGTCCCCGCAGGGATGACTCCCGCCAATTTCCGGCCCCGGCGATTCGAAAAAGCCACCGTTCCGTCCACCAAGGCAAAAAGGGTATAATCACCACCACACCCTACATTGATCCCCGGGTGGATCTTGGTGCCCCGCTGCCGGACAATAATAGTTCCAGCCCTGACCCGGGATCCTCCTGAAGTCTTAACCCCGAGATACTGAGGATTAGAATCCCGTCCGTTTTTAGCGCCGCTACCGCCCCGTTTTCGAGCCATAATAACCTCTCCGCTCTGTCGTTATAGTTATAGTACAATGATCCGGGTATTCACCAGCTACCGCCTCAAAGCCTTCCAAAAGGAAGGTTCCCGCTGCAAAAAGAAAGTCCCTACCTTGAGGTCCATACTCAATTTCCATCCGGAAAACGCCTCGATCCGCGTTACCCTGTACCCGTATCCCCTTCTGTAAGGAAAGCACCCGCAGGGCGGTCTTCGTAAGCACAGACACTGCAGCGCAAACAACATCCCCGCCCTTGGGCCCTGCCTGGGCGTGCCCTTCCACGGCACAAACCATGAGAAGCCCTGCTTCATCTAAAACCAGGTCGATCTCTATCATTCCAGGCTATGATACTCCCCCAGAAGATCCCAGAATGTCTCCAATTTTAAGTACCGAATACTGCTGCCGGTGCCCCTGCTTACGACGGTAATCCTTTTTGGATTTATATTTAAAGACGATAATTTTCTGGGCTTTTTCATGAGCTTCAACTACGGCAGATACCTTGGCACCCTGCACATAAGGGGTTCCAACCTGGAAGGTCTCTCCCGCAATGAGGAGCACCGAATCAATATCCAGAGTAGTTCCCACCGCTGCATCAATACGGTCAACCTTCAACAGAGACCCTTGTTCAGCCTTATACTGTTTTCCCTTAAATTCTACCAATGCGTACATGAACGATTGTCCTTCTTCAAAGAATAATATGACTATAACTCAGCGGGATCCGATACGTCAAGGGGTCAGAAATCATGCCTACATCTTCGCCGTTAGTTCCTTAAAAAGGTGAATCCATGATCTACCCATTGAATAACCTTGTATTTTTATGGTACATTAGATTACAATAAATGTGAGATGGTTTTATTACATCTTACATGCTGAAGGTGCGTTTATTAAAACCAACACGAGAGAGTTTTTACGAGGGAGTTTTTTATAGATGACAATACTCAGTGTGGTACTACTGGTCTTCTTTATTATGGTGGCAATTCTGCTGGTCCTCCTGGTTTTGGTACAGAATGAAGAAGGGGATAGTCTGGGTGGTATTTTTGCCGGGGGAAGCTCCTCGGCATTTGGGTCCCGTTCCGGAAACGTACTAACCCGGGCTACCTCAATTTTGGGAGCGCTTTTTTTAGTGCTTAGTTTTAGTCTGGCTCTGATTAACCGGACCCCAGGGGGATCGGGGGTAGAATCTGCGGCTCGGCAGTTCTCAAACGAAGAAAACCGGAATTGGTGGCAAGAGCAGGAGCTTGCGCCTGCAGTGGAGACGCCGATGGATGAAACGTCTTCTGAGGAACCATCAAGTCTTGAAATCCTCTCTGAGGATGTGCCCCTTACTGAAGAGCCGGGGCTTGCAAATCCGAATGGAGGGGCAGCTGAATAGCAGCATAAAGAGGGGACGTTATGTTTTTGTATGATCTCTTTTCTCCTGAATTAATTAAGGTTGGTTTAGAGTCGGAAGACAAGGATGAGGTTTTTGAGGAGTTAGTGGATTATTTTTGCCAGGTGCAAGGTTCCGATGGACGGGAGGAAATACTTGCAGCCCTGAAGGCTCGTGAATTGAAAATGTCCACAGGGATACGGAAAGGTATCGCGGTTCCCCACGGCCAAACCGATGTGGTTGAACGGATTTATGGGGTTTTGGGCATTTCAAGGCAGGGGATCGACTACGACGCCCTGGACGGGGAGCCGGTATACCTGGTGTTTATGATCCTTGCTCCTTATCATGATTCGGAAAAACATCTACGGCTCTTAAAACGCCTAGCCCAACTCTTGGATAACGGGGAGTTTTTCAGAGACCTAGCAGCCCAGAAGGACGCGCAAGGCGCTTCAGGGGTTATTAAAAAATATGAAGATATCCTCATTGCTTTGGACTAAAGACGCAGAAGACAAGGGATAGATATAGGGATCTTAGTATGAATGAACAACCAGTACTGCAGCATTTATTACAGTTGGAAACCGAAGCTGCAGCCTTGGTGGATGATGCTCAGGCAGAATCGGACCGGCGTCTTGCAGAAGGGGAGAAGCGAAACCGTAAACGGTACGATGAACAGTATAGCCTTGAGAGGGCGTCCATTGATGAGGAATATACCCAAAAACGCAGTGAAGTAGAAGCAACGTATCAACAGGAATTAGAAAGGTATCGGGAGAGTCTCAACGCCTTGCCAGTTTATATGGAGCGATTTTTCGCGTTGGCGACTACCTTGCTTCCTGTGGGTAATTTGCAGGTGAAGGAATAGGACATGCCAGGATCAGGGGAACGGGCTTATGGTTATGCCAAGGCCTGTGGGATCATCGGGAAATCTTTTGTGGGGAAAAGGATTTCCGGACTTGCCGGTGTGAACCGGCTTTCCGAGCTTGATCATTTGGTCTTTCCTCAAACCAGCCACGATCTCCCTGAACGGGAACTGCTGACTGACTTGGAAGCCAGGATCATCCAACGTTCAGTACGTCAGATCATGGCTATTGTTAATACGTTTATCAAGCCTCCTGAACTATTTATCCGGCTCGTTCGCAGTTACGAATATGAGGATATGAAAGGGGTCCTCAATGCCCTGGCAGTTGGAGAACCCAAAAGTCTGAGATTCACCGATATAGGCCGGTTTCGCCGGGTTGCCTTTGAAGCCTATCCTGATGTGGAAGCAATGGTGAAAGGTACGGAATTTGGATGGCTGCTCAAGGATCTGCTCCTCTTTGTCCAGAGGGGGCCTAGGTCCTTACAAGATACGGTGGCCCTACAAGCTAAACTGGATATCCAGTATTATACCGGCCTTTGGAAGGACCTTCATAGCCTGAGGAAAAGAGACCGCGGGATTATTGACAAGATCCTCGGCGAAGAAATAACTTTGCGAAACGCGGTGTGGGTCCTGCGCTTGAGAACCTATTATGAAATGACCCCCGAGGCGATCCGGGAAAAACTCATTGGCTTGGAATCTAAAAAATTCCTAGCCCCTGCAGAGAACGCCCTCTCTATAGCCTTGGATGTCCGAACCGACTGGATTGGTTGGAAATACGCATCCTTGCTCAACCCTGAACAATCAACGGAACGTTGGAAAGTAGACCCCCGGTATCTTCAGAACGCCGCATCAGGATACCTACACCGCCTGACTCGCTTGTCCTTTCAGCGTCGGCCTTTTTCTCTGGATTCGGTTTTTTGTTTTATCAAGCTGAAACAGTTTGAAGAAGACCTCTTGACCAGTATTGCCGAAGGTTTGAGTATGGGGATGTCAAGTCAGGATGTGTTTACCCTGCTGGAGATAGCATCGTGATACGTCCCCGGAAAATGAAACAAATCGAATTGACCGTGCTTGAGCGGGATGTAGACGGCTTGCTTGGTTTTTTGGGCCGCCGAGGGGTGATACAGTTTTCCCAAAATCCCGAAGAGCCTGTTCCCCTGGATGAAGCCCGGACAAAACAACAGGGGGCTGCCCGTGCCCGGGATGAAGCGCTCTACCAAGGCATCCAAGAGCAGCTTAAAAAACTCAAGACTGCTTCCGAGTATCTAGGGATTGAACTGCCCACAGAACCAGAGGAGACGAGCGTCTTTCCTGGGCCTCCTGAGATGAGCCTGGTTGAAGAGATGAGCAGTGCCGTAGCCTTGGTCAGTGCAGAAGAACAAGGGCTGATCCAAGAACGAGAGCATATTGAAACCGCGATGAACGAGGTTCGAGCCTTTGCCCAGCTTAACGTTCCCTTTAGCGCCTTGGATCAGCTCTCTTATCTGACCCTGCGGGTTGGGCGTTTGGATCCTAAGGCACAAACTGCGTTAAGGGAAAGTCTCGCGAACCGGGCGGTGCTCATCCCCTTGGGTGAAGACCGGGTATTGGCGGCAGCATCCCGGAAGGGCCGTTTCGCCCTGGATTCGGAACTCAAGAAATGTTCTTTTATTCCTATCACGGTTCCCGAGGGGTACCATCAGATTCCAGCGGAACTGCATACCGGACTTGAGGAACGCCTTGAGGAAGTGGATCGGAAACTGCAGAACCTGGGGGAACGTAAACGGCGCTTAGGGGAGGATTATGGACCCCGGCTCCGAGTTTTGGCCGGATCCTACACTATGGCCGCGATTGCAACGCAACTCAGAGCTAAACTGGTAGTTTCAAAGAGCCTGTACCGGTTATCCGGCTGGGTACCGGCAGATACCCTGGGAAGTCTGGTGACGGAATTGGAGCACATCACCTGCGGCCGCATAGCGGTGTGGGCATTTGATCCTGATGAAATAGCAACAGTTAAGGAAGGAAAGGAAAAGGTACCGGTTTCACTCAAGCACGGCGCCTTTGTGCGGAGCTTTGAAGGGGTGGTCTTTTCTTATGGGGCCCCGCTCTATGGAACCATTGATCCGACTCCCTTTGTGGCGGTGTTTTTTACTATTCTCTTTGGAATCATGTTTGGTGATGTAGGCCAAGGTTTTGTGCTTTTGCTGCTGGGAATGCTTACCCGGAAACAGGGTATCAAGGCATTGGCAGGGTTTAGGCACTATTCAACTCCATTGATAGCGGTGGGCTTGTCCTCCATGTTCATGGGACTGTTGACCGGTTCGGTGTTTACCAATGAGGAACTCCTTGTGGCGCCTACCCGGCAGATTCTGGGGTTTTTCATGGGCCTTACCGGGCAAACCGGGGAACCGCCAGGGCACATTCTGCACCTGATGCCTGAATCGGATAATATAGAAAAGCTCTTTTATTTCTTTGGTTTTACCTTGGGGCTGGGCGTCATCCTCACTTCCATCGG
>JAISGE010000200.1 GCA_031263265.1 Treponema sp.
AGGGCATTGACGACGCAAAAAGAAATAAGTACAGTTAGGGGTAGCATTAATACAGCGCGGATGCAGTGTTTGGGCTAGGTTTTTGCCAGATTTAGGGCTGTTGCCCGTACCAGTTGAGAAAAAAATGAATACTATGAAAAAAATAAGTAACCATTGCTTGGGGCTTATCGCCGTCTTGGTGCTCGGCGTTTCCTGTTCTGCCCAGGTGCAGGGTGTGTTACACCAGGATGGCTCGGCAGATCTGAAGCTCCACGCTTCCCTAGAACCCCGCATGGCCGCGCTCATCCGTTCCTTGTCCCGCTTAAGCGGCGGCTCTTCAGAGCAGGTACTTAACGCCGCTGCCATCGGTGAATCTATGGCTTCTGCGCCGGGAATCAAATCCGTTGCGCTCCGTAATACTAATCCCACTACTATTGAAGGAACCATTAGTATACTCAAGGTGGACGCCTTTCTCGCAGTCCCGGGGAATTCGGAACATACTAAGTTCATTACGTACGAACAGACCACTGCCGGCGGGAAATTGCAGATTACCCTCGACCGCAACTCAGGGCCCCGGATCCTTACCCTGCTCTCAACTGATGTGCAGGATTACTTGTCTGCCCTTATGGCCCCAGTGGCCACCGGAGAAACCCTTTCCCAACGGGAATATCTTGCCCTGGTGCAGTCGGTATACGGCAAGGCAGTGGCAGAAGAAATTGCCGCAGCCCGTATTCAGGTTACTATAGACTTTCCCGGATCCATCAGTACGATCCGGGGTGGCCGGTTTGCGGGAAACCAGGCCGAATTTACCATGCCCCTCGTGGACATCCTGGTCCTTGAGCGTCCTTTGGTATATGAGGTGTATTGGAAGTAACGGGCAGCTTTGCACAAACCTGATACCTTGGTATGATAGGGCATGATTCTGCAATATATCCTTTTTGATTTGGACAACACGCTCTATTCCTCCCGTTATGGACTGGAAATGAAGGTAAGCCAGCGTATCGCCGAATTCCTCACCGCCTACCTGGGGGGTTCCCAGGAAGAAGCGCTACGCCAGCGCCGGGAGGGGATGCACTACTACGGCACCACGCTGGAATGGCTCATGGCGGAAAAAGGCTACACCGATATTGAAGCCTATTATCAGGCGATTCACCCCGCAGGAGAGGCGGATACCCTTTCAGCGGATCCTGAACTTCGCCGCTTTCTTGAATCTCTTCCCCTGCCCCAGGCGATCCTCACCAATTCCCCCCGGGAACATGCAGACCGGATTCTCTCAAAATTGGGGATCTCAGACCTTTTTACCCATATCTTTGACATGCGCTGGAACGGTTTCAAAGGAAAACCCCACGCGGAAGTTTTTCACCGGGCATTGCACGCCTTAGGAACCACCCCGGAAACCACCCTGTTTATTGATGATGCTCCACGTTACGTAAAGGGCTTTTGTGCCCTGGGCGGATCAGGTCTCCTTATTGACGAGGAAAACGCCTATCCTGAGTATCCCTACCCCCGGATCCAGGACTTACGGGAACTGCTTAGGTTTTTGTATTGAACTCCTGGGCTTGGAGGGCCTCGGAGATTAGATCATAAACCTGATCTGATAGGTATTGCCGCCGATCCGCTGGAGGGAGTTCTGCGGTGTTAATCGGCGGCAGAAACGTTACCCTAACCGGCACCGCCCGAATCCGGTGCGTCTTTTCAAATATCTCATAACTACCGGTGATCGCGATAGGAAGAATGGGGGAGCCTGATTGGGTAGCTAGTTTAAAAGAACCGGATCGGAACGGGAGCAGCCCCCGGCCTTTGCTCCTGGTCCCTTCAGGGAAAATCATCACGGCTTCCCCCTGTTTGATCCGGTGTATCCCCTTATTAATCGTACCTATGGCTTTGCGTATGTCTTTTCGGTCAATAAAAAGTCCTCCCAGGAGGAAAATCCAGATATTGAGGAAAGGAATCCAGGCCAATTCTTTTTTTGCAATAAACCCCACCGGCCTTCCCACCAAAGCCAGAATGACCAGGATATCAAAGATGCTGCTATGGTTGCTGACAAAACACAGGCCCCCTTCCAGGGGAATGTGTTCTTTTCCCTGCACGCTTATTTTGCACCCTGTACAGGCAATAAGCATCAAAGACCAGACTTGAGCAATTTTGTAGATAACCTGAGCCATCAGTTTTCTAAACCCTAGACAACGCAAGAGAAATATCCCTATCCCCAGGGGCGCAAGAATAATCATGGCTACTCCTACAATAATAAAATCCACTATGGTTATGAGTAATGCCATAAGTACCGCTCCTTAGCCCAGGACCTGCATCTTTTGTAAGATATCCCGGGCGGTTTGAGGGTCCTGCCATACCAGGCCCTGGATCCCCAAGGAGCAAGCCTTTTCCACATTGATAGGTATATCATCGAAAAAAACCACTTCCTCTGGTCTACAGGATAAACTATGCAGCAGGATCTCGTAAATAGCGGTTTCCGGTTTAATGGAACCGGTTTCACAGGAAAAAATCCCCAGATGGGGAAGCCGGAAAACCGGCAGGCTTACCCGTGCCCAGTCTAGAAACTCCTGGGGCATGTTGGACAGGATCCCCAGGGTGTATCCTGCAGCTTTGATGTCTTCCATGAGCATAACGGTATCGGGGTTGATCCGCTTCCAACTGTCTAAATCTATCTTTACCAGTTGTTCCAAGGTTGCATCATCGACCGAAGGGCCCAGCATGGTCCGGTAATAGTCTTTGCCGTTGAGGATGCCCCGATCATATTCTCCACGATACGCCCATACCAGGGTGTCCATGGTCTTTACGTCAATTCCCGCGACCGAGGCCAGCTCGTCCATGATCCCGGGATCCGGGGGGAAGGATATTACCTTCCCAAAATCAAATACCACTGCCCGGGGAACAGTGGTATTTTTTTCTTGGTGTCGTTTTTGTACTTCTTCTAAGAACATCACGGTTTATTCTAGCGATTCCCTAGTCCTTTGGGCAAGCTGCATCCCCAAGATGTTCTAATTCCAGAATCCGCGGGGGCCTGTCGCACAGTTCAGGCGGACCAAAGTACTGGATTCCCCCGGGAAAGAGGAAACTGGTAGTACAGGCCCAGGTATCCCGAGCCGCGGCAAATACCTTAAAGGGGGTGGATTCCAGGTCAACCAGGGCCTTCTGAATCACCGGCTTCTGAGCGCCGTGGCGTTGTTCCAGGTGCATCATCATGGTAAGGGGGACCCCTCCAGGTATCCATTCCCCTGCCGGGGCGGTAAGATTTTTCACACAGGATATATAGCCGGTCAAGCCTGAGGCGATGAGCACAAAGGCGTTTAGTCCCAGGGAATACCCGTAATTCGCATCGAAATTGCTGGGAAAGGCCGAACGGCCTTCATACCCAAAGAAGTGCCCCAGGGCGTTGAACTTCCCGTTATAGAGACCCTGCTGTTTTAAATACTTAAGCCTTTTTTCTACCATTCCCATGAGGAGCTTCTCGGTCTCGATCCGGGAAACCTGGACATTGCCGTGAGGATCCCTATCCATGAGCAGCTCCCGGGCAATATCCGGGGGAAGACTCCTCAAGAGTTCCTGGGCAGCCGGGGAAAGCTTGGTGCTCAGGAAATCAAGGTGATCCGTTATCTGAGGAAGCTCTGCCAATGCTGCCTCATAAGCGGCTATGGTATCGTTAAGCTCGAAGATGAGCTGCTTCATTTCCGGGATGAATTCCACCAGTCCTTCGGGGATGAGCACCACGCCAAAGGCTTCTTGGTTTGCTGCCCGCTTAATCACGGAAGCGCAGATCTGATCGACCACCTGACTCAAAGACCACTTTTTTGCCGCGACTTCCTCAGAGATGAAACACACATTAGGCTGGGTCTTGAGCGCACATTCCAGGGCGATGTGGCTGGCAGAACGGCCCATGAGTTTGATGAAATGCCAGTATTTTTTCGCACTGTTTGCATCCCGTTCGATATTGCCGATGAGTTCGCTGTAAGTTTTTACCGCGGTATCAAACCCAAAGGAGGCTTCGATGTGTTCGTTCTTGAGGTCTCCATCAATCGTTTTTGGACAGCCAATGACCTGTATTGCTGAATGTTGATCCAGAAAATACTCGGCCAAAAGCGCGGCATTGGTGTTGGAATCATCCCCGCCGATGATAAGCACCGCATCAAGGTTACGTTTTTTGGCGGTTTCAAGGGAGGCTGCAAACTGTTCCGGGGTTTCAATCTTGGTCCGGCCTGAGCCTATCATATCAAAGCCCCCGGTATTCCGGTATGCGTCAATGACGGCATCGGTCAGTTCCCGGGCTTTGTTCTCGATGAGTCCACTGGGGCCGCCCAGAAAGCCATAGAGCCGGGACCGGGGGTTTCCCCGTTTGAGGCCGTCATACAGTCCTGCAATTACATTATGACCCCCAGGAGCCTGTCCTCCCGAAAGGATCACCCCAATGGTTAATTCCCGGCTCATGGTTGTATTGGGTTCTCCCTGGCCCCTTACGACCTGTACCAGGGGTCTGCCGTAGGTGTGTTTGAAGAGGGCTTTCAGATCTGCCTGATTTGCGATGGATGCGGTAGGAGCGCCTTGAGAAAGGGCGATTGTCGTAAGTTCCTGGGATAAAACCCTGGGAAACTGGGGTTGGTACCTGTAACGGGCTTGTTGTAGGGCGGATATTTCCATGCCGGTATCTCCTTAAATACAATAAAGGGACCTTGAGAACCTCCCCTTGAGCTAGGCAAAGGGATGGTGGAGAAGGTCCGCTTATATTGGGAATCGCGTACACGTGACATGATTCACTATTGCAACGATTTTTTATAATAGTACTCGAAAGCGGATACATAAAACAATAGATACTGAAGCTTGTTCCAACTAACCGAGTTTTGAAACAGCCTCAGGTTTCATACGGAGGAACCCGGTTGGCTCAAGCGCCCTGACTTCCTTCCCCTCCATGAGGTTTTTCTCAAATACGTCCCCCCATCACCGATGGTTCTATCCCGTCCCGCAGCTGGTACTTCAGCTTGCCCCCGGTCTATCTAAAATCGGGGATATTTTCCCCTGCCGTCTCCAAGTTACCTAGCATTCCCGCTCCCATGAGTAGAATTTATCATGTTTTTCTAAACTGAGAATGGCTGCTCGGCGACAGTGGGAAGACGGTGTACTTTGCGCGGTGCGTCTTGTCGTAATCCCTTCAACAGGTCAAGTTTTTTATCATCTAGCGATATTGCGTTAGGATATTTCAATTCGCCTGTCGCAATCCCTTCATTCAGGTCAAGTTTTTGATCACGTATGTGATAGAGCAATCTGGAGTTGCAATTAAGTCACAATCCCTTTATCAGGCCAAGTTTTTGATCACAATCGGCGGATACGGCAGAGGCTACCGCCCGGCAGTCGTAATCCCTTCAACAGGTCAAGTTTTTCTTCTCCCTCAGACCAGATCAGCAACAAAAACGTGAACTCTGCGGAATAATCAATCAGATCGCAATCCCTTTATCAGGTCAAGTTTTTTATCATGGCGTTATTTTTGGATGCCATGTTTTTTTTCAGCGTCGCAATCCCTTTAACAGGTCAAGTTTTTTATCATACCCCCTTTTATTTCTTTGCAATATAAAGAGTTACAAGGCCATTTTTGCGAACCTTCTTCCCT
>JAISGE010000207.1 GCA_031263265.1 Treponema sp.
AAGATAAAAGACTCCATAGATAAGATAACGGAGTCAACGAACGAGGTCTTGTTGCACTTTGAGGCCATAAGCGAGGGGATACAGACGGTAACGGAGCAGGAGCGGAACGTCCGAGGTGCAATGGAAGAGCAGGGGATGGGGAGTAAGGCGGTGCTTGATTCTATAGGAAGCCTGAGCGAGATCACCGGGGAGGTGAAGCGGAGTGCTACGGAGATGTTGGGAGGCAGTCGTGAAGTGATAGAGGAGAGCAAGGTGCTTGAGCGAATCACCTCGGAGATAGGGAATGGGATGCAGGAGATGGCGAGCGGCGCGGAGCAGATAGACACGGCGGTTAGTCAGGTGAATAACATAAGCGGGGAGAACAAGAAGTAGATAGAGCAGCTTATTCTTGAGGTTTCCCGGTTCAAGGTTTCCTAATCCGCAAGGGCAGCGTAAGTTTGAGTCTTAGAAACCCACTGGTTTGTTTGAGGGGACTAGCATAAACAGTACGTTATGGTGTACCATGTAATAAAGTTTATATTTTATACTACAAGGAATAGCAGATGAGTAAGTCTTTTTGCCTTGGTAAAAATATTACATACCCCCCCCCCCCCCCCCCCATCAAATTGGTGTAGGGATGCTGTCTGTCTTGGGTAAAGGAGCTCGTAATGCAGCGTAAAAAGCCCTCTTTCGCCTTTCTGTTTACCGCAGTGTGTTTAAGCATCATCGTCTTACTTACCCTGATCTTATCCCTAGTCTCGTTTATGAGTCTGCGTAAGGTTTCCTATACGCACCTTGAAGGGATAACCGAAGAAAACACCCTCCGTATCCGCGAGGGGGTTACGGGTATGCTGGCCCAGTATACCACGCTCTTACACACGACCACCGTGGGAGTGGCTTCTCTTTTGCATGCGGGTCCCCCACCAATCCAGGATATGCATGAGTATCTGGTACAATGTATGGCGGCGTTGCCAGATGTATCCTTTCTCTATTATACCAGTAATGTCCTCTATACTGAGCCGGGAGGCTACGCGGTGTTTAGCCCTGAATGGACTCCTCCTCCCAGTTGGAACAATACGGATCGCCCCTGGTTTATCCTTGCCAAACAAGCTCAGGGAAAGGTTGCTTTCACGGATCCCTACATAGACCCCGCTACAGGCAACCTGGTGCTGGCCATGTCAAAAACCATGTTTGATGCCGACGGGCAAGAAGACATAGGGGTTGTTTCAGAAGAGATTACCGCGAACTTCTTGGGAAGCATCGTCAATGCCAATGCGTTTATGGCGGAGCAGCAAACCTTTTTGATTACCCATGAGGGCTTGTTCATTACCAATCCCGATGAAAGCGCGGTAATGCAAAAGAATTTCTTTACCGAACTGGGCTTGGAACGCTACCGCGCTTCGGTTTTGTCCACAAACTCCTTCTCTGCGCTGGATACGGAAGTGTTTATTGCTTCTTCTTTCATACCAGAGGCGAATTGGCATCTGGTATCGATCATACCGGCGGATACTATCTTTGCGGATACTAACCGCGTTCTCACCAAGATACTCTTCATCGGGGCGAGTCTCTTTGTCCTTGCGGCTCTGGCATCTTTGGTATGCACGAAGATCATCCTAAAACCTCTGGCCTACCTTAAATCTTATGCTACGATAGTAGCCGGTGGGGACTTTTCCGGCACGGTTCCTGACTATGGTACTGCCGAAGCCTCCGGTCTTTCAGCAGGTTTTAATGCCATCAACGAACATATCTCCACCCTGGTCAGAAATATCTCAGGTTCCTTTGAACGGATGCGTATGCAAGGAAGCGAACTCAAGCAGGTGATTGATAGGTCCTCCACGGCTGCCGCAGAGATTGTAGAAGCCATTCACGATGTGGATCAACGCGTCAAAGAAGAAGCCGGCATGGTCGGTAAGACCGTGGCCCAGATTGACGATAAGATTCTGGCGCTTAACACCTTGATTCAAGAGCAGGCCGTGCAGATAAACTCCTCCGCTTCCGTCATAGAAACCATGATCGCCTATAACCGGGAAATGCAGGGGCAGATCACGGCCTTAAACAGCAGGATACAGAGCCTGATGAACAGTTCCCAGTCCGAGCATGAACAGATCACCAGTTCAACCAAGGTGGTGCAGCAGATTGGGGAAGATTCGGCGAACTTGGCGCTTATGAACAAGACCATTGACGATGTAGCGGGGCAGACCAACCTCTTGGCTATGAACGCGGCCATTGAAGCGGCGCACGCTGGGGAGTCAGGCAAGGGCTTTGCAGTGGTAGCGTCTGAGATTAAAAAGCTGGCCGAGACCACTGCAGCCCAGGCCAAGGGTTCAAGCGGCACCTTGGGGGAGATTCAAAAGCGTATTACCGAGATTGCCTCATTGTCGGGTCGTATAGAAGGAGCCTACACTCAAACAAACGGCTTGATTCTGGAGAGTAACAAGGTGGTAGAAGAGGTTAAACGGGCGATGGAAGAGCAAGCAGGGCGATCCCAGCAGGTGCTGGAGCGGCTTAAGCAGATACAAGGGATCACGGACAAGGTGAAGACCGAGGCGGAAAACATCAAGCGTGAAGCGGATACCTCGCGGCACATGAGTGCCAAGTTATCGGACATGAGTGTGGTGATCCAGGGGCGGGTGAGTGAGGTGGTGTGGAGCACCGAACAGGTATTTGCCGCATCCCAACAGGCCCATGGGTCTGTGGAGGAGAACGGCAGGGGCCTGGATGCCTTGGACGAGGCGATTCGCCGTTTTACCGTAAGGAAAAGCTGAGCCAGGAGTGGGAAAGATGTTTGTATTTTTTCTTTAACTACTCGTTACCTAGCCGCTGAGGGCTATTCTATGACAGTGGTCTTTAATGAATCTTGTCTTTAGGGTATAGTTGAGCATAGGAAAACGACAAAGAAAGATGAAAATAGCGATGTTTACAGATGCATATTGGCCTCGGGTGAATGGAGTAACGGTTTCGGTGGAATCTTTTTCCCGTGCGCTCATACGCTTGGGGCATGAGGTGATGGTTATTTGCCCTTTTTATCCTGAGTCATCGGTGGTGGGCCGTCTATCCGCAGATGAGAACAGGCATACGCATGATAAAAAGGAACCCCTGGTGATTCGGGTACCTTCCATGCCCGTGATTATTTCAAAAGAAGACCGGATGGCGAAATTTCATAAGTGGTTCTGGGTAGCCAAGCAGATCGAACAGTTTAATCCTGATATCATGCATATTAATACGGAATTTGTGATTGCCGAATTTGGGTTTCAATATGCTTGGCTGCATACCCTGCCGGTGGTGTATACCTATCATACCCTCTGGGAAGATTATGTGGCGAATTATATCCCCTTGGTTCCCACGTTTTTATTGCGGTTCATTATACGGGGGATCAGTAAAAACATCGTAAAGCGGGCCCAGGTAGTCCTGGTTCCCTCGGTGCAGATTCAGGAACTGATTAAGAAATACCGGATAAAAAAGACCTGTTACTTGTTGCCCACCGGTATAGAGGCCCAGTTATTTAACCCCGATGCCCGGGAAGTCGCTTGCTTTCGGGAACTGCTCATCCAAAAGTACCCGCAGCTTGATCACAAACGCATCCTCTTGTTTGCCGGCCGTATTGCCAAGGAAAAAAACCTTGATTTCTTGCTGAGCCTTGCGCCCAAGATTATCGCCAAACATCCTGAGACGGTCTTTTTATTGGTCGGGAATGGGCCTGATCTGTATTACTATCAGGAGGAATGTGCCCACTTGGGGATTATGGAGCATTGCATTTTTACCGGCTATCTTGACCGGGAGGATTTAGCCCTGACCTACCAGGTAGCTGATATCTTTGTGTTTCCCTCGTTGACCGAAACCCAGGGGCTTGTAACCATCGAAGCCATGCTATCCGGCATTCCCGTGGTAGCCATTGGTGCTATGGGGACCCTCATGGTGATGAATGGCGATAACGGCGGTTTTATGGTCAAAAATGATGCCCAGGAGTTTATGCAGCGGGTCTTTGATTTACTGGAAGACCCGATCCTCTATAAGCGCAAAGTAGCGGAAGCAAAACACTATGCCCAGAAGTGGAGCATTGATACGCTAACGGTAAAACTACAGACCATTTACCAGGATACCCTGACTACATTCAAACAGGATCCCCGGGTACGGCGTTCAATTAAAACCGGCGTATATCTAAAACACTTAAAAAAGTGGCAAGAAAGAGCCGGTAGATCCTATTGATTCGGGGGGAGTACTGCTTGCACTGGACGGGCTGTGGTACTATTGTTTTACCCCATGCAGGGGGCTCTGCACTACGCTCTGCATGAATTATAGAGGGTAGCCAAATACTTGCCTATGTAGTAGAGTACGCTAGGTTTGTATGCGGTTATCCTATAAAAAGGTCAGCTTTACCCTTGCCTTTACCCAAAAAATACCCTTCCCCGTACCTCCTGCCTTTGTCCTCAGAAGCGTCGTCGGTAGCCAGCTCCGCCGTCTCTGCTGCGTCTCCCCGAAAACCCGCTGCACCGAATGTATGTCCAGCCAGTCCTGCGCCTATGGGTTTGCCTTTGAGTCTATCCTCCCCAAAGACAACCAGGTACTTAAAGGCAGAGACCGAATCTCCCACCCCCTCATACTGGAAACCGAACCATTCGACCGCCTCATGACGGATTCCCTGGACTTCCAGCTGATTTTCCTCGGTGCAGCGGTTACTGCTCTTCCCTATTTCTATTCCGCCTTACAAGATGGAGGGAACGCAGGGGTGCTCAAAGAACGATACCCTTTTAGGATCACCGATGTACGGGATGGCAGCCGTTCCCTCCTCTTACATGAGCATACCCTGGATACTCGGTCTGAAACCAGCCTCTGGGAATATCCGGTGGAACATACTGAACCGCAAGAGCAGGGTATACGGAAGACCCTTATGCTGCGGCTTAGGTCGCCCCTCCGGTTCAAGACCGGCGGCAGGTATACCGGCACGTTTAGCGCCGGCGAGCTTGCCTTGAGCCTTCACCGGCGGGCCCAGACGCTCTGTTCTCAATACGGCCTCAATGACGGTTCCGTTCCCGTGCCGGGATCTGCACCGGGCTGGGAGATTACGGAGAACCATCTTGCCTGGCAGGATTATACGCATTACTCGGCCCGGCAGAAACAGCCTATGCACCTGGGAGGACTTACCGGGCACCTGACGCTATCCGGGGTCTTTACCCCCTACGAATACGCATTGCTCCGTTTTGCGGAGCTATTTCATGCCGGTAAAAACACCGCCTTTGGCCTGGGGAAAATCGATATATGGGAAAAGGGGTAAGAAGGAGAAACTATGGAAGGGACCTATGAGGAAATTATCCTAGCAGCATGGCTGCACAGAACCGGAACCTTGTTTCGAGGGGGCTCGGTACCCGCAGCGGGTTTGCCCAGGGAGGTACGCCCTGAGG
>JAISGE010000017.1 GCA_031263265.1 Treponema sp.
CCCCGTCTCATCTCCTCCTAGCTATGCGTTCCTGCGGATGTATTCTATGATAATCCTATGAATTATCTACAACTTCCTGTATATGAACATAAAGACCTCATCCTGGAAGCCCTCAAAGCCAATCAGGTGGTAGTGGTGGAAAGCCCCACCGGTTCAGGGAAAACCACCCAACTGCCGGTGATACTCCACGATGCGGGGTATACAAAAAACGGCATCATCGGGGTAACCCAGCCCCGGCGTATCGCCGCGGTTTCGGTGAGTGAGTTTATCGCCCGCCAGATAGGATGCACCCTGCCGGGGATCGTGGGGTATAAGATGCGTTTTGAAGATAAAACCGAGCCTTCCACGGTGATCAAGATCATGACCGACGGCATTCTGTTGCAGGAGATGAAGCTTGACCCGTACCTTTCCAAATACGGCAACATCATTGTGGACGAGGCCCATGAGCGGAGCTTGAACATTGATTTTATCCTGGGTTTGTTAAAGCGAGTCCTGGAAATCCGGCCGGAATTTAAGGTTATCGTGTCTTCCGCGACCATTAATGCCCAGATCTTTTCCGCGTATTTTGGGGAATGTCCGGTGGTAAAAATTGATGCGGTTACCTATCCGGTTACCCTCATCTACGATCCGCCTCCGGTACAAGCCGCGCCCGGGTCCGCACCCGGGGGACAGACCGCCCTAGACGCCATCCTGGACAAAATTGACGGCATTATCGAGCGGGTCATCAGCGAGACCCGATCCGGAGATATCCTCGTTTTCTTGTCTGGTGAAAAGATGATCAAGGACTGTATGAACCGGCTCTTATCCAGTCCCCTGGCTTCATACCTGTACCTGGTTCCCCTCTATGGCCGGCTCGGTAAGGAAGAACAGGAACGGGTCTTTGAAACCGCTCCTCTGGGAAAAACCAAGGTGGTGATTGCCACCAATATCGCCGAAACATCGGTTACCATCGACGGCATTACCACGGTGATCGATTCAGGTCTTTCCAAACTCAATTACTATAACCCCCGGACTTTCACCTCAAGCCTGGTGGAAGGACCGGTGTCCAAGGCCTCGGCGAATCAACGCAAGGGCAGGGCAGGGCGTACCCGGCCGGGAACCTGTTACCGGCTCTATACCCGAAAGGACTTTGAAAACCGGCTCCTCTTTACCACCGAAGAAATTTATCGTACGGATCTCTCCGAAGTAGTACTCCGCATGGCTGACCTGGGACTGACCGCGTTTGAGGAATTTGATTTCATTGCCCCGCCTAACCGGGAAGGACTCATTGCTGCCATTGAGACCTTGAACCTCTTAAACGCCCTGGAAAGCGACCGAACCCTTTCCCGGATAGGCAAGCTGATGACCGAATTTCCCCTTCCTCCCCGGCAGTCCCGGATCATCGTAGAGGCTATTTTACAGTATCCCCAGGTAATCCAAGAGACCCTCATTGCCGCAGCCTTTCTTTCGACCCAAAGCCCCTATATCCTGCCTCCGGGAGAGGAAACCGATGCGCGCAAGGCGCATCACCGTTTCCGGGATCCCGGGGGAGATTTTGTCTCCTACCTTAAACTGTACCAGGCATACCGGGATGCTCGCAGCAAAGCGCAGTTTTGTGAAAAAAATTACCTTGATGAACGGGCTATGGCAGAAATTGTCAATGTTACCGAACAGCTTGGGGAGATTGTCTCAGGGCTTAATATTCCCATCATTTCCAGCAGCCCCTTCCAAACCGAAGACTACCTGTGTGCCGTGGCTCGGGGGCTTATTCAGTTTGTCTGTGTCCGGGAAGGCCGGGGTATGTACCGGAGTCTCACCGCGGACAGGATATTGATCCACCCCGGTTCTGTGATGTTTAAGATGGATCCCGAGTACATCGTGGCCGGTGAAATTGTACGGACAACCCGGATGTATGCTATGTCGGTTTCTCCACTTTCACGGAAGACCCTGGAAAAAATAAGCGGCGGCTTGTTTGCACGCCTGGGAGGACGGGCTTCCCGGTCTGCTGCCAAAGAGCCAAGCTCGGATATGCGGCCCAAACGGGTACGGGACTTTACCAATACCATCAAGATTGGGAATGAAGTGTTTGAACTGGGGACCGTTAAGGGGAAAAAATTGGTTTCCCTGCCCTGGGAACGGCTGGTTAAGATAAAGGCATTGCTGGGAACCGATCCCCTGTCTATGTATAAGGGTCTGCGGGGTAAGATTACCTTGGAAGGTGGGTATACCTTGCTTGAAGGGGAAAAACTGGAACTCATCCTTTCCTTGGCCGCTTCCCTGGATCTGGCGGGGGTCTTGGAAAAGCAATGGCCCCGAAAAAACCGGTTCAATTCCCAGGAGAACCTAGCTGAACTGCTCAAGACCCTGCCGGACTTGGTAAGCCCGGTGCTCTGGAAGACCGGCAAGAAGGATTTGGGGTTTATCTGCCTTTTGACCGACGGTGATGGCAATTACTGGTTTACCTGTTCCCGGGGCTTTCATACCAGTCTGCACGAAAGTCTTGCCAGCGTAGAAGTCCTCATTGATGAACTGGGGGAAGACGCGGAGAGCGAGGTAAAGCAGGTAGTAAACCAAACCTATCGACGTCTGTCTGATTATCTGGGCTAAGATGGCGCACTCAGGTGATCTTAAAATTCCCGGCCCTATCAGGTGAAGTCCTGATCTGACCGGGAACCACTACGCATCCACCCCATCGCTCTGAGCCAAAACATCATGAACTATGGATTGGATTCTGAATATGCACGGCACATCCAGCGAATAAGACCCCTATCGCTTGATATAGATCTTAATGGTATTAACTATAGCCCCTGAAAATGCCCATGTCAACGTTAGACATGAAGCGTGGCAATGCGCTGGTTTGACATAAGCGCTAAAAATGAGTAATCTCCTCTATAGGTGCGTTCTATGAGAACTTAGGGCATGTTGCCTTTAGAAGATAAAGCTGGAAAACAAGAGGGAAAGTCATGGAGTATACCTTCCGACCTATCCAAACCCCTGTTGGGGATGCCGGGACTTTCAATCAATGGTGCAATCACGCCGCGGGCCATGAAGATCCTCTGTATATCTGACCACATTGATCCTTTGGTATATACCAATAGCATCAAGGAACGGTTTGGGGATATTGCTATGGTACTCAGCGCTGGGGATCTTCCTTTGGAATACCTGGAATTTATCGTGTCGAGCCTTGATAAGCCCCTGCTCTTTGTCTTCGGGAACCATGACCTCAAGGATTACCAGTACATTAAAAAGGGTCCGCATTCCGCAACACCCCGGGAATTTCCCTTTATCCCCAGCATTCCCCCAGGAGCCGGGGCTATCCACATTGGTTCACGGGTACGTTTCGAGGAAGGACTCATTATCGCGGGACTGGGGGGGTCCATGCTCTATAACCACGGGGAAAATCAGTACTCCGAATGGGGGATGGGTCTTGAAATGCTCAAGATCATCCCGGGTATCCTCTTTAACCGGATTTTCCGGGGTCGTTTCGTGGATATCCTCCTTACCCATGCGCCCCCCAAGGGTATCCATGATAAACCGGATAAATGTCATTGGGGTTTTAAGCTTTTTTTGTGGTTTATGCGGGTCTTTAAGCCCAAATACCTTATCCACGGGCATATTCATCTGTATGATCTATCGGAAGTACGAACCAGCCGGTATGCTGATACCCTGGTAGTAAACGCGTACAGTCATTTTGTTATTGATACTGAGGAAAAACCATGAGCCTTCATCAAGACGATGAATACCAAGATCATATCCTCCAAGTGCAAGCTGCAGAGGATTTTAGCCGGGCGAGAAATAAGGCCATCCTTTCTCGGATTCAGCACTTTATGCATCGCGATAAAGATCAACTCCTCTCCTTCAATGATGTGAAAGAAATACTCAAGCCCCGGAACCAAGTCTACCGGGGTATGCAGGTAGTTCCGGTGAAGCTCATCGTGGGGAGTGAAGGCCGGTACCGGGATTTTAACAAGTTCTTTCTGCCCCGGGCAGAGCACCTGCGTAGGCGCTGGGAACGAGTGGATCAGGCCCGGCTCAAAGAGATCACCTTGCCTGCTATTCAGCTTTACGAGATAGGTGGAGTTTACTTTGTTCGGGACGGGAATCACCGGGTTTCAGTAGCCAAGGCTCAGGGGATTGAATCCATTGATGCGGAGGTAACCAGCCTTTCCAGTGAAATTACCATCACCCCCTCCCAGACTGTGGACGAACTACGGGAGAGCCTCCTCGAATATGAAAAAAAGATTTTCTATGAGAAAACGCAGTTCGGTGAACTCACGCGGGACTATGAACTGGATTTCACCGCGGCAGGCCGCTATGATGTAATATACAATCATATTTTGGTGCATAAATATTATCTCAATCAGCATGTTGTAGGGGAAATCCCCTTTTCCGATGCGTTGGTTTCTTGGTATAACAATGTGTACGATCCTATCATTCAAATCATCAAAGATGAATGGATAGAGCTGAATTTCCCCGGATATACGGCAAGCGATCTCTACGTGTGGATTGTTAAACACTGGGATTTTCTCAAGAAAAAGTATGGGGTTTATTATTCCCTTACTAAAGCTGCCCGGGATTTTACCATGACCTATGGTAAGAGCCAGGGCCGGTTCTTCCGTTTCCTTACGGCATTGATTGATGGATTATGGCATTTTTCAGAAAAAACAAAGGAAAAATAAAAAAATAAGGAAGTTAAAGAAGGTAATTATGGCTATTTTATCTATTCAGTCTCATGTGGTATACGGTTATGCGGGTAATACGGCTGCGGTCTTTCCTTTGCAGCGCCTTGGCCGGGAGGTATGGGCGGTCAATACGGTGGAATTCTCAAACCATACCGGTTACGGCGCATGGCAAGGGCAGGTGCTGGGGGCTTCTTTAGCGGAAGCCCTGGTCCAGGGCCTGGAAGAGCGGGGAGTCCTGGGGAACTGCGAAGCGGTTCTTTCAGGGTATATGGGTGATGCCGAGGTGGGTCATGCAGTCATGCAGGGGGTACGCCGGGTTCGGAGCATAAACCCCCAGGCCCTGTATTGCTGCGATCCGGTAATGGGGGATATGGGGAGAGGTTTCTATGTTAAACCAGGGATTCCTGAGATTTTCAAGAACCAGGTCATTACCCTGGCAGACATCATCACCCCCAACCAATTTGAACTGGAAGCCCTCTCAGGTATAGATACCTCGTCTTTGGATGGTACTCGGAAAGCCATTGATACGCTCCATGCTCAAGGGCCGCAGGTGATCTTGGTTACCAGTTTCCGGGAGGGTATCAGCCCTTTGGGGAGCTTTAGCCCAGGGGCTCATATTGATATGCTCGTATCTAACGGGAAAGAGCTGTACCGAATTCGTACCCCGGAGTTGCCCTTCACCACGGTCATGGCCGGATCCGGGGATCTTACCGCCGCGGTCTTTCTCTCCCGGTACCTGGAAACCAGGGATATTAAGCGAACCCTGGAATTAACTACCGCTTCGGTATACGGCATCATGGAAGCTACTTTTAAAACAAACAGTAGAGAACTCATCATGATCCAAGCCCAAGAAGAGTTGGTGGCTCCATCTACTTTATTTGAGGCGGTTCGTTTATAAGTACTGTGCATCAAGGATTTAGCAATCCGGTTCTAGCGCAGCGTTTCAAGGAATTTATTGCCCTTAATACGGATCGGTATAGTATGCTTAAATTCCTGTTGGGTGAATTGCACTTCCGTCCTCAGGTAATTACCATTTCCGGGAATCGGCATCTTTTTCTATCTTCTCCTGAGCAAGGGCCGGTAAAATGTTGGCCTCCGGAAAAGCAAAACATCATTATCTTGGTGGCCCACTATGATCGGGTGGCGGATAGTCCCGGAGCTAATGACAACAGCGCCGCGGTGTTTGAGCTTATAGAAGCGGCGCTGAAGCTACGGCAGGCCCGGGTTCATTCCTGGCTGATCATTTTTACCGATAAAGAGGAACTGCACTACGGGGAGGGTATCCGGGATCAGGGTTCCTATACCCTTGCTAAAGGCTTACGGGACATTGGGTTTGGAAACAGCCGGTTCTATATCTTTGACGCCTGCGGATCCGGGGACACGCTGATCATTTCTACTATGGCGGATCATGTAATGCGGGACGAACAGGGGCCAGGCATTGTCAAGACCCGGCATCTGGTACAGCGGCTCCGCAATCAGGCATTGGAAACCGTGCGCTACCTTAACATGGACCGGGTAGGGCTTATTCCCACTCCTTTTTCTGATGATGCCGGGTTTTTACGGGCAGGTATTGTGGCGCAAACCATCACCGTGCTGCCCTTCGCCGAAGCCTCCGCTTTTGGCACCCTGGTACGCAACAAGCCTGACTTTGCCGATGTTCTGGTCAACCGGGAAGTCCAAGGTCTCTATGACCAGCAGCTCATCCCTGCAACCTGGCGGCGCCTAAATGGCCCTGAAGACAGCTATTATCAGCTAACCCCCCAGTATTTTTCCCAAGTGGTCCGTTTCATTTGCGCCCTCTGTAGGAGCTAACACCTGCGGTGCACCTGCGGTGGGCGAAGTGATTTCCGTGTGGTAAGGAAATGGGGTGTACGTCCCTTCGTTCCTGCTACCTGTAATGAGTGCTATCCAATACGGGGGTATTGCAGCTTGGCAGTATGACAGAGTAGGCTTCGTGAGAAGTAGGAACGAAGGGACGGCTTTCACATAACGCCGCATCCACTTCTGGGGATAAGTCCCCTGGCTGGAACCAGGAAAAAGGAGTACGATTAAGAAGTATATGATCCAGTTTTATTTTTTATCGATTTTTTGCAACGCGGTAGCCGGGTACATGCTGATACACAAGAAAGAACCCGGTATCCAGAAGAACGATATAACCTATGTGGTCGAGCATGATACCCTCCGCTTGATTTTAGGAATCATGAGCATCACCACCGGTTTGTTTAAGCTCCTCTCGGCAGTGCAGGGTGATGTACCGGTAATCGGGGATCTGATCCCCGCATTAGTGGGGTTTACCAGCGGTTCTGCCCTCGTGTTTGAGTATTACCGAGCGCGCTCAAACCTTCCCCAGACCAGTATGGATACTCCGGTCCCTACTCCTACTACCATGGAACGCATATTCGTGATGCATAAAAAACAGATTGGATTTTTGGCTCTGGGAACCGCGGTACTGCATTTCCTCTTTCCCCAAGCCTTGCTCATTTAATGCTTGCAGAAGGGATACTATGGTATGTATGGATAGAATACAACAATCAGTGGCGGGTATTGCCGTAGCCCAGGGCAAAGTCTTCATTGCCCGGCGTAAACCCGGAGGCACCTTGGGAGAAAAATGGGAATTCCCCGGAGGCAAGGTAGAACCAGGGGAAAGCGATGAAGCGGCGCTCATTCGGGAGTATGCTGAAGAACTGGGGGTTTCCATCAAACTAGGCCCCTTCTTGGGAAGCGCCTCCTTTGAACACCAGGGTGTCCATATCGTAAATGCCTATCGGGTCTATTGGGGGAATGAGCCGCTGAGGCTGGCAGAACATACCGAATGGCGCTGGGCTACGCGTGCAGAAATCCAAGCCCTGGACTTTGCCGATTCAGATAGAAAGCTCTTTCCCGCGCTACCAGCGGATCTTCACTGAAAGCCCGGTATCAAG
>JAISGE010000042.1 GCA_031263265.1 Treponema sp.
TAGTTTTTAACAGATAACGCTTGACTAATTCCTTATCCTGTAATAAAATAGAACAATAAATCGCACTAACAGTTAAGAAATAACATAGCCGCTCGAACAGAGAGAGAGAGAGAGAGAGAGAGAGAGAGAGAGAGAGAGAGCAAGAAGCGTGCCAAGCACGGAGGTTTTTTGACTAATCAGACCGTTTTCTCTCATTGCGGGTTTATCCTATCATGGGGCGGGCGGGTTTGTCAATACAAATGTGAATAACAAGTGATAATGTCACCCCTAAGAATAACGAGGGAAAATGTCACCCCCCGTGGGGATTAACCAACGGCCGGAAAGCTACTCATTTGCCTGACGTAACGAAACTGCTGCTCCAGAAATACTATTTTTCGGACAGAAAGGTACCGGGTTCGGTAGTCGCCTGACGGGGTGGGGTGACATAATCCCTTATGAATTTCGGTCATTTTAGGGTGACATTTTCGCCGGTTATTGACATCGATCCGTTTCAAAACAATTTTGAAACAACCTCAATCAGGAAGTTCCCTTTTGCTGGGAACAAGTACCGCAGGGACAAGAGCTGTAACATTAAATCTCACTGAGATTTTCTAAACATACTGTGAGTTTTAGGCCAAACCTTTGATCGAGGGATCCAGTTTCCAAACTGAAGTTTCGGGGGAAATCTCCCTATACTTCCTACGGTACATGATGTAGGTTTATAACATGGTTTTAAAAAATATAGTTTTTATAGTGGTATATGGTTCTGTGCTGCAGGGGCTTTTTCCCCTCCCTGCTTCGCTGCAAACCAGAACTGCCGAGTGGCCTCAGATCATCGGAACCGAAGCAGGACTCTACGGTATAGATGGGAAGGGAAGCGTAGCCGCGCTGTGGACTGACGGTACGGTACGGGCTATCAAGCGAACCAAAGACTACTGGGCCCTCTTGAGCGATCAGGGCATAGTGGTCTCCCAGGATCTGCGTACCTGGGAAGGCCGGAACCAGGGGCTGCCGGTTAAGGTCATCAAAGTATATAATCAGGGGAAAAAGTCCACTATCAATCAAGTGCAGGACATTAAGGATCTGGAGATCCATCCTGGAAATCCCGCCATCATGGTATGCGCCGTGAAAGAAGGGGTGTTCCTGTCCCGGAATGCCGGTCGCAGTTGGGAACATATAGGTATGCCTCCCTACAAAACCAATGGCATTAAGGCCGTGGCAGTGGCGAACCTCCCGGATTTGACGGTTTTTCTCTCCCATAGTGTTTACGGGGTCTATTACCTTAACCCTGATACCCCTAACGCCAAGTGGATCGAAGTTAACACCGGGCTTGAGAACCTGGAAACTACCGGTAATCCTGATGAAGTCTCAGATATAGCGGTGGTCCTTCCGGATTCCGAGGAGGCCGAGGGAAATCTGCCCCGGATTTTTGCATCCCAGACCTTTCGCCGGCAGCTCTACGAACTTGACTGGAAACAGAAGCGTTTCAGGACCATCTGGGCAGACCCAGACCAATCTGATGGTCTGGGTACGGTAGATGCCCTGGATGCAGGCAGGGAAACGCTGCGTTTTGTCCAGGACGGAGGCGTGTTTGAGCTGCCCTATAGCACCATTCCAAAACAGATGTCCCTGCCCAAGGAAGCGGAGTATCCCATGCCTCGGCAACGGGAAGATCTGCTTAAGTTTATTCAGGATATTCCGGTTAACGTAGGACTCAAGCCGTCCTGTGTGTTTCTTGGAGAACATAGTTTTTACCCTGATGCAGAGCCTATCACGCTCTCTGAACTTTGGCTCCTCAATACCACAGATCCTCATACCCCTGCTGCGGGAAGGGAGGGGATCTATCTGCCCGTAAACCGTGCCCTGAGCCAAGAGACCCTCAAACCGTATACAGACCTCATAAGTTGGCAAGGACTCAACATGGTGGTGGTGGATATGAAGGACGATTATGGCCGGCTCCGGTTTACCCCTCAAAACCAGCATATCACGGCTATGGGACGGGTCTTTAGGCCCATAGACCTAGATGCTTTTTTGCAATCCATGAAAGCCCGGAATATCTATACCGTGGCCCGAATCGTGGTATTTAAGGATCCTGAAGTAGCTAAGAAGCAAGGGGGAAGGTTTGCGGTATGGGATTCCCGTACCCATAGCCCTTGGCTGGGGTACTATGACTCACGGCAAAAGAAGCAAGCCCCTGATGCCCGGGCAGAAGATCCGTTGGTTACCATCCTCCCCGCGGATGATCCGGACTATGAAATCCTCAGAACCTTCTACGATGAACGCTGGGTAGACCCCTATTCTGAGGAAGTCTGGGAGTATATCGCCGCCATTGCCCAGGAATTGCATGAACGGGGCTTTGACGAAATTCAATTTGACTACATCCGCTTTCCCACCGATGGGGTGAACCTTGGGGATGCCCAGTACCGGTGGAAGGATCCGGGTATGGACATGGATAGCGCGATTATTTCGTTTCTCCGGCATATCCGTTCCCGGGTAGATGCGCCCCTTTCGATTGACATTTATGGCGCCAACGGATGGTACCGAACCGGCGCACGAACCGGCCAAGAGGTGGAACTTCTGGCTCCCTATGTGGATGTGATCTGTCCTATGTACTATCCCAGCCATTTTGAACAGCACTTCCTTGCCCAGAACCCGCCTCAGCTTAGGCCCTATCGGATCTACTACCAAGGAACCCAGCGTGCTAAGCGGATCAGCCGGGGGCAGGTCATCATCAGGCCATACATACAGGCTTTTTACCTCAATGTTTCTTATGACAGAAAATACTACAACCAGGACTATATACGCCGTGAAGTGGAAGGGGTTCGGAACGGGGGAAACGGCGGATTTACCTATTGGAACAACCTGGGCCGCTACGATGATATTCCCCTGATGCCTTCAGTGGCCCGGCCTTAGGACCCTGATTGGACTGACAGGATGATGTGACTCATTGTCGGGCGAGTATGGCAGGACACTTCTGCTTACCCCCCGGATAAACGCATAGAAATCAGCCAGCTCTGGGAAGCAGGAGGTTCCGTATAGCTTGAGCATTAAGCAGTTTGAATATTCTGCGAAGATGGGGTTACACCGCTTGACTCTTTTTCAGCATCCTTTTAAATTAAAATCCATGTATCGGATTCAGATACTTCACCATCACCATTCATATTCAGGAGAGTCCGGCGGCAGCCGCAAAGCCCCTGTGCCGTGGACTTGTCCACGGTTTTTTTTGGAGTTTTTAACTAATCATGGATAAACTGCGTATCTTGATACCCAAAGGGCGTATTTTTGATAAGGTGGCAGGGCTTTTCGCTGAGGCAGGGTTTCCCATAAGCCTTACGGACCGCACCTATCGACCCTTGCTTACTGCGGAGTGGCTGGCCGGGAAACTTATGAAGCCCCAAAATGTGGGGGAGCTTTTGGAATTGGGGAGCCATGATGCGGGATTTACCGGCTTGGACTGGATCCGGGAAAGTGGGGCTGAAGTGCAGGAGGTCATGGACCTGGGCTTTGACCAGGTTCGTATTGTGGCCGCGGTTCCTGCAAACCTGGACGAGTCTGCGCTCAAATCCAAGCGGCTCAGGGTGGCCACTGAATATGTGCGGATTGCGGAGACCTGGCTTCGCGCATCAGGCTTCCAATACCGGATCCTCCGTACCTATGGCGCCACCGAGGTCTTCCCCCCAGATGATGCGGACATGATCATCGACAACACCGCCTCGGGCCGAACGCTCAAGGATAACGGCTTACGGATCATCGGTACTATACTGGAATCATCCACTCGTTTCGTGGCTTCTACTGCAGCAATGGCTGATGAGGTGAAACGGAACCACATTGAAGAGCTGGCCATGCTGTTTAAGGCGGTCTTGGACGGCAGGGACCGGGTCATGCTGGAGATGAATGTGAGTAAGTCCCAGTTTGCCGCGCTGGTTACCGGGCTTCCGAGTATGCGAAGCCCTACGGTAGCCCCGCTCTATGGGGATGCGGGGTACGCGGTGAAAATTGCGGTTAAGAAAAGTGAGGTCCCTGGGATGATTCCCCGGTTGAAGAAGCTGGGAGCCACGGATATCGTGGAATACGATCTGCGGAAAGTGGTACCGTAATAGGGGAGCTGAAACTTATGGATAGAATTGCAGAAATAAGACGCACCACCAAAGAAACCGACATTTGCATAAAGCTCAACCTGGATGGATCCGGGGAGATACGCGTGGACTATCCCATTGGCTTTATGCAGCATCTGCTCACCACGTTTGCCCGGCATGGGCTTTTTGACCTCCAGGTCCAAGCATCAGGGGACCTGCCTGTAGATCAGCACCATTTGGTGGAGGATACGGGTATTGTGCTGGGCCGCTGTTTCACTCAGGCCCTGGGAGAGAAGCGGGGGATTCGGCGAACCGGCAGTTGTCTTATCCCTATGGATGAAACCCTGGCCAGGGCCGCGGTAGATCTTTCAGGGCGGCCCTTCCTGGTGTTTGATGCCCAGCTTTCAGGAATCCCCCTGGTTTCCGGCAGCTACTCCTTCCAGACCGATACGGTTGAGGATTTCTGGCAGGGCTTTGTCCAAGGGGCATCCGCAGCAGTACACCTGGACATACTTAGGGGACGAAGCGATCACCACAAGATCGAAGCCCTGTTCAAAGCTGCTGCCCGTTCCCTCCAAGACGCGGTAAGCCGAGATTCCCGTTCTCCTGACCTGGTGCCCTCTACCAAAGGGGTCTTGGTATGATTGGGGTGGTGAATTACGGCGCGGGGAACTTAGGCTCGGTGATGAACGCGTTAGCCCGGCTTGGGCTGAGCGCCCGCTTTGCTGCAGGTCCTGATGAACTCTCCCCGGCGGTTTCCCCTTTTGAGCGGATCATCTTTCCAGGAGACGGCCATTTTACCGCTGCTATGGAATCCCTGGAACAATCCGGGTATGCTCAGGCTTTGCAGGAATGGATTGCTGCTGATAAACCCTTCTTGGGAATATGTATTGGTTTGCAGATCCTCTTTGATTCCTCTGAAGAAGCGCCCCCGGTGAATGGCAAGATTCGGCAGGGCTTACAGGTGATCCCCGGCCAGGTGCGGCGGTTTCCCGGAAGGAAGGTTCCTCAGATCGGGTGGAACAGCACTTCTTTGGTGCGTTCTGGTTCCAAGCTTTTCCAAGGACTGCCGGAACCTGCCTTTTTCTACTATATTCATTCGTATTATGCGGATCCTGAAGGGTCTGGGTTTACCGTTGCAGAGGCAGTGTACGATCTCCCGTATTGTGCTGCAGTAGAACGGGGGGCTTTGGCTGCGGTACAGTTTCACCCGGAGAAATCCGGCGCCCTGGGCTTGAAGTTCCTGGAAAATTGGGCGAGGGCATAAAGGAGATACGATGCAGGCGAAGCGAATTATCCCCTGCCTTGATGTGGACGATGGCCGGGTAGTGAAAGGGGTCAAATTCCAGGGCATACAAGACGCAGGAGATCCGGTGGAACTGGCCCGGCTCTACAACCAGGAAGGAGCGGACGAGTTGAGTTTCCTGGACATTGGGGCTTCTTATAAAAGCCGGGCAACCCTCTTGGACCTCGTCCGCCAAGTGGCAGCGGAAGTGTTCATCCCCCTGTGCGTAGGTGGAGGAATTCGGCGGCTGGAAGATATGCAGGAGGCCATGCACGCGGGAGCAGATAAGGTTTCGGTTTGTACCTCAGCCTTACAAAACCCCGGCCTCATCAGCGAAATGGCCCGGGTTTATGGGAGCCAATGCGTGGTTCTGTCGATTGATGCCAAACTGGTGGGAGACGACTCCAGGGGAAAGCCCCGGTGGCATGCGTTTTCCCACGGGGGTAGAACCGATACCGGTATAGACGCAGTGGCCTGGGCAGTCCAAGCAGTGAAACTCGGCGCCGGAGAGATCCTCCTCAATTCGATTGACGCGGATGGTACTGGCGCAGGGTATGACCTCCTCCTCACCAGGACGATCCTTGAGGCAGTGCCGGTGCCGGTGATAGCCTCTGGGGGAGCAGGGACCTTGGAGCACATTGCCCAGGTGCTCCTCCCGCAGGCTCAAGGAAGTGAAGACTGGGGCAATGCGGATGCGGCCCTGGTGGCTTCCCTACTGCATTTCGGGAAAGTGAGTATCCCGGAAATCAAGCGTTATGTTGCATCAAAAGGAGTGTGTGTCAGATGGTAATTGCGTCTATAGATATACAGAAGGGTAAGGTGGTCCAGCTCAGACAGGGAAAGGATCTGGTTTTACAACGGGACGATGGGGTTGAACTCGCGGAGACCTTTGACCGCTACGGAGAAGTGGCGGTGATTGACCTGGATGCGGCGATGGGCCTTGGTTCCAATCTCCCGATCATAAAGCCCCTGCTTCGTAAGGCGACCTGTCGTTTGGGAGGAGGGATTAAAACGGTGGAACAGGCCCGGGAACTGGTGAGCCTTGGCGCTCAGAAACTCATCATCGGTTCCCAGGCATTTCGGGATCCCCTTAAGGCCGGAGGTGGATTCGCGCTGAATACCGATTTGCTACGGGCATTGGCAACCCAGATTGGCCGGGAACGGATCATCGTAGCAGTTGATGCCCGGAAACATGAAACCCGCGACTATGAAATCGTGGTAGATGGCTGGAAAACCCCTACCGGGCTTTCCCTTATTGAAACTGCTCAGGCGGTGGAATCCTTTGCCGGGGAGCTGCTCTTTACCTGTGTGGATAGGGAAGGAACCATGAGCGGTATTGACCAGGCAGGGGTGCGGCATCTGCGGGAGGCGATCTCCTGCCGTCTTACCGTGGCAGGCGGTGTTTCCACCCTGGAAGAAATCGAAGCCTTGGCTGCTTTGGGCTGTGATGTGCAACTCGGCATGGCCCTTTACACCGGGAAAATTGATTTGGGGGAGGCGTTTATCCGTTCCCTAAACTGGAAAAAAGGTTCTTTTTCAACTTCAGCTTTAGCATCCTCTCCCCAGCAAGCATTGCTTCCGCTCATCGCCCAGTCTTCGGATGGCCAGGTGTTGATGACCGGTTTTGCCGACCAGCAGGCTGTGGCGGAATCTTTTATCCGGGGTAAGCTCTGTTTCCATAGCCGTACCCGGAATAGTCTTTGGATGAAAGGAGAACACTCCGGCAATACCCTTACCTTGCTTAGGCTTCGTGCTGATTGCGACCGGGATGCATTGCTTGCCGTGGTTGAACCTGCAGGGCCGGTTTGTCATACCGGAGACTACTCCTGTTTTGAGACTGGCCGACGCTACACCTGGGAATATCTGCAAGCCATCATTGCAGACCGGTTCCGTAATCCGTCCACTGGTTCGTACACCGCCACGTTAGACGAAACCCTGGTGCGGGAGAAGATCCTTGAGGAAGCCGAAGAGGTTTGTACTGCCAAAACCCATGCAGAGGTGGTTTGGGAAGCAGCGGATCTGGTCTTTTTCACCACTGCGCTTATGACTCGGGAAGGGGTTACGGTTGCAGAAGTACTGGACGAGTTGGATCGGCGGCACAAGAAGTAGGTTTTGGGGAACCTATTTTTTTCTATCTTTCTAGAAGAGCCAGTTTCAAAAGTCAGGCGAGTTTTGAAACTGCACAACTTTTATAGTATACTGCGAAACTTTTACACGGGATTCTGGTTGTGGTTGGGGCCTTACGGGGTGTTCCCGTACTAAAGCCTTGGCGCTTACCATTTCTTTCAAAACATGGTATAAGGTACTATGCTTGTGTCAAAATTACCTAGACCGGGTATGCATAAGACTGTTTTTAAACCCCTGGATTTCGGGGCCTTAGGCTTAGCCATGAGCATTACCGTGGTGGTCACGGTAATGCTCTATGCCCAAAGAGGAACGGAAACCAGGATACTCATTACCGGGGAAGGGGACCAGTGGATCTTTCCTCAGGATGCTGCGGAACTCGTTATTGTGCCGGGACCTTTGGGGGATACCCTCGTGTCAGTGCAGGACGGGAAGGCCCGGGTGCTTTCATCCCCCTGTACGAATCAGACCTGTGTGGCTGCCGGTGCAATTCAAGCCCACGGCCAATGGCTCGCGTGTCTGCCGAACCACGTGCTGGTATCCATAGGAACAAGTCGCCCAGAGGGAGCAGCGGATGAACCAGGGGACAGGGGACTGGATGGCGCAGCCTGGTAAGCGGGAAGAAGCTACTGCCGCGCTTTTAGGCGGATTCTGTCTCTTTTTATCAACTCTGGAGTACCTGGTTCCCAAACCCCTTCCCTTCATGCGGCTCGGACTTGCCAATGTGCCCATCATGCTGGCATTGGATATCCTGGGTTTAAAATACCTTGCACTCTTGACGCTCATCAAGGTTTTGGGCCAGGCAATCATCACCGGAACCCTGGTTTCCTATATCTGCTTATTTTCTCTGGCCGGTACGTGCGCTTCGGTAACAGCCATGTACCTCTTACGGCGTCTGCTGGGGCCAAAACGTATCAGCTTCATAGGTATAAGTATCATAGGAGCGTTGCTGTCCAATGGGGCACAGTTGCTCTTGGCCCGGTTTTTCGTGTTCGGACCCGGGATTATATTCCTGGTTCCCCCCTTTCTAATCGCGGGGATCATTACCAGTAGTAGTTTGGGGATCTTCTGCGAGACCTTCAGTTCCCGTTCACGCTGGTATCGCCAACAGATTCGGCCTGTTCCATGAAGACCCTGGCTACACCCCAGGGAAGAACCTGGGATAAGAAGCTCCGCAGCACCGATCTCTTCCTGGCAGGACTGCTCATGATGGCCGCTTTTTTGGTGAATCCCTCAACCTTGTTAAGGGGAGTTCAGTTTCTGATCTTCTGGTGGTATGCATGGCTGCGCGGGAAGAAGAACCGGCCCCTTATCACCTTGTCGATCATAGGGGGTATTGTGTTCTTTAACCTCTTAGTACCCTACGGCAAGGTCCTGGGGACGGTCGGCATGTTCCGCATTACCCAAGGGGCCCTCCTTGGGGGGCTGCACAAGGCTATTACCCTGGAGGGACTCATCATGCTCTCCCAGGCTTCTATCCGTGCAGATCTACGCTTACCCGGTTTCTTTGGTTCTTTGTTGGGAGAGTCCTTCCGTATCTTTGAAACGATCAGCCAGAACAAGGCACGGATCAAAAGGAAGCATATTATTGAGGGGATAGACCACTTGCTGCTGGAATTAAGTGAAGAACAGGATGTCCTTGCAGAACCCGCAGGAAGCCCTGAGGGTTATATAAAACCCCCCAGAACCCTTGCCAATATGCTCTGCTTAGGAGGGGCAATAGCGCTGGTTTGGGGACTCACCTTCCTGGGCTTTTGGTTCGGCGCTATTTAGGGAATCAACATGAAATTACTCGATACGTGTTCATTTTTCCACCTTGTTTTTCATAGATTATATTCACGTAACCTATTGGGTAAAAACAAGCATCCAATTTCTTTGCTAACACTCAGAACCGGAGACCATTTTATAGGCGCGTACCAATCAAATAACACAGTAACAATTTCCCTTGAATAGCTGCTCGTTCGTAAAATAGAAGCAGTATCGTTTGTATGTAACAGATCCCCGATGAGTCCTACTGTTCGACCTATACCAAGGCGAGAGGCTACTTCTAATGAAAGAGATATTCCATTTTTTTCAATTTCTTTAGTATCCAACGTATATATGGTTATAAGATTGTAACCGACCGCGAGTATATAACCAATTATCACCGTAACGAGTAAAAATTTCACCTGTGTCCTCCAAATAGTAGGTGCTTAACTTTTCCCAAAAGTTGCTTTACCATACACAAGCTACCTAATTTTATCAAGACTGGTTACAACATTTTGACGGCTCAATAAGGGCTTTGCGAAGCAAAGACCAGGGTGAACTCCTAGCGAAGATCGGTGATGGGTAGATCGCTTAGGAGCAATATTTCAGGGCGGTATTCAAAATGCATGGTATCGTAAAAGAGCCATTTCCCTCCCCAGATGAACCCATAGGCTTCAAAGGCTTTGATAACCGCATCAGGGGGGTGCAGACGCTTTTCATAGGGAACGGTCCACCATTCACTGGTGATTCGGGAAGTCCAGAGCCAATAGGTCGCCAAGTTGCTGGATTGGGGTAATAGATCCAGGGCCGCTCCATAGGCATGAAAACTCCTGCTTGCTGCGTCGGCGATATTCCGCCAATTCCACCCGGAAATAGAATGAATGCTGTTGATCCATTGCCGTACCTGGGTATTGGTTCGGGCTTCCGCGTAGATCCGCTCTTCCACCAGCGCAAGTTCTTCTAAGATGGCGTAATGCACCAACACATTACGGCCCAAGAACCGTAAGGTCTTTACCCGTTCATAAGCGCTCTCTTTAGTAGAGGCCCGCCAAAGGGCATCATAAAAATGCAGGGATCGTTTCGGCGGGTGCAAACGCCGCCTATCTGCTTGGCTTCTCATACGCGCGGTTTCTTCAGGGCTTGGGGGGCTCCACGGGGGTAAGGCTGCAGGGTATCGATAAAAGGGCTGGGGATCGTATTCCAAAGCCCGGGTCCGGAGTTCTTCCGGCAGCAGCCTGCCTTGGGCATAATAGTAAAAAGTCCCCCGGATGGATACGGCCCAGTCGCCGTTCCGGTAAACCGCAGGACCGATGCGTTCAGGATAGGCTGCGGCAAGGGCCTTCATAACCCGTTCCCCTTGGGTAGGCGGTTCAGCCACGGTTTCTTGAAAATATTCCTGCGGCGGTTCCACTGCGGCGGTTTGAACCAGATCTTCAAACCGTATGGAGATGTGGGATACTGCGGTTTCCTCTCCCCGAGGAGTCTGCGGCGCCTGGATTTGCTGTATGGTTCCCAGGCCAAAACTTCCTGCTCCTGTACCCATGAAGAGCACATAGACGATTATACGCAATGTATACATTCTAGTCACCAGCATCGTATCCTTTCTATCACGATAATCAAACCTTTGTACAGACTTGGGCTGATTCTTAATATAGTACAGAAACCTAGAAATTACTATTGGATCATGCGCTCAGGCTTGATAAATCTACCAAAAAATCGTATCAATGAGAAAGTAGAGAAAGTTACATAGGATATGAGTAATTAAGGAGCAAATATGCGGGTTCTCAAATTTGGCGGTACATCCCTGGGTTCAGCAGAGGCAATCCGTAAGGTGGTACAGATTATCAAGGATAAAGAACATGCCGGTACTGTTGCGGTGGTGGTGGCTTCTGCTATGACAGGAATGACCGATGAGCTTATCCGCACGGCCCGGAGCGCTCAAACCGGCGGCCATGCTTATACGGGGGTGGTACAGAACATGCAAAGCCGGCACGGGGCAGTAGCTGCGGCCTTTCTTACCGGATCAGATCTCGATACTGCGCTTGCTTCTCTTACGGCGCTCTTTGCAGAACTAAGCCGTACCTTGGACGGGATTGCTATCCTCCAGGAGCTTTCCCCGCAGACCCTTGATAAGGTGATGAGTTTTGGGGAGCGGCTTTCCGCATCCCTGCTTGCCCAGCTCCTCTCCGCTTCAGGGGTCCCCGCAGCGTACCTGGATACCCGCACGCTCATTAAAACCGATAATCATCACGGAAACGCCCAGGTTTTGGGTGAGGAAACCGCTGCGGGTATACGAGCTTTCTTTCACGAGAGGGCTACCCAGTCTCCCCTACCGGTTGCCACAGGCTTTATCGGCGCTGCCTTGGATGGAGCCACCACCACCTTGGGACGGGGAGGTTCAGACCTCAGCGCGGCGCTGTTCGGTGCTGCCCTGGGAGTCGAACAGGTGGAAATATGGACCGATGTAGATGGGATGTTCACGGCGGATCCCCGGATGGTAAAGACCGCCTTCAAGATCGATACCCTTTCTTACGAGGAAGCTATGGAACTTTCCCATTTCGGGGCCAAGGTCTTGTACCCTCCTACGGTCCGGCCTGCTTTGGAAAAAGGTATACCCATTACTATCCGTAATACCTTTAATCCTCAAGGGAGCGGTACCCGGATCAACCAGCACGGGGAGGCTGGGGCCTATCCCATCCGGGGGATCAGTTCCATGAACCAACTGGTCTTAATACGGGTCCAAGGTGCAGGTATGGTAGGGGTGGCGGGCTTCTCTTCCCGGCTTTTTGGCGCCCTGGCGCGGAAAGGGATCAACATCATCCTTATCACCCAAAGTTCCAGTGAATACTCGATCTGTTTTGCGATCCTTCCTGAAGATGCTCAGGCTGCAGAGGCGGCTCTTGCGGAAGAATTTGACCGGGAGATTGCCCGTGCGGATCTGGATGTTCCGGTACGGGAAGAGCATCTGGCGATCATTGGGGTCGTGGGTTCCCGGATGAAAAGTACTGCCGGGATTTCCGGTAAGGTATTTCATGCCCTGGGGCGCAATGGCGTTAATGTGGTTGCCATTGCCCAGGGTTCTTCGGAGCGCAACATTTCCGCGGTTATCGCCTGTCAAGATCAAGCTAAGGCCCTTAACGCCATCCATGAGGCATTCTTCCTCTCTGGTGTTCGTTCGGTCAACCTATTCCTGGTGGGGATTGGGCTTATTGGCGGTACCCTGGTGGAGCAACTCGCGGATCAACGGGAGGTTCTTGCCGATGAACACCAGATCCGCATAAACCTCGTGGGAGCGGCCAATTCCCGGTACATGCTCTTTAATCCCCAAGGGCTTGATCCCCATGCGGTGAAATCCCGCTTGCAAGGGGATACGGAAGCAGTACCCTTTGCCTTACCGGAGTTTATCCAACGGATGAAGGCCCTGAATCTTCCCAACAGCGCTTTTTGTGATTGTACTGCCAGCGATACCGTAGCTGCGCTGTATGAGCAGATCCTGCACGCATCCATACCGATTGTTACCCCTAATAAGCGGGCCAATTCCGGGCCTTACGACTATTATAAAAGATTGATCACCTTCTCTAAAGATCGGGGCATACCCTATCTGTACGAGGTTACGGTTTGTGCAGGGCTGCCGGTGATTTCTACCCTCCGGGACCTGTTTCTATCCGGGGATAAGGTGCGGCGGATCGAAGCGGTTTTATCGGGAACCTTGAGCTTTATCTTCAACAACTACGATGGGAAAAAGCCCTTTTCTGCCCTAGTACAGGAGGCCAAGGCCAAAGGATACACTGAGCCGGATCCACGGGAGGATCTGAACGCCAAAGACGCGGCCAGGAAAGCCCTGATCTTGGCCAGAGAATGTGGCATAGCCCTGGAATTTGCCGATGTAGCTATTGAGCCGATTCTGCCTGAGGCATGTTTTAGCGCTGAAGGGGTAGATGCGTTTTTCGCGGAACTGGAAAAATCAGATGCGTTTTTTGAACAGCGCCGCTTAGAAGCTGCGGCCCGGGGAGAGGCCCTCCGGTATGTGGCGGTCATCACCGGAGGGACTGCCCGGCTTACCCTCCGGTCAGAGCCTGCGGCTAGCCCCTTCCGCACCTTGGTAGACGCGGACAATATGGTGGTGATCACCACGGATCGGTATTCCACCCTACCCATTGTGATAAAAGGTCCTGGAGCAGGGGCACAGGTTACTGCTGGAGGGGTGTTTGCGGACATCCTGCGGATAGCCCGGACCTTAGTGTAGCAGTTCGAGGCTGTTTCAAGCTGTACCATTTTGAAACAGCTTCGGTCGTAGCAAATAAGCCTCCCTCAATTACCCATCACTTAAAAGAACTGCTCTTGAGGGTTTCAGGAGCTACTTTCTCGATGTTTTGCTGGAACACGATAAGCATCTTGTGAATGTCCTCTCGGGAACGGACCGATTGGCTTATCATGCTCCCCAGGGTCTCGTGCAAGCGGTCGTATTCCGCAAAGGATGCGTCCAGGGAGTTCAGATTCGTGTTTACCGTCCCAATGAGGACCTGTTCTGTCTTGTTGACTGCCACAAGCTTCTCAATCATCTGCGTACCCTGCTGTACCTCTTCTTTCATGCTGTTCATTTCCTCGGCTAAGCGGTTTATCTTTTTGATAAGCTCCTCAATGTTGCCGGAGATCGCGGCTATTGCGTCTTTGGTAGTGGTGGCATGTTTACGGATCTCCTGGGCCACCACTGCAAAGCCCTTACCCGCGTTACCTGCCCGGGCCGCTTCAATGGAAGCGTTAAGGGCAAGAACATTGGTGATCTCCGTAATATTATGAATAACCGCCAGGTTTTCTCCTGCAGTTTTGGCAATACCTTGTAACTCATCGGTCAAAACAAAGGACTTACGGAAGCCACCGTCAATGACTTTATAGCCTTGATCCATAGAGGCCACGTACTGTTGGCTGTTTTTGCAGGAGTCGATGAAAAGGGCAGTACTGGTTTGAAAGGAACTTTGCACTTGCTTCAGCACTGTTGAAACCCGACTAAAGGTATTGTTGAGGTACTGAATGGTCATATCCAGCAGATCAACCCGGGCAATGATTTCAAATATGAGCGAATTCAGTTTACTGTTTAGGTAATGCAATATCCGTTTAAGTTTGAGGGTAAAACCCTGAATCGTATAATGCTCTTCCCTGGTCTGCTCAAGGGTCTGGTTACTCATCTAATACCTCCCGAAAAAGACCGCGGTTAAGGTCTGGTTATGGCGGATAAACAAGTCCTCTCCATAAACATTAAGCCCAATAAAGGGGATACTCCTGAACGCATCGTTGAAAGCCTCAACCTTGTTGAGGGTCTGGAGTTCCATGAGCCTATGCGCACAGTTAAATAAAATTGCCCCTTGCACCTGGGGCAGGTGTGCTGCTCCATCCTGCAACGTCTTCCGGGTATCTGCTATGATGTCTCCCCGTTTCAAAAGATGCAGGGTAGTACCCGCTTCTATATAACAATAACTCATGAGTCCACTTCCTTCTATAACCTTGTGCAGACTGCGGCAATACACCATGTTGCCAGAAACCACCCCTACAGGATTCAAGGCAAACACATCAAAGGTAAGCTGGTCCATACTTTTGAGGCCTAGTAGTTTTGCATAATAAGGCGCTGCAGGCTCTCCGTTGAGTTCCCAGATAATGCGATGCTTTACGTCACTCTTGGTTACCATCATGGACGTGGCGGTCGGGGTAAAATGGATATAGTGGTTGTAATGAAAGGGTATCTTCATCTTCATAACCAACAGCACAAGGCCGTCTGCGGAAACCTGGTTATCAATCCCAACCAGGGTTTTGGTAAAATTCAGTTCATCTGCAGCGGCTCCCCCCACAAAGGGCAGATTGAGTCCCGCCTCCAGGCTCAATACCTGCATGATCTCTTCCCCGAGGGCGAGACCATCACTTAAGATGATGCCCAGGTAGTTGTCGGGATCCAGGGATCGGTACCCGATCTTCCGTTTGAGGTCTTCAACGGCCTCAGTAGCGGTCTTGGCGGCATCGGTCTTAACTCCCTCTTTGAGGGTACTAAAGACTTCCTCAACTTCATCGGCACTCAGGGACAGGGCGACTACCCCTTTTTTCACCACCCCGGCGGTACACCAGCCTCCCAGCATGGACCCTACCACACAGACCGCTTGAGGGAAAGCCCGCTTCAGCGCTCGGTGGGGTTCAAACCGTTCATATTCCACTGAAAAGAAGCAGAGCACCACCTTAATCCGGGGTTGTTCTATTTCTTTAATCAGGCCGTCTATATCATAACTTTGACGGCCTCCCATCTTGATCATAACTGCTCCTTACTATATCAACAGGGTTTTTTTATATTTTTATACTTTTTTATATGGGAAGGCTGTTTCAAAACTGAAGTTTTGAAACGGACGTCTTATACTTTAAATCGATCGGTCAAATCATTAAGCTCTCGGACAATACCAGCATTCTTATACGACGCTTCCATAATATGCGTAACCGTTTTATCGATATTACCGGTAAACTCCGCAATACCCTGGGTACTCTGCTGGACTTGATGGGAAGCCGCTTCCAAGTGGCTCATAGCCTTGAGGATCGCGGCAGAGTCGGTGTTCATCTCCACCGACTCATCCCGGATCTGAAGGGTGTTTTTCTGAATCAGTTCCAGCGCTTCTAATACCTGGTGGCTTCCTTCTTCCTGTTCAATCATAGCAAGAGAAATCTCCTCAATCAAGGTATTGACCTGGGTGATGTACTGGGAAATTCGGTTAAAGCTGCTATCGGCGTTTGCCGTGGCGCTTACGATTTCAGTAATCGTGGCAATACTCTGCTTCAGAGCATCCCGGATCATTTTTGATTGTTGAGCAGCGTTTGCCGCCAGTATACCGATTTCAGTGGCCACCACCGCAAATCCCCGCCCGGCTGTCCCTGCATGGGCCGCTTCAATAGAGGCGTTCATGGCTAACAAGTTGGTCTTGGATGCAATGGCATTGATCACCTTATTAGTATCCAGGAGTTGGGAGGACTGTTCGGCCAAGGCTTGTACCAAGACGTTGACACCGGTGAGGTTATGCTTGCCAGCCTCAGAAGCGGTGATCAGATCCTGAAACATGGTCTTCACCTGGAGGCTATGCTTGGAAATGGAAACGATATTTGCGGCCATTTGATGCACTGCCGCAGATGATTCGGTAATCCCAGTGGTTTGGGATTCAATCTCTTGGGAAAGGGTATTGATGCTCACGCTGATCTGCTGTACCGCACTTATGGCCTTCCTTACGGTATCCTCTTGTTCGTTGGTCTGGGTATGCAGGTTGCTGATATTGGTGCTAATGGCAGATACTTCTGAGACTATACCGTCAGAGTACCGTTCAAGCTCCAAGGAAACCTTTTCAATACGCCGTTCCTGGTGCACAACCTCACTGATGAGGAATTGGAGGGTACTCATAAACGTATTAAAATAGATGCCTACCTCGGAAATCTCATCATTCCCCGCCACGGTAAGCCGATCGGTAAGATTCCCTGAACCTTCAGATATGTCATGGAGGGCAGCCGCGGTACGGGTAAGGGGGGTAATGATCCGGTTATTGAGAATCAAGATCACTACCACCAGGATCAGGATGATCCCTATCAAAAAAGACAAGGCAATGAAGGTCATATCGTACAGTGCCCCAAAGAGTACTCGTTCAGGGATGGTGAGCACCACTTCATAATCGGTTTCAGCAACAAAGGACCTGACCATGATATAGGGTTTCTTGGTTGTCTCATGCTTAAAACGGGTATACTGATTACCTATTGCCTCTAAGTTTTGTAGGGCTTTTACCATTGCCGGGGAGAGATCGTCGGAGGAAATATCCTGATTAACATGTAAAGCGGTTTCCACATACGCAGCGCGAGAAGGATCGTACTCCCGGATAGCCGCCACCATCCCTGAACGGGACATCAACATCAAGTTCACCTGGTTTCCAAAATTGGTATCAATATTCCTGGTAATGGTATCCAGAAGGCTGTTTACGCTTCCGGTATTAAGCATCAAGGCAAAAAGCCCGCCGTTGCTGCCTTCCCTGGTCCGGATCGTGGCAGCTACGACAATTTGCTTTTGCCCGGTTGACCGGGAGAGATTGGGATCCGAGACAAAGGTCCTATAGTACCCTTGAGGATTTTGGGTAACCAGCCGCGTAAAGTAATCTCTGGTGTTCAGGAGGGTCGGGTTTGCCTGGGGATCCTCATTATCTGCACTTACCAGGCCATCCAGCGCAGGATTCCCCGGATTATCCGAACGATAATAGGAACCATCTGGCCTGACCACCATATAGGTCTCTATGGCATCAACGGTAGAGAGTTTGTCTAGGGAAGTCTCCATAACCTGGGTAACTAAGGGCCAATCCATGGCCTGGACTGCAGGATACAGTGCGCAGGACTGGGCAAATCCTCGCTTTTCCGCAAAGAACGAGCTCACATCACTGGCGATGGTATTGGCATATTCTCCCAGAAAGCCCAAAGCATTCTGCTGGATGGTTTTACCAGACCTAAAAAGCATAAAAAACATCCCTACTATAAAAGGAATTATCGAAATAACCGTGAACGTGATGGCAAGTCTCTTTTTTAACTTCATGATACTCAATCTCCTACATCATTAGATAACGGATAGGTATATAAAAATGCCTCAAGGAAAAGAGGTCTAAAGATGGACTCTTCCGCCTCCATATTAAGATTGCCGGGCAAAACAGCCCCAGATATTCTATGTAAACATGAAATGATTTAGCGCGTCAAGAACACTTCTCATGCTTAGAAAGCAGTTTAATAAGGGGATTGTTAGAAAACTTGAGGAACTTTTTTATTTTTTTTGCCCTGTTGTTGTCTTCTGCTTCATGAATGCTTATGTTATAAGTTAACGACCGGTCGGTAACTTATGAAGAAAGCTGATATCATTAAAACCGCGTTCCGCGTGTGGGGACGGACCCTGTACCAATCAACAAGCCTCTCTGAAATTGCCCAGGAACTGGGGGTGAGTAAGTCCGCATTATACCGGCATTTTGAAAACAAACAAGCTCTCCTTGAGGCTATGTATGAACAGTTCTTCACCGAATATGTGGCGTTTATAAAGCCCCAGTACGATAAGGCCCGGTTAAGCCAGGATAGACTTGACCAGCTTTTTAGCATCATGCGGATCGCGGTGGAGTATTATGTCCGGAATCGGGATACCTTTATTTTCTGTCTGGTCCAAGTATACGGTAACCAACGCCTCGATCAGATGGTAAGGTTCATGATCGCCCAAGGGCTGGATATGCAGGAGTTTCAGTGTCTTGAAGAGGGGGACACCTCCTATCCTTCGGCCATGCAACTGGTTACTGCCACGTTAACCTTTTTGGTAGCCTATTTCCATAAGCACGGGTATACCGATAAAGAAGGCCCTGCAGATGAGCAGGTTGGGCAGTTTATTGCCTGGGTAGAAACGAGAATAGCCCATGGTTTGGGATTATACGAGGAGGCCATAGATGCGCTTGACTTTGAAGAACTGGAAAGCCGCTTTGGTGCCTGGGCATTGGGATTCACGACAGACCGATGCCATAAGGATATGCAGGAATTAGAAAAAAGAAAAAAATATCCAAAAGCTGAGGATGGCAGCTTATTGAATGCAGTGGCAAGCGTGGTGGCTGAAGCAGGCCCCTGGAATGTGTCTATGGATATGGTGGCCCGCCGTTCAGGTTTATCCAAAAGCGGGCTTTATTCCCATTTCAAGAACAAACAGGATATGCTTCGACACTTATTCATGCGGGAATTCCAGCGGATCCTGGGCTATGCAGAAGGGGGCCTTACCTTGTCGGCGATTCCTGAGGAACAATTGTACTTGGTGATCCTGTCTATCGTGGATTGTCTTCGTTCCCACCCTAAAATCTTGCAGATCGTAGACTGGCTCCGTACTCGGCCTTTGAACCTCTCTTCCAAGTCGCCAGAAGTATTGGAGATTTTTTCGGCGATCAAGTTCAAACCTGAAGTGCCTATAAGCGAACAGACAAGACATCTGATTTTCTTTCTGATCATCAATACCCTGATGCTCCGTCCTCAGGGAATGGCTTTTTCGGAATTGCCCAACAAGAGTGTCAGGATCTTGTTTCGCTTTATTGCCTTGGGGGTTTCATCGGCGCCCCGCCCCCCCCGCCGCGGAGGGGGGGGGGGGGGGGGGGGGGGGTGGGGGGGTTGTTGGTGGTGTGTGGGTGTGGTTGG
>JAISGE010000057.1 GCA_031263265.1 Treponema sp.
GCCGTATTCACCCGGAATACCCCGGCATCCCAGGGTGCCCTTTCAAGGCTCATTTCCGCCCTGATTGGCCGGGATATTTCCGTAACCGCCATAAGCGCCAATGAGCCACCCATAGATAACCTGCGGGACCGGCAAATCCGCTTCGACATCGCCTGTAGAGCCAAAGACGGCGAACTCGTCAATGTCGAGATGAGCCTGAATCCCACCCCCTTTGAGCCGGTCCGGCTTGAGTTTCACGCCGGGAAACTCTTCACCGGACAGGACATCCGGGGAATTGATAAGACCTACAACGACCTGAAATATGCCTATCAAATAGCGATATTGGCAAAGGAACGGTTTTTCACGGATGAGTCCGTTTTTCATACCTTTGAATACTACGATCCTGCCCATAGGGTATCGTTAAACGGGAGGAGCCGGATAACCACGGTGGAGCTATCCAAGTTGGACAAGGTAGTGGAAAAACCCATAGGGGAGATGAACGCCCAAGAGCATTGGGCGATATTTTTCCGGTATTCGAAGGACAAGGGGAAACGGGGGAAGATAAACGAGCTGATTGCATGTGAGGAGGGAATAGCGATGGCGAGCGAAGTGTTAATGACTATCAGCAAAGACGAGGTTGAACGGGCACGGCTGGTGAGCGAAGAAAAGTATCTGCTTGATACCCAGAGCAAGGTTGTGCACGCCAAACGGGAAGAGAAATTGGAAATAGCCCGAAATTTAAAGGCTATTGGCGTATCAATAGAACAAATAGCCCAGGCCACCAGGCTTACCCAGGAGCAGATCGACGAGCTATAAATGGAATAGCGATGGCGAGCGAGGAAAAGTATCTGCTTGATACCCAGAGCAAACTCGTTCACGCCAAATACGTTTATGATGTTGGGCGAGTCCCCGGAATGGCATGAGGGTTTGCTTATGCCGTAGGTTTCGTCTTAGCCAACACCATGAGCAGTGCAATGTCCCCCTGGCGTACTCCAGGGATTCGGGCTGCCTGGCCAAGGGTGAGCGGATGAACTTGGGAGAGTTTCTCCTTGGATTCTGCAGAAAGACCGGGGATTGCCCGATAGTCTAAGGCCTTATCCAGCTTAATGGCTTCCATTTTGGCATTTCGCGCGGCTGCCCGCTGTTCTTTTTCAAGATAACCCGCGTATTTTATATCCAAAAGTACCCGATCCAGCCATTCTTGAGGATAGGCCCCCAATTCCGGGGCATAGGGGAGCAGATCTCCCAAGCGTACAGCCCCATTAGTCAAGGTCCGCTCCAGGGTGTCCCCCCCATGAGACCGGAGACTCAGGGCTGCTCCAGAACGTGCTTGTTCCCGAAGACCAGGCACTTTCCGGTTCTGTAAAAGCTCCCGAATCACTTCCAAGGCTTGGGTTTTTCGTTGGAACCGTTCCCACCGCTGGTCCTGTACCAGCCCCAGTTCACGGGCTTTGGGACAAAGCCGGGAATCTGCGGTGTCTTGGCGTAATACCAAACGGTGTTCTGCCCGGCTGGTGAACATCCGGTAAGGCTCTTTGGTTCCTAAGGTGGTAAGGTCATCGATCAACACGCCGATATACGCCTCGGCCCGCCCTAACACCAAAGGGCGCTCCCCCCGCAGTTTTAGAGCACCGTTGATCCCTGCGATGATACCTTGGGCCGCGGCCTCTTCATACCCGGAACTGCCATTGGTCTGACCTGCCACAAATAAACCAGCAAGGCGCTTGGATTCCAGGGTAGGGAAGAGGTCTAAGGGGTCAAGGTAATCGTATTCCACCGCATAGGCAGGCCGGACTATCTGGGCTTCTTCCAGACCAGGGATGCTATGGATGAAATCCCGCTGCACATCTTCCGGGAGGGAACTGGAGGCCCCATTGAGGTACATCTCGTTCGTAGCAAGTCCTTCAGGCTCAATAAAAATATGGTGCCGGTCCCGTTCCGGGAAACGGAGCACCTTGTCTTCAATAGACGGACAGTACCGGGGCCCTACCCCGCGGATTTTACCGCCATAGAGGGGGGACCTATGGATATTTTCCTGGATAATGCGGTGGGTTTGGGGGGTGGTATAGGTAATCCAGCATGGAACCGAAGGCCGATCCAGCAAGACCCCTGGCTCCACATCAAACGAAAAAGGCACAGACGGTTCACCGTCCTGCTGTTCCAAGCGGGTATAATCAATGCTGTTTGCGGCAATCCGGGCAGGGGTACCGGTCTTGAGCCTACCCAAGGGAAAACCCCGGCGCCGTAACCGCAGCCCCAGGCCCAGGGCAGCCCCTTCTCCTAAACGACCTTGAGGAGCGTCGTATTCTCCGATGAATATCTTCCCTTCCATGAACGTACCGGTAGTCAGGATCACCACCTGCGCACTGATCCTATGACCCCGCTCGGTAAGCACCCCCTGGACGCGCTCTAGGGAAACCAGCAGATCAAGCACCGTATCCATCAGGATAGAAAGGCCCTTCTGATTTTCTACCGCGGATAGGGCCGCTGCCTGGTAAGCTGCTTTATCTGCCTGGGCGCGGGGAGCTTGTACTGCAGGGCCTCGTGAACGGTTGAGAACCCGGTACTGGATGCTGGATTTATCAATGAGCTTCCCCATTTCCCCTCCCAGGGCATCCACTTCCCGAACCAGATTGCCCTTGGAAAGCCCTCCCACCGCAGGATTGCATGAAAGGGCACCGATCCGGTCGGGGTTTTGGGTAATGAGGAGACCGGTGAATCCAAGCCGGGTAAAGGCCAGGGCGGCTTCAATGCCTGCATGGCCTCCCCCTACAATAATGCCGTCATAATCCATGATCACCCTGAGCAATAATATCCTTGAATTCTTTTTCGTCTAGGGATTCTTTTTCTAGAAGTAAGTCAGCTACGGTGTTGAGTAGAACCTGATGTTCTGCAAGCAGAGCTTTGACCCACGTGTATTGTTTTTCCACGATATGGGCAATTTCCTCATCAATGTACTGCTGAGTCGCTTCAGAATATTCCCGGTGCAGCAGCGGTTCCGGGGCTTGAGACCCGCCTAACATACCGGCCCCCCGCTGGGTAAGGGCCACGTTCTTGAAACGGCTGCTCATGCCATAGTCGGTTATCATCCGCCGGGCAATATCCGTGGCTTTGGTGAGATCATTGGCGGCCCCCGTGGAGATCTTGCCGAAAATCAGTTCCTCTGCTGCCCGGCCTCCCAGAAGCACGTCGATCTTACCCAAGAGTTCTCCTTCGGTCATAAGGTAACGATCCTCCACGGGCATCTGGAGGGTATAGCCCAAGGCGCCAAAGCCCCGGGGTACGATGGAGATTTTTTGCACCGGATCTGAACCCGGGGTAAAGGCCGCAATCAGGGCATGGCCGGTCTCATGGAAAGCCACGATCCGCCGTTCATCCTCGGATATGATGCGGTTCTTTTTCTGGAGTCCTGCCACGGTTTTTTCGATAGCCTCTTCAAAGTCCTTCTGAATAACCAGGCTTCTGTTCCCCCGAACCGCAAGCAGGGCTGCTTCGTTCACGATGTTCGCGAGATCCGCCCCTACAAACCCAGAAGTGAGCCGGGCAATAGCATCCAGCTCCACCTGGGGACTGAGTTTTACCGCCTTGGAATGGATGCGGAGGATCGCTTCCCTGCCTTTGAGGTCAGGCCGATCCACCAGTACCTGCCGGTCAAAACGTCCGGGCCGGAGCAACGCCGGATCTAATACATCGGGCCGGTTGGTGGCCGCAAGGATAATAAGCCCGCTTGTACCATCAAAGCCGTCCATCTCCACGAGCAGTTGATTGAGGGTCTGTTCCCGCTCGTCGTTGCCCCCGGCGATGTTGTTGAGCCGGCTCTTACCGATCGCATCAAGCTCGTCAATGAAGATGATACAAGGAGCCTTATCCCGGGCCTGTTTGAAGAGGTCCCGAACCCGGGCCGCGCCCACTCCGACGAACATTTCCACAAAGTCCGCTCCGCTCATACGGAAAAAGGCCACTGCTGCTTCACCGGCTACAGCCCGAGCCAAGAGGGTTTTCCCGGTTCCAGGAGGTCCCACCAGCAGTACCCCTTTGGGGATCTTGCCCCCAATATCCGTGTACTTCTTGGGGTTTTTGAGGAAATCCACCACCTCCACGAGTTCCTCTTTAGCCTCGTCAACTCCGGCAACATCGGAGAAGCGGGTAACAATATCCCCTTCCGCGACGATCACCGCCCGGTTTTGCCCCACAGACAGGACATTGCCCCCCATGTTCCCCAGACGCTTCATAAGGAAACGCCAGATAAAAAAGAAAAAGGCAATCGGCAGCACCCAGCTAAAAATGATGTTTAGGATCGCGCTCCCCTCCCGGGAAACCGCATAATAAGCCACCTGTTTTTCGTCCATGAGTTTGATAAGTTCCGGGTCGTTGATGGGTACAGTCCGATACACCGGTTCTGATGCCGCGGCATAGGGGTTTCTGATACGAGGCCCTGGAGGAAGTTCCCGTTTCAGCGTGGTGTAACCGGTAAAATAGGAATCCGTGAGTTCTACCCGTTTAATCTCCCCAGAGGTGATCTTGGCCTTAAATTCAGAAAAATCAACCGTGGGATTCACCCGGTTCATAAAGACATAGTTAAAGAGGCTCATCCCTACCACCAGGATCAAGATATAGATAATAGAGAATTTCCAGCCCCCAAACGGTTTAGGATTGGGGAGCGGAGGACCGCCAAAAGGGAATTTAAACCCCTTATGCTTGTTGTTTTTTCGCTCACCCATCAAACCGCTCCTTATCACGTAGCATCTTGCTTAATACTAATATCAATCTTTTGGTAAGGTATTTCAATATGTTCTTGTTCAAACCGCTGTTTAATGCCGATCAACATCGAATTTCTGACGTTCCAGTAGTTGCTCTTATGAAACCATACTCCAAAAAGCAGGACCACCCCGGTCCGGTCGAATTTATCCACCCCAAAAAGCGGGGCAGGATTATCCATGCAGTAGGTGTTCTTAGCCGCCACATCCAGGAGGACTTCCCGGACCTGTTCTAGGTTTTCCGTATAGGGTACGGTAAGGCTGAGATCCATCCGCCGTATGGGAAACCGGGTAACGGTGATCAGGTTGCATTTGATGATGGTTTCATTGGGAATGCGGACAAAGAGATTATCATAAGTCCGGATCTTCACCGAAAGCAGATCCATAGACATGACGATTCCGGTGATCGTATCCACCGTAATGGCATCCCCCACCTGGAAGGGTCGTTCCGAAAGGATAAACAGTCCTGAAATGAAACTGGACATAGAGGTCTGGGCTGCAAAGCCCACGACAATACCCGCGACTCCTGCGGCCCCCAGGATGGTGGAGGTATCAATGCCCAGCGCCTTAAAGACGCAGAGGACCGCCATGACCAAGCCTGTGTAGCGGATGCCTTTCTTGATCATGAAGGTACGCTGATCGCTTATCCTGCCTTTGAGAAACTTCCCGAGAATAAACTGGATCAAGTTAAACACGGTGATGATAACCACAACCATGACCAGGGTTTTCATGATCTGGACCATGAGTTCCATGGGCTTGGTTTCTTGAGAAAATTGGGTTACCGCTTCTGAAAAAATGGTAGTATCCACAATAGCTCCTATAGACTGGTTATATTTTTTATGAAGTCCGCACTTTGGCGGATAAATATATCACTCATGCCGCTCCGTACGGCAGCACGGATCTTCCGGTATGATTCCGGCGTTTCAGGGAGCACCGTCATTTCGATATTCCCTGCGATGAGGGAATCCATAGCCACGGTATCGGACCATGCGCAGCCCTCATGTTCATAAATACTCAGCGGTTCAGTATAAATAGCCAGCCTATCTAATTCAAGCGGCGTTTTGGAACGGTTCCGGATTACCAGGGGACAGCGGATCAAGGAAAGCGGGGCAGCGCAGACCGCCGCCTGATCCCGGGTGATGCAACTGGACGGAAGGGAAAGGCAGAGCAAACCTGATGCAGTATCATCCCCAAACCAGGCTTCTGAGCAGGTAAATGGGGTGAAGGCAGCTATCCGCTGATTATCCTCAGTCTCAAAGGCCATAAGGGGCGGAAACAACGCGGTAAAGCGAACTTCTGCGGTAGGAACCAGACAAAGCTTCTCAGGCAGAGGTACCAGGTAGGGTTTTTCACGCATATAGGGATACAGGGTAAGCCCGGTTCCTGGTCCTACCGTAATAGAACGGGGGAGGCCTTCCGGGGGAACCTCCTCCTTTGGGCCATACCACTCGTCAGTCAAGTCCTTGAGGGGGAGTACGGTATAGGCAGCCTGCCAGATCTCCCCTTCTTTTTTGAGATATGCCAAGGCCCCGTTCAGGTTCCAGCAGTACCACAGCCCGTCCTGCGGTTCAAAAGACTTGATTAAAAAATTAGCTAACAAATTATCCATGACAAATGCTCCTATAAAATTAGTATACTCAAGGAGCATACACAATGGGAATGTACAACAGGGATAGAAGTGGATACCCCAAATGCGCCCTCATTTCCATCACGCCTTCAAATTCAACTTGACATTTCTATAGAATCGCATTTAACATTATTTGAACCATTTTCAAAACCTCAGTTTTGAAACAGCCTCTTGTTAATACGGATTGTATAATCCGTTAGTCAGTTTTTTGGAGGGAAAGTATGGAATCATTTTCGAGAATAATCGGGATTATTGACGGCTGGTTATGGGGCCCGTGGCTGCTCATTCTGCTTTTTGGCACGCACCTGTTCTTGACCATACGGACAGGGTTTATCCAGCGGAAAATCGGGCTTGGCATTAAACTCTCCGTGACAAAAGACCCTGACGGGGTTGGGGATGTTTCCCAATTCGGCGCTTTGACGACCGCGCTCGCGTCTACCATCGGCACGGGGAATATCATCGGTGTCGGCACGGCCATCGCGCTCGGCGGTCCTGGCGCGGTTCTTTGGATGTGGCTTACCGGTATCTTCGGGATTTCCACCAAATATGCCGAGAGTCTTCTTGCGGTTAAATACCGCGTAAAAGACGAAAACGGCATGATGCTCGGCGGTGCGATGTTTGCGCTGGAACGGGGCCTTAAAATGAAATGGCTCGGCGTGCTGTTTGCCGCTTTTGCCGCAATCGCGGCTTTCGGCATCGGAGATGGCGTGCAGTCAAACGCGGTTGCGAATCTTATGAACGAAACCTTTAGTATTCCCAAGTGGATCACTGGCCTTGTGCTGGCGGTTTTGGTCGCCATCGTGTTGATAGGCGGAATCAAATGGATCTCAAGGGTCTGCGAAGCCCTGGTTCCGTTCATGGCTTTTTTCTATGTTATCGGTTGCATCATCATTCTGGTAATCAACCGGGCATTCCTGGGCGAGACGGTTCGGGTCATTGTTGACGCTGCTTTTTCCGCCAAGGCCATTGGTGGTGGCTTTGTCGCGTCAACCCTGATGACCGCTGCCCGATACGGTATTGCCCGGGGTCTTTTCTC
>JAISGE010000077.1 GCA_031263265.1 Treponema sp.
TTTATCATTTTTTTTACCACTTCATCGGTAACATACTTTCCCATACTGTCATTCATGCGGCGTCCGGCAAGGATTATTTCAGGATGATACCCGTACTCCTGCGCCTGTTGCGCCAGGTAGAATGGATCCACCCCTATGCAATGTCCACCCACAAGGCCCGGTTTGAAGGGCAGAAAATTCCATTTGGTGCCTGCCGCTTCTAGGACAGCATTCGTATCTATTCCCATTTTGTCAAATATCTTTTTCAATTCATTGACAAAGGCGATATTGATATCTCGCTGGGAATTCTCGATAACTTTCGCCGCCTCTGCCACCCGTATGGTCGGAGCTAAATACGTTCCTGCGGTAATTACTGATGCATATAACGTATTCACCAGAAGACCCACACCCGGGGTTGACCCTGAGGTTACTTTCTTTATCTTTTCAACCGTATGTTCTTTATCCCCTGGATTTATCCGTTCAGGAGAATAGCCTGCATAAAAATCAGTATTAAACCGCAATCCAGATATTTTCTCAATAACAGGGATACAATCTTCTTCTGTTGCTCCAGGGTATACGGTAGATTCGTATATTACTATATCACCCTTCTTAATTACTTTGCCTATGGTTTCACTGGCTTTGTACAGAGGAGACAGATCCGGTCTATTGTTTTTATCTACTGGCGTTGGAACGGTAACGATATAATAATTACAATCGTTAATATCATCCAGTTGAGAGGAGCAAAACAAACCCTTCTCGCTGTTTAATCCTTTTTTTAACGCCGCAAGTAAAACGGCATTGTCTACTTCCAGGGTTCTATCAATACCCGCGTTAATATCTTTGATTCTATCATGGTTAATATCAAAGCCAACAACGTTGTATTTTGTCGCGAAAAGCCTTGCCAAAGGCAATCCTACATACCCCAAACCAATAATGGCAATTTTAATGCGTGTGGTGTTCATTGCAAATTATCCCAGTACCATTTTATGGATTCTTTTAATCCTTGCCTCACCGTATACTGAGGATTATAATTCAGGAGCGTTTTAGCTTTATCTATACTAGCAAGCGAATGAGGTATATCCCCTGTTCTATGAGGGCCATATATACTATGTATATGAGCTATCTCAGGATCATACTCACTTAAATATTCTTTAAGATAGATAACCAATTGGTTTAACGTAGTACGATCCCCAAAAGCCGTATTGTATACCCTATTCACAGCGTCACTATGTTCTGTTTTCAATGCGAGCATGTTCATCTGGATAACATTTTTTATATAGGTGAAATCACGGGAGTATTCACCATCGCCGTTACTTACCGGCGATTCATGGTTAATCAATTGCTTAATAAAGATCGGGATAACCGCAGCATAGGCCCCGTGAGGATCCTGTTTTTCGCCGAACACATTAAAATAACGCAACCCAATACATTCTATACCATAGGTCTTAGAAAAAACATCGGCATATAACTCATTGACATATTTGGTTACCGCATAAGGAGATAATGGTCTTCCTATTACGGCTTCCTCTTTAGGCAGAATCACGCTATCCCCATAGGTCGAAGAACTTGCCGCATAGATAAATCGCTTTACCTTGGCGTCTCTGGCAGCGACAAGCATAGTAAGAAACCCGCTACTATTCACTTCATTGGTAGTAATGGGATCTTGTATCGAGCGGGGAACTGAACCTAGTGCAGCTTCATGCAATACATAATCAGCGCCTTCTATAGCCTTTCTGCAATCTGAAAGATTGCGAATATCACCTACAACCAGCTTGAATGCATGAGGATACTCGTTACAAAGATGCAGTATATTACTTATCTTGCCCGTAGAAAAATTATCAAGGCAAATAACCTCATAGCTATTCTGTAGTAAATACTCACAAAGATTTGAACCAATAAACCCTGCTCCGCCAGTAACTAATATGTTCATAATATATCTCTATCGCAAATATGTTGAATACATTGGTAAGTCACGGCTTTTTTGCAGAATTATAAAATCTCTCAAATCAATAAAATACAAGCTATTTTATGTTTTGCCGATGACTATATAACACCGCATACCTGTTGTGAGCCGCAACATCATCAATGAGTATATCGGATCTGTAGAAACTATAAAAAACTACCGCGCTGCTAAAGAGCCGCTACAGTCTCCGTATTGATGATAAATAGGTCCAACAGAATATATAGAAAAGAATAGAGAAACTATCCGACGAGCATCCTAACAGGAAAATTATCGGGGGGGGGGGGGGGGGGGATAATTAATTGTAATATAAAGACTTAAAAGCTATTTTCACAACAATAATACTACCTTTTTATAACAGCATACCGCTGTTTTTTATACACTGCATCCCGGTATCAGCCGGTTCATCTGCAGCCCAAGTACTTACGGACTTTCTTCAAGATCCATAAAAGCACTTGTATTGATCTATAGCACATTCATTTTTGTTTGTCTAGAGCATTTTTAAATTTTTTCATAAAATAAAAAAACTGCCAAACCCTTAGGTCCTTGCCTTTGCGCATCTTTTCTTTTGTGCTAGTATCATGCTATGGAGCGTAACCGTATCTATTCAGCCCTGGTTCTCAGGGTACGGCCCTCAGGGGAGGCAAACCGGGAGGCATGGTTCTTAACCAGGGAAGAGGGGATAATCAGGGCCACGGTCTTTGGGGGGCCGAAAAGTAAGTTCCGGGCCTTGGTGTCCCCTTTTCACCAGGGAAGACTCTGGGTTTATCATAATCCGGTCCGGGATTCCCGAAAACTTACTGATTTCGATGTCCAATCCTGGAGACCAGGAATCCGGGAAGATTACCGGCGGACCATGAGCGCAGGAGCCATCCTGGAAACCATCTTAGAGTCTCAAGGTAGTGGGGGGAACTGGGACCGGGCCTTGGATCTTGCTAGCGGTACCTTGGATGCCCTGGACTGCGCGGATGAAAGTTCATGCATCCGGATATTCATCCATTTTTTGTGGAACTGGGTATTGCTTTTGGGGCTGCGGCCAAATATCAATCGCTGCGCTTCCTGTACTTGTGAAGCCTCCCCGGATGGGTTACTATTATGGAATAGTTATGAGGGGACGGTACATTGCCCTTCTTGTGCGGGGATATCCTTAGAGGGTTCTGGGGTAAAGCAAGTCAGGAATTACTTACCCTTGGGCCCTGGGGCACGGCGCTGGCTTGAGGTAGTAGAGAACCAGGAGCCCTCGGCAGTAGCCCGGTATACTATGGATGCCCGTTCCCTTGGTCAAGCCAGGTCCTTGGTTACCGCCATCATAGCAGGAGCCTTGGGGAAGCGTCTTGTAACCTGGGATCGGGTGTAAGCAACGAGGATACTTTAAGGATAAGGAGTAAGCATCATGCGTGCAGTGGATATCATCATAGATAAACGTAACGGAAAGGAACTGAGCCGGGATGCACTCCGGTTTCTGATTCACGGCTATGTAGCAGGGGAAATCCCGGATTACCAGATCGCGGCCTGGGCCATGGCCGTGTTTTTTCAAGGGATGAGCCCTGGGGAGATCGCTGCCTTAACCGAGGTGATGCTGCAATCTGGGGGGCTTATGGATCTATCCGGTATAGCCGGCCCCTTTGTGGATAAACACTCCACCGGCGGGGTGGGTGATAAGACCAGCCTTATCGTAGCCCCTCTTATTGCCTCATTGGGCATAAAAGATCCCATGATGTCTGGCCGGGCCTTGGGGCATACCGGTGGTACCCTGGACAAACTTGAGGCGATTCCCGGTTACCGGACTGCGCTGCAGGCCCAGGAATTTCGGGAAATCCTGGGCAAAACCGGGTATGCCATGACCGGTCAAACCAAGGATATGGTTCCTGCTGACCGGCTGCTTTACGCGCTCCGGGATGTAAGCGGTACGGTGGAATCCATTCCGCTTATCACCGCCAGTATATTGGCCAAAAAAGTAGCTGAAGGAGCAGACGCCTTGGTACTGGATGTCAAATACGGGTCTGGGGCTTTTATGAAAGAGCCGGAGGAAGCGGAGAAGCTGGCCCGGTCTTTAGTCAACACCGGGGCAATGATGGGTAAAAAGATCATTGCCCTGCTTACGGATATGAACGAACCCTTAGGTACTATGGTGGGGAATTTCTTGGAAGTAGAAGAAAGCCTGGATTGCCTTGAAGGAAACGGCCCGGCAGATCTCATGGAGGTAAGCCTTGAGCTGGCAGCCCGTATGGCGGTATTGGGAGCTAAGGCGGCGGATGCCGTAGAAGGCCGCCTGGTATGCGAAGCTGCTTTGGTCAGCGGGAAACCCCGGCAACTGTTCTTGGAAAATATCCGCTGCCAGGGGGGCGATCCAAAACAGTTCCTGGAAATGCGCGGGAAGTACCGTTCGGATTGTAGCGCCGAAATCAAGGCTTCCGGTGGCCCCTATATTTCCCGGATTGATGCCTGGAAAATCGGCCATGCAGGAATCCTGCTTGGGGTGGGGCGGAACCGTACCGAAGATCCGGTAAGCCCCACTGCAGGGGTGCAATTCCACAAAAAGCGTGGAGACCGGATAGTTCCAGGAGAGCGGATCATGACCATCTGGGCTGCAGACGAGGCTTCTTTGGCCGCAGCCATCCCGCAACTGGAAGATGCAGTGGAATATGCAGAAATCCCACCAGCCCCCCGGAAATTGGTATTAAAAGAAATTAGTTAAGGAAAAAAGGACAAACCAAAGTCATAGACGCCATTATTACTTGAGTAAGCTGAATGAGAAGTTAAGGAAAAAAAATGAAGTGGGAAAAGAAAAATATACCTCAAGATGGTGTGAAGCAGCTCGCTGCTCAGTACGACTGTGATTTACTGACCGCCTCGATACTCCTGAGG
>JAISGE010000132.1 GCA_031263265.1 Treponema sp.
TCGGGTAATTCAAAAGAGAAATCCGTTCGTTTCATCTTTATCCTGGATCATAGGCTTGAGGATATTGAGGTGTTTGTATGCCAGATCCGTTACCAGCCTGCCCCGGGGAGTGCGCTGGAGCAGCCCCGATTGAATGAGATAAGGCTCATAGTAATCCTCCAGGGTATCCACTGCCTCACCCACAGATATGGCCAGGGTTTCCGCACCTACTGGCCCGCCCCTGTACCGTTCGATGATGATGCGAAGAATCTCCCGGTCGTACTGTTCAAGGCCCAAAGGGTCTATCTCAAGACGGGTAAGCCCTTCCATCACCACCTGCAGGGTAATGGAAGCTGCGGAAGCCCCTCCTAAGACCTGGGCAAAATCACGCATACGCCTAAGCAGACGGTTTGCCACTCGAGGGGTCCCCCGGGAAGATTTAGCCAGGAGTGAGGCAGCATCAGGCTCAATGGAAATCTTGAGGATCCCTGCAGAACGCCGGATGATGGCTTCCATGTCCTCCTGTTCATAGAAGGAAAAGCGGCAACTTATACCGAAGCGGCTTATCAAGGGACTTGAGACATTCCCGGCCTTGGTGGTAGCCCCCACCAAGGTAAAGGAGGGGATGGGGATCCTGATGGTTCGAGCACTCGGGCCTTGGCCGATGATCCAGTCCAACTCATAATCCTCCATAGCGATGTACAGCATTTCTTCCATAGCCGGTTTAAGTCTATGGATCTCATCAATGAAAAATACCGTTTTATCGGGTATGGTAGTGAGGATCCCTGCCAGGTCTTTTGGCTTATCCAGGGCCGGGGCAGAGGTGACCTTAAAATCAACCCCCAACTCATGGGCCACCACTTGGGCAAGGGTGGTCTTTCCCAGTCCTGGAGGGCCAATCAGAAAGAGATGATCTAAGCTTTCGTTGCGCTCTTTGGCTGCGGTGATGAAGATCCCCAGGTTTTCCTTGAGCGCGGCTTGGCCTAAGAATTCCTTGAGGTTTTGGGGGCGCAGGGAAACGTCCCGGGCATCTTCAGGGAGCACTTTTTCCGCGTGTACCACTCCAGGATCATAATCCCTTTGAGAAGGGTTACTGCGGCTTTTTCCTTGAAGCTCCTTCGGTTTTATTTTTTCCATGCTTCCCCTGCTTCCCCAGCACCCCTTACTGGGTAACGAACTCCTGACCCCGGTTTTCCAATACCTTTAAAGAAGCGAGGTTAATACAGATATAGGGGTAGCCATCTTCTTCATAAGCCCCTAGCACGCCGATAGCCTCTACCCAATCGTTTTCCGCGGGATAAACCGCATCTACCTGGTCCCACATCACCTCAAAGCCTGCGTTTCCATCGGTTCCGCAGCAGCCCGGGCCATACCGGATTACGAAGTAGTAAGGAGACTCGGTATCAGCATAGGATTGGACCTGGAAGATACCTTCCAATTTAATGGTTTTACCCAGGTATTCTTCAGGGTTGAGGTAGACATCGTTTGTTTGAGCTATGAACATCTTTTCTCTGATTTCCACGAGTCCCTTATTGGCTTGATATTGAGCATCCACCTTAACCAGCCGTTTATTGGCCTCTTGGGTATCAACAGGTAACCCTGAGATTCCTGCTTCAGAGGATAAAGCGACCGGGGATTCGGGCACCAGGAAGCCGCCTGCGCTTGCTAGACTGCTGCCCCCTCCTGAAAAGACGGGGGCTAGCGTACCGTTTTTGTTGGTTCGTCCTGATAAAGCAAAACCCTGCTTGCCGCTACAGCCGCTTACCCAGAGCACACCCATACAAAGTAGGTATAGGCATAAGGTTCGGGGTAATCTCCGCATGTTTTTCATAGTTATACTCCTTAACGTAAGGTATAGAACCCACGTTCAAACTTTTTCTAAAAAAATCGCTTCTAAGTGCTAAGTGGTGAAGGTATACCGGAACGAATAGCATGGATGCCCCAAAACACTAAGAAAGCGGTTATATTCACCAGCACCACACTGGCCCCGGTGGGGGTGGCGTAGATATATGAAATTACCACGCCGATGAGGAAACATCCCACAGAAACCAACCCTGAACAGAGCGTAACTGTTTTGAAACGCTTGCAGAGGCGCATACTGGTGAGCGCGGGAAAAATAATAAGCGCGGAAATAAGCAGAGCCCCCATCATCCGCATGCCTAAAACAATCGTAACTGCGGTCAAGAACGCGATGAGCATGTTGTATATTCCGGTTTTGGTACCGGTTGCCTTGGCAAAGGTTTCGTCAAAGGTTACGGCGAAAATTTTATGATAAAAAAGGATAAACAAGGTTAACACCACTATCGAGAGGATGATACTGAGATACACATCGCTTTTACTCATCGCCAGGATACTGCCGAATAGATAATTGCAGACATCGGTGTTCATACCTGTGGTCATGGAAATCACCACTACTCCAATGGCTAAGGCGCCGGTTGAAATCAGGGCAATGGCAGCATCCCCCTTGATCCGTGCCTGTTCATTCAAGCGCAAGAGAAGAAAGGCAGCCAACACCACGATGGGGATGGAGACAGTAAGAGGCGCCAAATTCACCGCGGTAGCAATGGCCAGGGCGCCGAATCCTACGTGGGACAAGCCATCACCGATCATGGAATACCGTTTCAAGACCAGGCTTACCCCCAAGAGGCTGGCGCAGAGGGAGACGAGAAAACCCACTAACACCGCCCGGACAATGAAGGTGTAAGAGAACATCTCCCGCAAAATTACCACAAACTCAAACGTATCCATCTTGTTCCTCCTGGGCGTTTCCCAGAAATTGTTTTCCCATAGGAGATTGGGTATATTCCTCGGCACTTCCCAAGAACAAGGGCGTCCCCTGTAAATGAAGTATACGCCCCGCGTAGGTAATGGCCCGCTTAATATCATGGGAAACCATCACCACCGCCATCCCGGTTTCCTGGTTTATCCGTTCAATGAGCCGGTACAAGTCCGCAGCAACCAAGGGATCAAGCCCTGCAGCAGGTTCGTCCAAGAGCAACAACTTCCGGGCTGCACATAGGGCACGCGCCAGGAGAACCCGCTGCTGCTGCCCGCCGGAAAGTTCCCGGTAACAGTGGTTCCGCAATTCCTGAATCCCCAAGCGGCTGAGATTTTCTGCTGCCGCAGCTTTATCCTGTTTGGAATAAAAGGGCCGTATTCCTCGTCCCCCTAATCGTCCTGACAACACCACTTCGTAAACCCCTGCGGGAAAATCCCGCTGTGCAGCGGTATGCTGGGGGAGGTACCCAATTTCATTGGTTCTAAGCCCCTCTCCAAAGATAATACTTCCCTCCTTGGGTGGCAACAAACCAAGCATACCTTTCATCAAGGTGCTCTTACCAGAACCGTTCTCTCCAACTATGCAGAGGTACTCACCGGTATGCACTGAAAGGTTGATTTTTTGAACCACCAGGGCGCCATCATAGGCAAGAGCCAGATTTTGGCACGTGATAAGCGCCATTATCGTCCCACCATCCAGGGGGATACATATACATAAGTCACGGGCTTAGTATAGGTACTCTGGTCTTGCAATACAAGGGTGTTTGATAGCATCTCAAGGCTGTAGATCTACGGGCTTGTTCTTGACAAATCTTCTTTCAGGAAGAATAGTTAGAGCAACGGGAAATGATCCACCAGTACGATGCATAATTCATGGTAAGATAGAGAAATAGGTCAACAAGAGGAGTTTGTTTGTGCAGTTGCAACGCCCTTCCTTGGTTCAGGAGCAGCGATTAAAGATGAGCCCTCAGCTCTATCAGTCCATAAAACTGATGGAGCTTCCTATGCTCGATCTCCGGGAAACCATAGAAGCGGAAATTGAACGGAACCCTGCCTTGGAACTGGTGAAAGACCCCCTTACGGTTTCCCTAGAAGGGGTTTCTGGTTCCCCAAAGAAAGAAGAAGAGGACTATTTTGAAGCTACCTCTGATTCGGGGTTCATTCGCCGCAATGGGAATGAAGCTGCGGATAAACAGCATAAATTCATCGAAGGTGCACTCAGCCGGTCTGAAACCTTACAAGAACATCTTTTATGGCAGTTACGGCTTGAACCTATAGATGGAGAAACCCGGCGTGTGGGGGAACTGCTCATTCAAAACCTGGATAACGACGGGTTCCATAAAGAACCGGTGGACCTGCTTTTACCAGGGGAACCGGTAACTCGAATGCAGGCAGCTATGAAACTGGTGCAGTCCCTGGATCCGGTGGGTACCTGTACCGCAGATTACCGGGAATCCCTTAAGGTACAGATTGCCTTGCTCCCGGATGCCCCAGAGGGTATACTGGATGCCCTTTCGTACCTGGAACTCCTGGAGCGAGGGAGGCTTGCGGAGCTTGCCAAGAAGCTGAACCGTACCCTGGACGAGACCCGGTATATTGGTGAACGGATTCGAGCCTTATCACCTTTTCCGGGCCGGCAATTCGCTTCCGGGGATATCCGGTATGTGGTTCCTGATGTGCAGGTTTTCAAGAAAGAAGGGGAATTCGTGATTTTCCTCAACCATGAAGAAATTCCTGTGTTGGGAATCAATCCTTTTTTTATGCACATTTCTGACAAAAAAGCGGGAGATAAATCTGCCCGGGATTTTGTCAAGGAAAACATCAAAGAGGCCCAGTGGTTTATCCAGTCCATTAATCGGCGGAACCATACCCTCTTACGGGTTTCCCGGGCCATCGTCGAATTCCAACGTTCATTTTTCGTGAATGGTCCTAAGTACCTGGCACCCCTTACGTTACGGGATATAGCCGGAGAACTGGAGATTCATGAGACCACGGTTTCCCGGACTGCCAATGGTAAATACATGCAGACCGAGTGGGGTATTTTTGAACTCCGTCATTTTTTTACCAATTCCATAAGTGGAGCAGGTTCCGGGGGCTCCCGTTTTTCCAAGGAGGGAGTCAAAGAAATAATCAAAGAACTCATAGCTGAGGAGGATCGGCATTTGTCAGATCAGAAAATAGCCGAACTGCTTGCTAAACGGGGAATTCCCTTAGCCAGACGAACCGTGGCCAAATATCGGAACGAACTGGATCTGGGGCCTTCATATACCCGGTAAACAGCACCGGCTTATTTTTCTCTTTACTCTTATTTTTGTATATTTTCTTTAATAACGATTTGTTATAGGATTTCTTTCATAGGAGCTCGTATGAATATTGACATTAAGGCCGTTCATTTCACTCTGAAAGATGACGCCCGGGATTACCTGAATCGTAAACTGGACCGCATCCATAATGCGGAAAATATGATCATTGATCTCCTGTTTACGCTCACCAAAAATAAAGACTTCGCCGTAGAGGCAACGGTTAATTTCCGCTGGGGCGTATCGGTTCATCTCAAAGAAACTGATTTTGAACTCAACGCAGCAATTGACAAACTCCTTGATAAACTGGACGCCAAGATAATTAAAGAAAAGGAAAAAGTTATCGATAAGCGCTAAGGATTAGGTTTGAGGACGGAGTGGAGGGGCATAAGAAAGCGCCCCTCCACCCTACCCGCTCTTGCAGGTTGGGGTTCAAAGGTTATGGTTTAGTAGTCCATGCCTCCCATACCACCCATACCGCCGCCGCCGGGCATAGGGGCAGCTTCTTTTTTCTCAGGGATGTCGGTAATGGCACATTCGGTGGTAAGCAGGAGGCTGGCAATGGAAGCGGCGTTCTGGAGCGCAGAACGGGTTACCTTTGCAGGATCGATGATACCGGCTTTCACCATATCAACCCATTCCATCTTAGCTGCATCAAAGCCGATCCCGCACTTCTCAGCCTTGGCTTTGTCTGCGATGACCGCACCATCAAGGCCGGCGTTTTCTGCGATCTGCCGGATGGGTTCCTCAAGCGCGCGTTTGACGATCTTAAAGCCAACCTTCTCATCGTCCGTCAAACCTTTGGTATCGGCTTTGTCTAGGGCAATGGCTGCCTGAATCAGGGCAATCTCGCCACCACTGACGATTCCTTCTTCAATGGCTGCACGGGTAGCAGAGAGCGCATCTTCCACCCGGTGTTTCTTCTCTTTCAGTTCCACTTCAGTGGCCGCCCCAACATTGATCACCGCCACACCACCGGCCAGCTTCGCAAGCCGCTCTTGGAGTTTTTCTCGGTCGTAGTCGGAAGTGGTATCCTCGATCTGCGCCTTGATCTGCGCGATCCGATCTTGGATTTCCTTTGGCTTCCCTGAACCATTGATGACTGTGGTGTTGTCCTTATCTACTTTGACGGTCTTGGCCTTACCAAGCTGGGAGATTTCGGTGTTTTCCAGCTTGATCCCCAGTTCTTCGGTGATGACTTCCCCGCCGGTGAGGATGGCAATATCTTCCAACATAGCCTTGCGCCGATCCCCAAATCCAGGAGCCTTAACCGCGCAGGTACGGAGGGTACCTCGGAGGCTGTTCAACACCAAGGTAGAAAGAGCTTCCCCATCCACATCTTCCGCAATGATGAGCAGGGGCTTACCGCTCTGGGCAACCTTCTCAAGCAGGGGCAGCATATCCTTCATGGAAGAGATCTTCTTGTCATGGATGAGGATATACACATCTTCGTATACACTGGACATGGTGTCCCGGTCGGTTACAAAATACGCGGAGATATAGCCCCGATCAAACTGCATACCTTCCACAAATTCGATGGTGGTATCCATAGTTTTGGACTCTTCTACGGTGATAACTCCGTCTTTACCGACTTTTTCCATGGCATCGGCGATGGTATTGCCGATTTCACTGTCATTATTAGCTGAAACTGAAGCAACGTGGGAAATTTCTTCCTTGTCTTTGATTTCTTTGGAATTTTTCTTGATTTCTCCGACCGCGATCTCCACTGCTTTGTCAATACCACGCTTTAACTCAAGGGGAGTCATCCCCGCAGCCACGGATTTAAGCCCCTCTTTAATCAGGGAATAAGCTAACACCGTAGCAGTAGTAGTACCGTCTCCAGCCACATCATTGGTTTTGGTAGCCACTTCTTTGAGAAGCTGGGCTCCCATGTTCTCATAGGGGTCTTCAAGCTCTACTTCTTTTGCTACAGAAACGCCGTCTTTCGTAACCGTAGGAGCTCCGAATTTCTTATCTAGCAGGACATTCCGTCCTTTGGGTCCAAGGGTTACCTTGACAGCCTTGGAAATTTGCTCAACCCCCGAAAGCAACCTACGCCTGGCATCTTCGTTGAACAACAACTGCTTCGCCATTTTTCTTTTCTCCTCTTTTATTTACCGGTTGATTCAATGGGAACGGGATTTTCACCCTTTCCTTACCCATAAACAAGGCTATGCTAACAGTGCTTCTCTCCTGCCAGTGAATAAACCGGTACATTATGAAATGAATTATCGCCTCATATCGTATTCGAGGCTTTTTTATAAAATACTAAATAGCAGGGCCCTACGGCAATACCAAAAATTATGCTCTATGCAAAAATTACCGGTTTGACGAATGAGCCGCCCAGGCTTTATAGGACACATCAGGGGAACATGGACAAGCCCTAGGCTTTCCCGTATATTTATAAGTCCATGAACCAATTGTTTCATTCTCCGTTTCAGTCTAAGCTGTTCATACAAGCCCTCCGTTATTCTATGCCGGTTTTACTTGGTTATTTAGCCATAGGGATTGCCTTTGGGCTGCTTTTGGTGGATGCAGGCTACCCTTGGTGGCTCTCCCTGGTGATGAGCCTCATCATGTATGCCGGGGCCGGCCAGTACCTGGCAGTGGGCCTTTTTGCTGCCGGGACCACCCTGGTGGAGGCTGTCCTGGTGCAGCTCGTGGTGAATGCCCGGCATATAGCCTACGGTTTTTCTATGCTTACCCGGTTTAACGCGGCCGGGGTCTTCAAGTATTACCTCATATTTGCCCTGACCGATGAAACCTTTGCGTTGCTTTCTTCCCTTCCTGAACCCCAGGGTCCTCGGCCTCAGGGGATAGCTCTTGATTTGGCAGACCATACCCCGGATGAGCGGAGCCGGTTCATGTTCTTGGTTGCGGTTTTGGATCAGAGCTATTGGGTGATGGGTTCGGTGATCGGGGCTGTGGCAGGTTCTCTGCTGCCGTTTAGTATGCAAGGTATTGGGTTCGCTTTGACCGCCCTCTTTGTGGTATTGATGATCGAACAAGTCCTCCGCGTACGGCAGGCCCGGATATTCTTGATTGCTGCAGGGGTAGCGGTCCTCGCGGTTTTCACGCTTCCTTCCCGGATTTCCTTGTTGGCGGCTATGGCGCTTTCCCTGGCCATAGTGCAGCTTCTGCAGAAGCGCAAGGCCCGATGATGGTCAGTCTACGCAGCGCCCTGATCTTAACGGTGATCATGGGAGGGGTCATTTTCTTCTGCCGGGTTTTTCCGTTCCTGTTCTTTCGGAACCGGCAGGATAGAGAAGATGGGCACCTTAAATCAAGGGAACCGTTGGGCTCTATGCTGGACTTTGTGGAAAAGCTCGTTCCACCGGTAGCGATGACCGTATTGGCTTTCAATGCTATAAGCGCCCCCTGGATACTTGATCTTGCTCAAGGGTTCCCTGCGCTCCTGGCCGCGGGTTTTACCGCCTTGGTGCATCTATGGAAGCGGAATGCGCTCCTCAGTATCTGTGGGGGGACCACGGTGTACATGCTCATCGGAACTGCGTTGTCCCCGTTGGTGATTCCTTAGCCAAGGCCCCCGGATCCCCCCAAAACACCTGTGTCGGCTAAAACGTGTTTATTTCAGTATTTAACGTGAGTTCGATGAAACGTTAAACAGGAGAGGCAAAGCCCTCTCATCTTGGAAGCCCCGAATGGACGGCTTGTGGGGCAGAAAACTATACGCCGATAACCCCGCAAGCAGGTTGGCCAGGAAATTGACCGGGCTGCGGACCGGCTGGCAAATGTTCTTCAGAATGTCATTCACCGACTCTATCACCGCCCGCTTCCGCAGTAACCGCTTTAATTTCATATATACAATTATACCTTCTCTTCTCATATTTTTTTTCATAATATTCACGGTATGTATACCCATATTTTTTATAAAATCCTATGGCATCGTCATCCGTTGATAATAGCATCGTTTTATGTTCCCTTTTTATATAATCCATCAATTCCGTCCCTAAATGCTTTCCTCTATATTCCGGGTGTACCCCAAAATGTAATATTTCTATGTTTTTTATACCCCTTTTTATCCCTATTATACCCACCAATCTTTTATCCAAAAAATATCCATACAATGTTCTCTCTTTATTTTGTTCATATTCCATTACAATATTTTTGATGTTTTCTTTAGTCGGCATTCCAACCACATCTTCAAATACTGCATACATATCATTAAAATCATAATCTTTTTCTATGGTGATAATTTCTTTCTGTATATTTTCTACCACTACATCCTTTTCTATCATGATTGCCTTCATTGATTCATGATTATTGAGAAAATCATATATCTGCCTTTTCTCAATAACGGTACATCCAATTAATATTTTTATCTCTATGTCTTTTCTATATAAATCTATGGTACAAATAATGGTATTTACATTTTTATTATGCAATGAACCTTTAAATACATCTATTCCGCCTCCATCGGTTGTTTTTGTGTTCTTTATATACCCGTAATCAAATTCATAGACTATTCTATCATATTTTGGATGCCTTGTTCCTTTTGGCCTGTCAATAATTATTTCATTTTCTTGTACCAATTTGTTCAAATATTCCCAAAAGATTCGATTGTTCTCCATATTTATCCTCTTGATTTATCCTCTTGCAAGCCTTTTGATTTCATAAGTATAGTTAAAGAAATACTTTTGTAAAGGAACGTCCATGTCTCTATCATTACCCTTTTCCCTCACCTGCCTAGTGGTATTTTCGGGGTCCCTGCTGAATACCAGCGGCCTCTATGCCCAAGCGGTCCTGGACCAGTCGGAAGCCGCTTCCGATGTCGCCGGGTTTTCTCAAACCACTCTTCCCCTGCGCCGGCTCACCCTCTTTGCCTCTGGAGTGGGCTTCTTTGAACATCAGGGAACGGTTGCCGGTTCCACTACCATCACCCTTCCTTTCAAGGCAGCGGAGGTAAACGACGCCTTAAAATCCCTGGTGATAGGGGATCCGGCTTCAAGCCCTTCAGTGGTGTACCCTTCGGAACAGACCCTGTCTCGGACCCTCAAGAGCCTCAGCATCGATCTCTCGCAAAATCCCAGCATAGCCGAAATCCTGGAAAACCTCAAAGGAGCGGAAATCGAAGTCCATACCCCGGTTCCGATCCGCGGAAGAATCCTCGGGGTGGAATACCAGGTACAGGAAGTCCCCGTAGCCGTGGGCCAGGGAGTGGAACCCGCACTTTCCCTTTATACTGGTCAAGGGATCCGGGTCATCAGCCTCAAAGAGATAAGCAGCTTTGTGTTCCAAGATCCGCAGATAAACACCGATCTCAATCGAGCCTTGGATCTTATCATGCAATCCCGGGATGCAGATACCCGAAACCTCCACATTGAGCTTCCCGGTGAAGGAAGCCGGGAGGTTTCGTTCACCTATGTGATCCCTACCCCGGTATGGAAGGTTTCTTACCGCTTGGATTTCTCCCCAGATACACCCCGACTCCAAGGCTGGGCCATTGTGGACAATGACAGTGATACCGACTGGAACCAGGTGCAGCTTTCTTTGGTAAGCAGCAGGCCCGTCTCATTCATCCAAAACCTCTACCCTCCCTACCGTCTTGCCCGGCCTGTCCTTCCCCTGGCAATCCCGGGAATCGCCGCAGCCCAGACCTATGATTCGGGCTGGGGAGGAAGCGCTGAGGCTGAGGCGGCAGACCAGGTGATGTCCTTTGATGAGGAGTTATCCATAAGCCCCAGGGCACCTGCCCCCTTGCGCATGGAAAAAGCCCTGGACGATCGGTATCAGGCCTCTCAGTCCAACCTAGCGTTGACCGGAGCCCCCCTGGAAACCGCCCAGGGCCAGCAGCAGGGAGAGCAGTTTGCCTTTACCTTGCCCAAGCCGGTAAGTCTGGCGCGACAGCAAAGTACCATGCTGCCCCTTGTGGAAGCAGGAGTGGAAGCGGTGAAAACCCTGGTCTTCTCTGGGGCAAAGGCCCTCCAGGGAGGCCCGCTCCATCCGTCCCTGAGTGCGGAACTTACTAATACGGCGGGGATACCCCTTCCTGCAGGGCCAATCACGGTCTACGACCGCGGGGCCTATGGCGGGGATGCCTTGATCGAATTTTTCCCGGAACAGGAAAAACGGCTTATTTCTTATGGGGATGAGCTGTCGGTTACCGGCTATGTAAGTCAACGGTATTCCCGTTTCATAAGCACGGTTACGGTACGCCAAGGGATCATGAGGATTAACCGGAAACTGATCTATGAAACCAGCTATATCTGGAAAAACGCTTCCGGTACTGCCCGGCGGCTTATCCTGGAACATCCCATCACCCGGGAGACCAGCCTTACCGAACCGGCCTCCTTTGATACTCGAACTGATACCGTGTACCGGTTCGTCCAGACCCTCCCTGAGGGCAGGGAAGTCAGTATGGTGGTAAAAGAAGAACAAACCCTGGAAGAACAGATCCTTCTGACCCAACTGAGCTTTCCTGCATGGGTAAGCTATACCAGAAACGAAGAAATCCCTGAGCAGGTGCGGTCCGCCTTGCAGCAGGCTATTGAGTTGAAACAAACCGCTGATGCAGCAAAACAAGCCCTAGCCAACCTGAACAATCAACGAGAACGGCTGATTTCCGAGCAGGAGCGGATCCGGCGTAATCTGGAAGCCGTGGGTAATCAGAGCTCCCAGGGTCAGGAATACCTCAAACGCCTGTTGAGCCAGGATGAAGCCATTGACGGTTTGTATAGCCGCCTTGAAGAAGCGGAAAAAACAGTCCAGGTTACCCAGGACGTATACGATACCTATGTAGGCTCCCTCGATCTGTAGGGAATCCCTGGGTATGCTGGGGCTTATCAGGGCTTTCTGACCAGAGCCAGCAGTTCCTCGGGCCGGTCGATGATACGCGCTGCATTGCTTTGTTCCAGGACCCGTCGTGGTCTGAATCCCCAGCTTACCCCCACGGCATAGCAGCCCGCGGCATGGGCGGTTTCCATGTCGATCTCCGAGTCACCTACCAGGATGCTGTCTTCCGGGGAGGTATTCAATGCCCTGAGGACATCCTGCAGAGCCCTTGGATCCGGTTTCCGGGGAAACCCGGCCCGGTCTCCTTGGATCAGGTCAAAGGAACCTCGGGGAAACAGGCCGTTCACTACCAGTTGTGCCACTGGATCCGGTTTGTTGGTCAAGACTGCGGTCTTAAAGCCGCCTCGTTTCAGTGTAGCTACCAGTTCTTGGATACCCGGATAGGGGGCTGAATATACCAGGGGCTGTTCCGCGTAAAATCGGGTAGCATGTTCGGCTACCACATCGGCGATGGATTCCCTTCCCTCCTGCACTGCTTGCGGGAGGGCGAGTAGGGCAAGCCGGTGTATGCCCCAGCCTACTTTTGAGATATATTCCTGAAGCGCTACCGGGGGAAAACCCTGGAGTTCTAAGGCTCGATTCATAGAGGCAGCGATGTCCGCGAGGGTATCCACTAACGTACCGTCCAGATCGAAAATAACCACTTTATTGTTCATATATGCGTTCCCCTTACATAGTGCTTAGTTTTATCTTTGTTTCAAAAAAAATCTGCTTAGCTTACCCGTTTATACGTATTTTAATCGTAAAATAATACTATAAATTGTAAAAAATTCGTAGACTGTATGCCTCATCCGTAAGATAAATAATATATAAGGTACGAGAGCAGGTACAGCGTACAAGCGAATGAGAAAGACTACTACCCGCCCGCACCGGCGTAATATAACAGGTAAAAAAAGAGGTAAAAAAGTAGCGGTAAAACGCACTATGTAAAAAAGTATGCCTATTTTAAAAAGTTTGTACATTTAAAAAAGAATTGATGAGTCCGCCGGCGCCGATGCTTGGGATTAACCGGCGGACTCTGGTCATATCAGCTATTCCCGGTCAAGTCTTAGGTTTTCCACTTACTTATATCCAATTGGTTCAGCTTTTTGGCCACTACGGTGGTACAAGAAAGGTCTCCGGTTACATTAAGGGCGGTGCGTCCCATGTCAAGCAGGGCGTCTATACCCAAGATCATGGCGTATGCCCCAGCTACAGGACTTCCGGCAATAACCGGTAGCCCGACGCTGTCAAGCACTAAAAGCAGCATGATGGCCCCTGCGCCAGGAACCCCGGCCGTACCGATGGAGGCGAGGGTTGCGGTAACCACGATGATCCCCATCTCAGGGAATGTAAAGGCCCGTCCCCATACTGAAAGCGCGATAAAGACCGCGCAAACCCCCTGGTATATCGCCGTGCCATCCATGTTAAGGGTAGCTCCCAAGGGTAGGGAGAAGGAGTAAATATCCTTGGGTATCCCAAGATTTTGTGCGGCTTGCATAGAGACCGGCAAGGTTCCGTTAGAACTGCGGGTTACAAAAGCGGTGATAAAGGGGTTTTTGGCGTCTTTGAAATACCGTTTTAGGCTCAGTCCTCCATAGACTTTGACCAAGCCTCCGTACACCAGGATGACGTGCAGGGCATACCCAACAAAACAGGCGGCGGTTACCAGGCCTAGAGAACCTATCACCTTGGGGCCGTTGGAGGCAAAGACCACCGAAACAAGCGCCAAAACGCCGATAGGCGCGTATTGCATGATCCCCTTGATGATCAGCATCATTACTTCCGCGATACCGTCAAAGAAGGTATACAGCAGTTCTCCCCCTTTCTTGATCCGTTCATTATGAGACACCCGTAAATAGGAAATTCCCATGCCAAAGACCAGGGCAAAGAAAATAACCGCTAGAATCGACTCGTTGACCACCACTTGCGCCACACTGGTGGGAACAATGTTGAGCAAGGTTTGGGTTATCGAAGGAGCCTCAACTTCCGTGCCTACTGCTTCGGCGAGACTGGTCAATTCTGCCACCGGGCGGAACACGGTACCCATAAACAATCCGATGACTACCGCCACCGCAGAAGTAATCAGGTAAAAAACAATAACCCTGACACCCACTTTACCCAGATTGGCAGGGCTGACCGACGAAGCCCCTACAATAAGGGTGGATAAGATAATCGGCATCATGATCATCTTGAGCAGCCGTACAAAGAGGTCTCCCAAAGGGGCTATCCAGAGGATCTTCTCCCGCAAAGTCAGGCCCAAGATGACCCCCAGCACAAGCCCTATGAGAATCCGGTACAGCAAATTGAACTCAAAATACCAGCTATACCACTTCTTCGCTACCCCTTGATTCGGACCGAGATTCGATCCCCGACGTGATTTTCCCATACTATAACTCCTTATGCTCTCGTACCACCCGGTATGGCTTACCAGGAGGATAATAATAGGAATAGTATACCAGCGTTTTCTCATTATGTCCTTAAAAAATGTAAATTCGATGGCATACTGGAGACTCGATCTAAGCCTGATCACGACCCCGATCCTGATGAGCGTGGGGTTCCTGTTATTCCATCGAACTCACGTGGTATTACGATTTTTGACAAGATACTTGCAAGATTGATTAAAAATATTCTATATGCTAGTGTCATAGCATAAAAGGAATATATTATGGAAGAAATTTTGGTCAAGAGGGTTTCACTCAAGTGGCGCTTTCTTGGTTTTTCCGCTCTTTTCTTTCTGGTCATCGCGGGAGCAGGAACCGTTGCCTTTTTCTTTTCACTGCGGCAGATTGTCCAGACAAATGCCGCCCATGAATTGACCCGGGTACTTGAAACTAACGTCCTCAAGCTGGAGGCGTCGGTTAATTTGGAAATAGCCATCGCCCTTAAAATGGCGGGTTCGCCGCTTATTGTAAATTATTTTCTGCGGCCCGAAGACCCTGACCTGGAGCGGCTTGCCTTTGAGGAAATTGCCGGATACCGCGGCGCCTTCAGGGGGAACTCGATTTTTTGGATAAACGATCACGACAAACGCTTCTACTCCGATGATGCCTATGCGTATACCCTTGATCCCAATAATCCTGATGACTATTGGTACAACATGACGCTTTACGAGACCAAGCGGTACAATTTTAACATTAACTATAACGACAATATTAAAAAAAACCTGCTCTGGATCAACGCACCGGTGTTTTCCCAGGGGCGGGCCATTGGCATCGTGGGAACCGGCATAGAGCTTACTGGATTCATCGACTCCTTCTATACGGATCTAAACGGCAGCATGAGCCTCTACCTGTTTAATCGGCAGAACGAAATAACCGGAGCGCCGGATGATCAACTGCTGATAGATAAGGTTTCGCTTGACGATTTTCTAGGGACGACCGGGGAGGAGATCGTTTCACAGGCGGTAAAACTTGAGGGGACCCAAGTAGCTACTTTCCTTTCCGGTAATCAGGAAACAGCGGTCGGCAGAATACCCCTCCTTGATTGGTACATCACGGCTTTTATGCCCATTACCGCTTTGCTGTTTTTATCATCCCCCATGACCGCGATCTTCCTTTTAACTCTGCTGGTGATCTTTTTGATTTTTATCATCATCAATATCGTTATTGGAACCACCCTTGGGCCTTTGGGCAGGATGGAGGCTATGCTTAAAGAAATCGCCGCGGAATGGGACTTGACCAAACGGCTTACGATCCGCCACGGGGACGAGATCGGCAGACTGGCGGATTTTTTCAACCTGACCTTTGACAAAATGAAGGAGCTGATAAGTGTTATTAAAATGCAGGCCGCCCAGCTTTCCGATACGGGGATTGACCTTTCCGCCCACATGCCTGCATGATCATATTACGGTTCAGTCCGACAGCGTTTCCAAATCTTCAACCGCGATTGAACAGATGTTCGCCCATATTCATGCGGTAACCGAGACCCTCGTAAAAAACACCGGGAATATTAAATCCTTGACGGAATCTTCGGAGGCCGGCAGGACGGATCTGGAAAACGTTTCCACATCTATTCAAAAAATAGCCAGGGATTCAGAGGGGCTTCTGGAAATTAACGCGGTGATGGAAAATATTTCGAGCCAGACCAACCTCCTGTCCATGAACGCCGCCATAGAAGCGGCCCACGCAGGAGAAGCGGGAAAGGGCTTTGCCGTGGTGGCCGATGAAATACGGAAACTGGCGGAAACCGCTGCGGAACAATCGAAGACCACCGGGGGTGTGCTTAAAAATATTAAAGAATCTATCGGTTCCATAGCCCAGGCAACGGAGGGTATCCTCAAACATTTTGAACTTATTGAGCGGGAAGTTAAAATGGTATCCGAACAGGAGGCAGGGATCCTGTCCGACATGGAAGAACAGGAAACCAGTGGCAAAAACATTCTGGAAGCCATATCCCTCCTGAATGAGGTTACCGGGGAAGTCTACCGGGCGTCGGAAGATATGACGGTGGAGTGCCGGGAGATATTACGGCAAAGCGATAACCTTGAGGGACTAACCCGAAGAATTGATGAAGAGATATATGAAATATCCATTGGTTCGGATCAGATAAACAGTACGGTTATCCACATTAACGAGATCAGTGAAAAAAATAAGGCTAATATCAGCAGCCTTGTTGAAGAAATGGCAAAGTTTAAGGTAGCCGGATCTTAGGAGTTTGTTGGGCTTTGCGCATAAAATGGTCCTGTATAACCTTGAGTTCGATAGGTCTTGACATTGCATTTCAATCGCCTTATTTTAACTCAGGGATTTACGGGAAATGACGGTTCACCAAAATCCCACAGGATCCTAGATAAGAGAGGGCATTACAATGGGTACATCTAAGGTTTATTTTACCAACATGCGGTGTAAAGTGGGGGAGAGCCTCCTTGTTAAGCTGGAAAGGCTCATCAGTACCGCAGGGTTCGAGCAGATCCCCTTTGAGCAAAAATACGTGGCAATCAAAATACATTTTGGCGAGCCGGGGAATCTAGCTTTCTTGCGGCCTAATTTTGCCAAAACCGTGGCAGATCGGATTAAAGCACGAGGGGGTCGGCCTTTTCTCACCGACTGTAACACCTTGTATGTGGGGAGGCGTAACAACGCCTTGGTACACATGGACGCGGCCTTTGAAAATGGCTATTCTCCCCTGTCCACCGGTTGTCAGAACATCATCGCTGACGGCCTTAGAGGTACCGATGACGTGGAAGTTCCGGTTATCGGGGGCATCTACTGTAAAACCGCGCTGATAGGCCGGGCGATCATGGATGCAGATATCCTCATTTCTCTAAGCCACTTCAAGGGCCACGAGGTGGCAGGTTTTGGGGGGACAATCAAAAACATCGGCATGGGAAGCGGCAGCCGGGCAGGGAAGATGCAGATGCACAACGAAGGTAAACCTGAGGTTGACCCTAAGGTCTGTATGGGTTGCCGGGTCTGTACCAAATTCTGTAACCAGAAGGCCATTCTATGGGGAGAAGACAAGAAAGCCCGGATCGATCCGGCTCTGTGCGTGGGCTGCGGCCGGTGTATGGGGGCATGTAATTACCATGCTATTGCCAATAATAGCGGAATCAGCAATGCAATCCTGAATGGTAAGATGGCAGAATACACCAAAGCCGTGTTAGAAGGGCGGCCCAATTTCCACATCAGCGTGGTAAACCAGGTTTCCCCCTACTGTGACTGTCACGGGGAAAACGATGCGGCGGTGGTGCCGGATATTGGGATCTTTGCGAGTTTTGATCCGGTTGCCTTGGATAAAGCCTGCATTGATGCGGTGAATGCTGCCCCGGGGATCAGTACCAGCATCCTATCAGAACGGGAACTAACCCATCATGATCACCTGACCGACGTTCATCCTACTACGGATTGGCGGTTCCAGATAAGCCACGCGGAGAAGATTGGCTTGGGTAATGGAACCTACGAATTGCTTACGGTAAAGTAGGATACGCCATAGGTTAAGGATCGAGCAGTGGACGAAAGCAGTTTCATATTAGGGGTTGATCTCGACGGAGTGGTGGGGGATTTTTACGGGGCTATACGCAGCATTGCTGCGGAATGGCTGCAGAGGCCAGAAGCCGCCCTCACCACCGAGGTAAGTTACGGCCTTGAGGAATGGGGGATTGCTGAATATGGCGGGTATGAGCGGTTGCACCGTTTTGCGGTAACCCAGCGGAACCTGTTCCGGGATATGAAGCCGATTAAGGACGCTCCCGCAGTGTTACGCAAGCTTTCTAACCGGGGCATCAGGATCCGTATCATCACCCATAGGCTCTTCCTCAAATATTCCCATAAAACTTCTATTACACAGACCGTGGATTGGCTGGATACGTACGACATACCCTACTGGGATATCTGTTTTATGAATGATAAGGGCGCGGTAGGCGCCCATGTCTACATTGACGACAGCCCTGCCAATATCATCCGGCTGAGGGCCCATGGATGCAAAACCATTGTGTTTACCAATTCAACCAACCGGCAGCTTCCCGGGCCTCGGGCGAATTCGTGGCAGGATGTGGACCATCTGGTCAAGGAATCTATGGAAGAATGGGCTACGGGAACGCTGAACCTTTTCGGGGCTGCAGGATTCCGTTCGCTTGATACCTCGTTCTAACCGTGCCCCCTATCCTTCTTGCTACGATCAATGCCAAGTGGATCCATCCTTCCTTAGGGCTTAGGCTTCTCAAGGCTAATCTTGGGGAATACGAAGAGCAGGCGGCACTGCTGGAATTCGCCCTACGCCAGCCTTTAGCAGAGAAGACCGGGCCTATTCTTGCTGCGGCCCCCCGGATCCTGGGACTGTCGGTTTCCATCTGGAACCATAAGGCAACGGTTGAGCTTCTGGATGCCCTGAACAAAGCCTGGGACGGGGGTATTTCCCCAAGACCGTTTATCATCTTGGGCGGACCAGAGGCATCATACCTTCAGGCAGACTCCCCGCTTATCAGCCATGCAGATTGGGTGGTTCAGGGGGAAGGGGAGTGGATCTTCCGGGAGCTCTGCGGACTCGTCCTGGGTACCGGCGCTCCCAGAGACGGAATTGAGGCCCTTCCTTCGGTTAAACGGCTATCGGGAAAATTCATCGAGCCTCAGCCGGTAGATATATCCTCTCTCGCCTCAGCGTACCGGCTCTACACCGAAGAAGATCTCTTGCGCAAGCTGACGTATGTGGAGTCTTCCCGGGGCTGCCCCCTGGCTTGTGCGTTTTGTCTGAGTTCTTTAAGCAAGGGAGTTCGGGTATTTCCCCTGGATACGGTGCTTGACGATCTGCAAACACTCCTGGATCGGGGCGCTCGATCTTTTAAATTCTTGGATCGCAGTTTCAACTTGGATATACCCCGGGCCACGCATATCATGGCCTTGTTTTTGGAATACCTTGAGCGGTCCACCCAGGGAACGCATCCTGTTCAACCGCTGTGGGTTCATTTTGAGATGCTCCCCTCCCGTTTTCCCCGGGAACTACGGGAAATGTTGACTCGGTTTCCCCCAGGAACCTTGCGTCTGGAAATAGGCATCCAAACCTTCAACCCTAAGACCGCGGCCCTCATAGGCCGTCCTAGTGATCCTGAGCAGGAACTGGAGCTGCTGAGTTTTCTTAGGCACAAGACCACGGCCATAGTTCATGCGGATCTGATTGCCGGGCTTCCTGGGGAAGATATACGGTCCTTTGCCGAGGGCTTTGACAGATTGTGGCAGGTACGGCCTACGGAGATTCAACTGGGTATTTTAAAATGCCTTCCTGGAACCCCCATTACCCGGTACAACGAAACCTATAAGATGCGTTATGCCCTGGAACCGCCCTACGAGGTTTTAGAAACCGCAGCCCTTGCTCCAGAAGACCTGGGTCAGCTACAGAACTTCGCCCGTTTTTGGGAGCTTATCGTTAATCGGGGGGCCTTTACCCCGGTGCTTCCCGATATTGTTCCTGAAGGGGAAGCGGTTTTCTGGTCTTTCATGGCCCTGTCGGATTGGCTGTTGAAACGATTCCAGCGAAATTGGGGCATTGATCGGAACGCCCTAAGAGCAGCGCTGGAAGAATGGGTACGTATTCGGCATACGATCAATGCCAGGTCTGTTCAATTGCCTGAATAAGCGCGCTCATGTGTTCCAAAGAAGCATGGCTTTGCAAGTGGCGACGGAAAGATTCTTGCTGGCAAAAGAAGGTGATCCGGGAAAGCGTGTGGAGATGCGATTTCGCGGAAGCCGAAACAATCAGTAATAGGGTATGCACCGCCGTACCATCCAGGGCTTTCCAATCCACAGGCTGCTGTAAAAAGCAGATGCTCACGAATTGCTCCTGCGGACAGGTAATGATGGGGTTCCGAGGATGGGGCAAGGCAATACCGTTTCCCACGGCAGTGGACATGAGGTCCTCCCGCTCCAGGACCGCCTTGAGCAAGTCCTCCCTAGTAATGGAGGGAGGGAGGGCTATGGTCTGGATCGTGTTGGCCAGCACTTCTGACGGGGTGGTTCCGGGAATATCCTGGTATATCCCCCCGCGTTGTATCAGGTCAATAAGACCGTATTCCTCACTATTTTTTTTCATACTGATTCCTTTACGGTTCGACTTAGATATGCTGTAAACGCTGGTTGCAGGCGTCCATATCAAAGTTTTCAGGATCAAAATGCTGACCCAATTCATGGAGGACCTTTTGCTGTTCGGCAAAACTTCCTTGTTCAAGCATAGTTATATATTTCCGAAACCGGACTGGGCCGTCCATGGATTCAGGGGGAGCCGCTCCTGCGCCGGCAATACACCGGATCGCTTCCTGCTTATCGATATCCAGCCGGGAAAGGATGATGATCTTCACGGTCCAGGCTGTTCCATATTCATAGGATAATTCGGTAATACCCTGAGTACTCAGGGACTCTACGGTCATGGAGAGATCCAGCCCTGGATCTTCCGGCTGGGGCGTCCCCACCTTAGTATCACGGTAGAGGATAACCTGACTGACCGGCCGTTGCGACAGAAGCGCAGCACAGAGGAAACGAAACCTATAGACCGCGGTCCAGCCGAAAACCGCCTGAAGGATCCGATGCAGCTCTCCAAGCTGGCAGGTTTCCGGGACAGCGATACGGCGCCATACATCGGTCCCGCCTATCCCTGCCTGAATAATCCGGCCCTCTTTGGTATGGGTACTTCTGAGCTTTACCACCGAAAGATTATTCCGCCTGAAACTATCCAAGGCTTCATCGATCAATTCTTTGATATCCTCGTAGGTCTCGATCATGCTATCCAGAGAATTATCCAGGGCTTCCAGTTCCACTGCCGGGAGCACCTCATCGGTACTGAGATCCTCAAGCACTCCTGCGGCATGTCCCTGAATCTGGGAAAGAATGATGAAGGTGTGTTTGGGCAACCAAGACCCGTCAATCTCCCCTTTTTGAAGACGGACCGTCAAGTCAAGCACCGCGGTATGCAGTTCTCCCACCCGCTGCCGTATCGGACCCATAGCAGTATCCTTGAAAAGACTATAGGTCTCCTTGAGTTCATCAAGAACATCCTCAATATATCCTGCAAAAAAATGCCATTCCCGTTCAGTTATACCCAAGACCGGAGGAATGATCCGTTCAATAATATGGGCTATATCCAAGTCATTACGAAACAGCGCATCCCGTACATAAGACAAAACCACATATTCCGATACCGGTATTCGTTTTTTGTAGAGAAGCTCCTCGATCACACTGCGATCCGGCAGGTTCTGATTTGATTCCAGGAGTTTATGATCGGGGATTTCTTTACCTGCATACCAGAACCGGGTTTCAATCCCATAGGTGGCGATTTCAATGCTTTCGGTTTTATCGTATAAAAAATCTTCCAAGGAATATGCCGGTACATCCCGCATCCGTTCCCCTCCATACCAATAGGCAAAGGCGATTTGTTCTTCCGTAGAATTACCCGGGCCAAACTGCTCAAAAGACGCTTTAAACCCCTGTTCAGCCGCCGCGTACCAATCCTGTAAGGCAGCCTTGGGCCACTGCTCTTTATCCACCCGGATTAGTTCAAATCTCCCTTCCTTCCAATTCAGGGTACGAACCACAAAGCGATCCCCTGGCACAAAAGAGGATTCCCGGTATATGTTCCGCATATCCAGGACCTTGATGGAAACCTCAAAAGGATCATCGTAGGGATCGTAGTTGAAAGCCGCTTCATTCTCAGGGTTATCCCGGGCTACATACTGGGGAGCGTACTCTTCCCCATAGATGCTGTAATAGGGATAGAATTCTTCCGGCGACCCCTCAATAGTGGTACAGGCAATGAGAACACCTTCCCAATAAAACAGGTATTCTTGGGGGAACAGTACGGGATTGGCAAAGGGGATACAGCGATGACCGGGAATCAAGATGCCGTTAAGCAGTTCCAAGCGGGTTGGATTGATAACAAACCGAACCGGCTCAAAACAACCCCGCCGGGAAAGCCATCTTTTGGGGTCCACGGGGAACGCAATCTTCCGGGAATCCATAAATGAAGCGATCTCTGCCGTCAAATGTCCGATTTTCTGATGATTATGTTTACGAATATGAACTGCTGCATCTTCCGGCGTAAAAGGCTGGGTAACATTTTCGAGAAAATCGTACAAAGCATCTTCCTGGCTTATAGTCATGAATAACTCTACTATGCCTTAAAGAGGGAGTATATGGCAAGTACCATGTATCTGGTACCTTAATTCCCCACTGCTCAAGGGATAGCATCAAAAAATGTATCATAATAACACACTAATAATCCCAAAATAACACGTATGCATTAAACTGATACAGTATATCCT
>JAISGE010000025.1 GCA_031263265.1 Treponema sp.
TGGACTGATATCTTTGCTGATTCTTCAGGGAGAGGTGCCAGTATCTCCTGTGCCATGCCTTTTTATGATCTCTCAAATGGAAGCAAGATATTCAAAGGTGTGGCCGGTAGTGGTACGTCTTTATCGGAAAATATAAACCAGATTATTGATTCCACCAAGATTGGAGAGACCGGTTACGCCTTCCTGCTTAATAACGAGAAAGGTCAGGTGATCCTGAGTCCCAGGATCACCGATATCCGTACTGACGAGAATGGCGCTATCGTGGGTGAGGATTACCTGCACAGTAATAACCCTGGTCTCCGGGAATTGGCACAGAGGATGATAAACCAGGAAAAGGGACTTATGGAACTTGAAGTGGATGGAGTACCGGTTTATGTCGCCTATCACCCCCTTGCTTCTATTAATTGGAGTATCGGCGTTGTGGTTCCTGTTGAAGAGATCATCATCCCTGCCCGGCTTATAGAGCAGAATATTATACAGCTTACTAAGAGTAAAATTACCCAGATTGATCGTACTATTTTACTGATCTGTTTGATCGTATTGACGGTTAACTTGCTCACTGTTCTCCTAACTATTTTCCTGGCCCTCCGTTTATCCAACAGTCTCACTGCGCCTATCATTTCCTTGAGCAACGGAACCTACGCTATCAGCGCCGGCGATTTCAATCACCGTCTTGAGGTTAAGACCGGTGATGAACTTGAGACCCTCGCAGATGCCTTTAACCAGATGATCGACAATATCCAGTACGTTACCGCTGAAAAAGAACGAATCAGTACAGAATTGAATGTAGCCACCAAGATACAAGCCAGTATGCTGCCCTGTATTTTTCCCGCTTTTCCTGAACGCCAGGATTTCGATGTTTATGCAGAGATGCACCCTGCTAAAGAAGTGGGAGGAGACTTTTACGACTTCTTCTTTGTGGATAAGAACAAGCTGGCGGTAGTCATAGCGGATGTGTCAGGCAAGGGGGTACCCGCAGCGTTGTTCATGGTTATTGCAAAAACCTTGATTAAGAATCAAGCGCAAATGGATAAGCCCTTGAATGAAGTTTTCTATGCGGTGAACAATCAATTATGCGAAAATAACGATACCAGTATGTTTGTTACCGCGTTTATCGGTTTACTGGAGACCAACACCGGAAAGTTTACCTATGTTAATGCAGGGCATAATCCTCCGGTAATCAAGCATGCACAAGACAAGTTCACCTGGCTTGCCACAAAGCCGGGTATCATATTAGGTGCCATGGAAAATATACGGTTTAAGATGATGGAGGTAAGCCTCGCAAAAGATGATATGATCTTTTTATACACCGATGGGGTGAACGAAGCCATGAATACCAAGGACGAGCAATTTAGTTCTCCGCGTATTCTTGAGATACTCAATGCAGGTATAACAAAAAACAACACGATCTATGACTATATCCAGGATATGTTGCATGAAATCGAGGTCTTTGCAGATGGCGCAGAACAGGCTGATGATATCACCATGCTGATGCTTGATTGTAAAAAGTTCACATAGATACACATTCAAAACTAGAAGAGAAGAAAGAAGACAAATGTTTATAGGTACAGAGAGACAAAATACAAAAGTAATTCTATCCCCTGAAGGACGTTTAGATACGCTAGACGCTCCTGAGTTGGAAAGAAAAGTATGGCGTTTGGACGGAGATATCAAGACAGTAGTGCTTGATTTTTTAAAGGTAACTTACATATCTAGTTTAGGACTGCGGGTATTATTGCAGATCCAGAAAATTATGAAAGAACGCCACGGAAAAATGTTTATCAAAAACATAAACCAATCGCTTGAATCGATATTTGAGATGACCGGTCTTGTAGGTCTGTTGACGCAGGAAGAAAAAATGGTACTCATACGAAAGGAGGCCACTAAGACCAAACTAACCTTGGCTCTTGCCGGAAAAATAGATGATGAAACCGCTCCACTGCTTGAGAAAGAACTGTATCAAGTGGGAAATGAATTTACCACGATCTATCTGGATTGTACTAAGTTAAGCAGTATATCCGGTCGTGGCTTTGAAGTTTTATTGGCTATACAAAAAAGCATGACCAATAAAAATAGACGTTTTGAGTTGCAGCATATCAGTGAACCGGTGCAGGCTATGATTGAGCGTGCAGGGTTCACCGGAATGTTCATTCAGGAAGAGAAAATGATCCTGCAAAAAGATGATGCGGGAACTGAATATCTGTTATCATTTGTCGGACGTCTGGATACGGAAACTACTGCGGTTTTGCAGGAGGAAATAAAGCAACTGGGATCAAATGTTACGAAGGTAATCCTTGATTTTAGTCAGTTGACCTATATATCCAAAGAAGGGTTCGGTGTTTTCTTGCGGCTTCAAGCAGATCTGCAACAGAGGAACCTATCATTAGAGATAAAACTGTAAGGTGAGGCGGAAAGAACATTGGCCATACCGTAGTCAAAGATAGTAGCTGCGGGTGGTAGGGTCATTGATTAGACCTGTTCGGAAATTAAAGTTTCCGAACAAGTTTATTGTTTACCGAGGAGATTGTGCGTATGGCAACAAGTACAGGGGTGCAAGTTATTACCCTCCCCGCGGAGATTACTCAATTAGAAAAAGCCCTTGAGTTTATTCGTATTATAGTAGAAAAAGCTGCGTGTCCCCGTAAAATAGTACGGTATATCGAAATTGTAGCAGAGGAAATTTTTGTCAATATAGCTCATTATGCATATCCTAAAGGAGAACAAGGAGTGGTACGGATCGACTGTAAGATGGATCCGACTTCCAAGCAGCCCACGGTTATCATTATCTTTGCCGACCAGGGTAAACAGTACAATCCTCTTGAACATCAAGATCCGGATATCACCGCACCCATCGAAGAACGGCAAATAGGGGGGCTTGGGATATTGATGACAAAACGTATCATGGATAGTGTGGAATACCAGTATACTAAAGGTTGGAATTATCTAGCCATAAGAAAATCCTGGTAAAGACAAGAAGTTGCGGAGGACACGATAATCACTGGTACGAAACGCCTCGCCAAAAATGGCGAGATGGTTTTGTGTTACGTTAAAAACAATAAGGTATGCTACCTTATAAAATGTATATTATTTTCCTTTCGTGGCGCGGCTTTGGGGTTTTCGTTTTTTTTGAAACCTAATGCCACTGAAACATACGGTTTATAAGCATCGGGAATGTTTAGTTTTTTTATAATCGGACGCCCTTCCTCAGTAGCCGCAAGCAAGTCAATCCCGCTAATCCAGCATGATCCAATATCCAATGATTCAGCGGCAATGAGGATATTCTGAACACAGACAGCGCAGTCAAGTTCGGGAAGCAAGGCATCTTTGTTGCCGGAAACGATTATTACCGTTGGCGCGTGATAAAATAAATGGTATTTTTCGTTTTTCCCCTGACTTTGCAGAAACGGATTGTCTAAGGATGCGTAAATACGTTTTACTGCTTCAGAGACTTCATACAACAATTCGGTGTTTTGCACAACGGTAAAATACCATGATTGATCCCCTCTGCCAGATGGCGCATACATACCGGCTTCTATAATAGAGGCAATTTCTGAATCAGCAATTTGCTCTGACTTAAAGTTGCGAACGCTGCGCCTTTTCTTGATAACATCCAATGTATTATTCATAATGAACCTCCGTAAAACACCTGCGGTGGGCGATGTGGGAATCCTCTACGCAGGAAATGGGGCGTACGTCCCTTCGTTCCTGTTTTTTGCGGCTGGCCACACCCAGTTATAGAGCCTCTTGCAAAACCCCGCCCGAGTTTTGACTCTACAACACGCTTATATATACAGGAAAGCCAGTCAGACGTCAAGTGGGCTTTTGCAAGAGGCTCTATGATTAACCAGAAGGCTTTGCAGCATGTGCTTATCCTCGCAAGAGCCGTATCCGGTCAAGGCTAAAGTCAATGGAAACTGCGGTTCCTTCAGGAAAAAGCTGTTTTGACGCGGGATCATCAACTTGGATGAGGATTTCCCCATAAACCGTTTCCACGAACGTCTCGATACTATGCCCGAGATAGACGTTCAGATGAACGGTTCCATCTATGTACCCTAAGCCAGGTTCCACCAAGCGCAGTGATTCAGGCCGGGCCATGACAAGCCCTGGTTTTCCTACCTCCAGATCTGACGCAAAACGATGTACCCGCAATGTCCGGCGGCCTAATCGGCAATTCCAGGCGCCATCCTGTTTTTCAAGATCCTCAACCGGGAAGAAGGCGACCTTTCCCACAAAACCTGCCACGAATTGGGAAACCGGATCTTCGTATATGCTCTGGGGACTGCCTATTTGTTCGATTTTTCCATCCCGCATAACAATGACCCGGTCGGATAGACTCATGGCCTCTACACGGTCATGGGTAACATACACGGCGGTGATCCCCAAGTTTTTCTGAATCCGCCGGATTTCAACCCGCATCTGTTCCCTGAGCAGGGCATCCAGGTTGGAGAGCGGCTCGTCCAAGAGGAGCACTGCAGGTTCTACGATGAGACTTCGAGCCAAGGCAACCCGCTGCTGCTGACCCCCGGAAAGCTGGCCAGGAGCCCGGTCGTGGAGCTCACTGAGGCCCACCAAGGCCAGGGTTTCCCGAACCTTCTCGGCAATATCCGACTTGGGAAGCTTTTGTGGTTTCCCGCTTTTTCCATATTTTCCACTTTTCCCATAGTTCAGACCATAGGCCACATTTTCCTTTACAGTCAGATGGGGAAACAGACCATAGCTCTGAAACACCGTGGCAGTATCCCGGGCATTGGGAGGCAACATGGTCACATCCTCAGCACCGATGAGTATCTTACCGGTAGTAGGAAGCTCGAAGCCTGCGATCATTCTAAGGGTAGTGGTCTTGCCACAACCGGATGGGCCAAGAAGGCTTACCAGTTCACCTGGATTAACCGTAAAATCTGAGGCATGAACCGCTACTACATCGGCTTTCCCTTTGGTATTCTTGAATACCTTGCTTACCCCTTCAAGGCTTACAGAAACACTTTTTTTCATCGGTATTATACTCCTTTACCGAATGATACGCTTTTCGGTTAAGCCCCGGTCCCTGACGATACACTGCATGAGGGCAAAGGCTGCAAGCACGATGATGATGAGTACCGTGGAAAGAACACTGGCCAGACCAAACCGGAGATTCTCGGAAAAGTTGTAGATCTGCACGGTGAGATGATACCATCGGGCGGAAATTAGGAAGATCACCGCGCTCACTGCGGTCATAGACCGGACAAAGGTATAGGACATACTGGTCAGGAAACTTGGCCGTATCAGGGGAAGCACCACCGAGGTAAATACCTGGGATGTATTTGCTCCCAGATCCTGAGCAGCCTCCTCAATGGAAGGGTCTATCTGACGGAGACTTGCCGCACCGGTTTCCAGGCCTACTGGTAGTTCCCGGATAATATAGTTGATCACGATGATTGCTGCGGTTCCCACCAAAAGCAAGGGAGGCTTGTTAAAGGCCAGGATATAGGATATCCCCAGGAGGGTACCGGGAACTGCAAAGGGGGTCATAAGCAGCACTTCTAGGATCCGTTTCCCTACAAAGGTCCGGCGTACCACCATAAGCGCCGCAATCATGGCGATGAGTCCTGCTATAGGCGTAGCTATCGCGGCAAGGATTACCGTGCTGACCAATGCCTGTTTACCCCGTGCAAGGGCCTCTCCAATATTCGACAAGGTGAAGGAATAGTCGATACCCCAATTTTTCACGAAACAGCCTGCTACGATGGTACCGTAGAGGATCAGGATAAACCCCAGGCAAAGGCCAACAAAGGCCACGAGGCAGATCCGTACCGGTTTGGTGGCCAATTCTGCAAGCCGGGTAGTAGGTTTGCCGGTAACCGTAACCACACTCTTCTTGTTCACCCAGTACCGTTGGGCAAAAAAAGCGGTCAGGGTAGGCATAAGGAGCAAGAGGGACAGGGCAGCGCCGCCCCCTAAATTACTCCGGCCTGTTACTTCGATATAGGCTTCCACAGAAAGAACCCGGTAGGATCCTGCAAGGAGCAAGGGATTAGCAAAGTCCGCAAGGGAATTGGTAAACACCAAAAGCCATGCCGACAAAAGCCCTGGCAAGGACAAAGGCAGGGTAATGGTGAGGAACGTCCTCAACCGGGAGGCTCGCAGATCCAAAGCCGCATCCTCCACCGTGGAATCAATGGATTTGAGGACACTTGAAAGGGTCATATAGGCGATAGGAAACATCCCGATAGTTTGTACCAAAACCAGCCCTCCTAGACCGTAAATCGAAACATGCTGAAGTCCCAAAAGTTGATGCGTGATGAGGCCATTATTACCAAAAAGGAGCAGGATGGAGAGGGTGAGGGAAAAGGGCGGGGAGATGACTGGCATGGTTGCCAAGGTACCGATGAGTTTCTTCCCCCGCACGCCGGTACGCTCGGTGAGGAAGGCAAAGGCAAATCCAATCACCGTAGAAACCGATGCGGTGATGATGCCCAGTTTGACCGAACCCCAGAGCGATACCAGGTATTGAGGGGAGAACGTTCGTTTCCATATCGTTAAAGAAAATACCCCGGCGTCAATAAAGGTCAAGCGTAAGGCCTCGAAAAGGGGATAGGCCACAAAGGCGATGGCCATACCAAAGAGGAAGAGCACCCCATACCCGGTGATGGGATCCCGGCTTAGGGTTCCTACGGCAAAAAGGGTAATGAAGATAAGCCCCGCGAGGATTGCCAGGGTTCTCAGAAGGCCCTCAAATTGCACGGCACTTCCTTCAGGAATCGCGATGAGCACTGCGCCGGTAATATCAAACCCCGACTCATCAGGAACCGGCAAAAGATACACCCAACGGCCAGAGGAGTTTTCGTTCCCTTGGATACCATCCATCCCCTTTATAGGGCTGCTTAGTTTATAGGGTAGTAAGTAATAGACACTTTCGAGTCCTTTCTGAAATTCTGCGCTGTCGTGGTAGGTATCCCAGATGGCCTTGGCCACTGGATCCGAAGCTGCAGGGGAGAAATTCCACTGCTCGTCCAGTTCCAAGACCATTCCCCGGGCACCCTCAAGTTCCTGGGGGAGTCTTGCTATCCATTCTTCGTAATAAAAAGGATCTTGGGGCGCAGTTTTGGCAAACAGGCTCACCTCTCTGAGGCTGTTAGTCTCATAATAAGAACGAAAGGAGCTCAACAAGGAAGTATACATCCATATATCGCATACCGCAAATACCAGACTAGCCACAAACACCTTAAGCAGGTTTCTTCTTGTCATCATAGGTGGCTCTCCTTATTGCTCTTTTTTACCCGTTTTTACTATCGTGTCTTCCTGGCAGTTCAGCGTTTAGTTATCGTTTTGAATCAATATCCTTGTTCCACCGGTCCAAAAGGCGATTCTTATTAACCGAGTCTCCATCCCAGGCCATGTCTTGGGAGATGGTCTTGATCTGCTCTAAGGAAAGAGCCTGGGGATGTTTCGCTGCACCATTGGCCACAAGCACCAAATACCAATCAGTAAAGAGCTTCTGGGCGTTGGGAGAAGAAAGAATCCAGTCATAGAGCTTCCGGGCATTTACCTGATCCTTACCCCCTTTGATAAGGGACATAGAGGCTAACTCATATCCCGTACCTTCTGTAGGCGCATGGATCTCCACATTAGCTCCTTCAGCCTTGAGTTTCACCTGATCGTGGGCATAGCCAATGGCAATGGGGATTTCTCCGGTTGCCACGCTTTTACCGGGGGCTGAACCTGAACGGGCGTACTGATCCACATTGGCATCCAGTTTTTTCAGGTAATCAAAGGCCGCGTTTTCATCACCTTTGTTTAAGGTTCGGATCGTGGTGATCACGTTATAGGCCGTACCGGAAATGTTGGGGTTAGCCATACGGATATGGCCCTTATATTCGGGTTTGAGCAGATCTGTCCAGCTTTTCGGAGGGGTAAGTCCCAAGGTCTTGGCCCGATCCAAGTTGGTTACAAAGGTCAGGGGCCCCACATAGAGGCCTATCCAGTAATTTTGAGGATCCCGGAACTCAGACCGGATGTTGTTAGCATACCGGGACCGGTAAGGGGTAGTGAGGTTCTTTGACTTGGCGGTGATATGATCCAGACCCACCCCACCTACCCAGATGGACGCCTGGGGATTGGCCTGTTCCGCCTCCATCCGGGCTACGGCCTCACCGCCGGAAAGACGTACAAAGTTGACGTTGATACCTGTTTCTTGTTGGAACTGTGTAAAAAGGGCCTTGGCCAAAGGTTCCTCTAGGGTGGTATAAACCGATAAGGACTCCTGGGCCCATAGGGTCGCACAACACAAGGCCAAACTTACTATACTCAATCGTTTCATCGTTATTCTCCTCTTTATATTTGTCTGCTTCATGCTCTTGCATGGGCTTATAAAAAGTATACCGTGTCTACCGGGAATACACAAGAAAAATCTGGGCCTTCTCAAGACCGCCAAAGCATCAAACTCAGTTGATCTCCCCTTCTTCCCCAGCCCCCTTAGACCCTGCCCCAAGACCGAGGTGGAGAAAAAGCCAGGGCGCGCCTGCGGACGCCCAGAAACCCAGAACGCCGTAGTGCAGAAACCGGCCAAGTTCATACAAGGCCATGCCCCAGGACAATATAAGCCCAAGCCCCTGATAGATGAGGGCGATTCCCACAATTCCCAGCCCATACCGCGCGGCCAGAACCAGAAACCCTGGTTTTTTACCTCGAATTGGCCCCTGAGCTGAGAAGGGAAAACGGCTCAACATCAAGCTGTAGCCCGTGCCGAAACCCAGGAAGATGCCTCCCAGACGAGGATCCGTACCCAGGGCATTCATAGTTAGGGCAATCAGGGCGACGCTTATCATCTGTAACCGGGTTCCCCCGCGGACAAGGGCTTTTTCTAGAGGTCCTTGGGTTAGGTAATAAAGCCCCAGGATACCGCCCCCTACAAGCCAGGCTGCCAGTATATCCGTCGGGAAATGAAGCCCCAGGTAGAGTCGAGTGAAACTGATGAACAGGATGATGAGGACTGCACCGATCCATACCGCAGTCTTCCTGATCCATACAGCCAGGGGAATCCAGAAGCTCAGAGACATTTGAGCATGACCTGAAGGAATACCATAGGAAGATTCAAAGCCCCGCCCTACTGAAGGATCCAGGGTATAGGGCCGGGGCTGTTTTAAGAGGGTTTTGCAGGTTCCGTTCACCCAGGTGGACAACAGGATAAGCACTCCCAGACGCAGGCCCTGCTTTTCATCGACACACCAGAACACCAAAAGGATCACCGGTAGATAAAAGTAAGGGCTGCCCCCCACAGTCAGAATCTGCATAACTGCGGTGAGGAAAGGATTTTCTATGGTTTGAATGGTTTTTATAAGCTCAAGTCCCCATTGATAGAGTTCGTAGACCGGAGAAGAATCTGCGCTGGTAATATGTACGATGCTGTCTTGGTTCATATTCGGTTTATTCCTGTACTATAGCGGATACCGGGGGAAATATACAACCAGGACCTCGCTTAAGCGATCAAGGTTTACGGGGATTCAAAAACGATCCTGCCCTGATGGATGGTCATGAGTACTTTCCCTGTACAGACCAAACCAGTAAAGGGTGAGTTCTTGCCCCGGGACTTGAAGAGCTTGGGATTTACCTGCCAGATCGCCTCGGTATCCACCACGATGAGATCCCCCCGGAGTTGAGGGGCAATGCGGCCCCGATCCGTAAGCCTCAGGATTCGGGCTGGGGCTGCACTCATAAGGGCAGAGAGCCGTGATAAGGTGAGCCGGTCCTGTTGAACCAGTTCTGTAAGGCCCAAGGCAAGACTGGTCTCAAGGCCGGTAAAGCCTGGCAAGCCTCTGAGCTTGTCTGCTGCCGTATGGGGAGCATGATCGGTAGCAATGGCGTCAATGGTTCCATCCATAAGGCCCTCGATCAGGGCCTGCCTGTCCGCTTCGGTTCTGAGGGGGGGATTCACCCTGCCCCAGGTTTCAGCCCCCAGGGTATGCGCGGTCTCTTGAGTGAGGTACAAATGATGGGGCGTTGCCTCTGCGGTAAGGGTGAATCCTCCGAGAGCCGTATTTCCCGGTAGGCTTGTTTTAACCGTTCTGATGAGTTCAACCGCTTCTTTGGTGGATACATGGGCAATATGCACATGCCCTTGCGCTTGTTTGCCCAGTTCAATGACCCGTTGGGTAGCGCGGTTCTCGGCAATACGGCTCCACAGTTCCCGCGGGTTTCCTGCGGCCTTTGCCGCTTCCACTTCAGGCCCCTCTGCATCGCAGTGACAGGATACGGGGATTTCTAGGCTGCGGGCTTCCTTAAAGGCCCTGAACAGCAGTTCATCGGAGCCTAGATCCTTGCCGTCTTCAGAAAGCAGCCTGACCCAGGGTTCTGTCTCTTGCGCCGGACCTTTAAGCAGGCTCATGTCCGAAAGGGTCTCCCCTTCCATGCCCCGAGTCAGGGCAAGGACTGGGTACAGGTCAATGAGGCCAAGGGCATTGGACCGGTTCTTGAGCGCCAGGGCTGCTGCCGGGGTATCAATCACCGGATTGGTGTTGGCCATACAAACCACGGTCCCATATCCTCCGGCTACCGCGGCTAGGGATGCAGACTCAAGGGTCTCTTTTTCAGGGTATCCGGGATCCCGGAAATGGGCATGGAGGTCCACCAATGCAGGCATGAGCACCAGGGTTCCCCCGCCGTGGATAGTCCGATCCAGGGGAAGCTGGGTTTCCGGGAGCCTAGTACCCTGAGGGAATACATCCAGGATGAGGCCCCCTTGGATCAAGACCGAACCCGGCATATCCGTGGTTTCATCAACCAGATGAAAGTCCTGCAGCAGCAGCCTTTGAGAAAGACTCACCGGAAGTCCCCGGTGGAACGAATTTCATCACAGTATTCACAGCGATACGTACGAAGCTCTTGGTTTTCTAAGTGAAAGACATGGGGGATGTAGGTCTCGGTTGAGGTAATACACCGGGGGTTCTTACAGATGAGCACGTTTTCCACTCGTTCTGGGAGAAAGAGTTTGATTTTTTCGCTGATTTTTGCATTTTTAATGATATTCACCGTAATGTTGGGATCAATAAGGCCCAGGATATCAAAGTTGATGTCCATGGTCTTATTAATTTTAATCATGTCCTTTCTCTCCATTTGACACGAGCTGGCATTCACCACAAAAGCCACGGTATGGGGGGTTTTATCCAGGCCGAGCCAATTGAAAATTCTGATACCCTGCCCGGCCTTAATATGATCGATGACGATCCCGTTATCTATATGAGCTAACATTACGCATTACTCCTCGCCTCAGACTATACTACAAAAGGAGCGCGGTGTTTATCCTCTTTGAAAGAGCCTTGACTTGCAAAATAATTGACCCGCTTCCCTCAGAATGGTATTATGGTAATATGAACTTATTACGCCGTCCCTTCCGGTACCGGAATGATAATGTGGCACTGATCCTCATCGCACTTAATATCGGGGTGTTTCTGCTGGAGCAGGTATACCCGCCGGTGAAATACTATGCGGCTCTTAACCCAGGGGCTGTGTTGAGCGGATGGGTATGGCAGTTTGTGTCCTATATGTTTGCCCATGGGAACTTCAGCCACCTTCTTTTTAATATGCTTGCCTTGTTTCTGTTCGGTACCCAGGTAGAACGGCATATAGGGAGTCGAGAATTTCTGCTGTATTATATGCTTACCGGCACATTAGCAGGGATATTTTCATTTCTGGTGTATTGGTTTACCGGCGCGTATGGGGTTTTTCTGTTGGGCGCCTCAGGAGCCATATTTGCGGTCCAGTTGGCCTATGCTACCTTGTTTCCCGATGCGGTGATTTTCATCTGGGGAATATTACCGCTCCGTGCGCCTATCATGGTTCTGGGATTTACGGCGCTCGAGATCTTTTCATCGGTTACCGGCATGGGGAGAGGGGTAGCTCATCTTACGCACCTAGCGGGATTTGCCTTTGGCTGGATATACTTCCTTATCCGTTTCGGTGAAAATCCCTGGAATTCCCTGATCCGCCGGCGTTAAGCTCAGGATTATCCATGCTTAGGTTATCGAGGTATACCCTTATTATCCTGCTGTTCAACGTGGGTAATCTGTTTGCCCAAGAGGTGTTGCGGGGAGAGGTACGGGTTGATCTGGAACCGGTGTACGGTGCGTATGTGGATCTGGTTTATCCTCTGGACACCGAATCCGCGTACCGGAGGGCATTGGAAGAATCGGCCCTGTTTTATGCTGCCATGATTTACGGCTGGTCCTTTGAGTATGCGATTGGTGAACAGGCGCGGGGGATAGCCGAAGGCTTTGAACTTTCACCCTTGGGAACCATCCCCTTTGGAGACCCAGGGCTTTATGTTACCGATGCCCAGGTTCGGGATATGCGCCTGTACCTCTGGACCGATTACCGGCTCAATGAAGCCCAGAAGCGGCGTATGGGAGTCTGGAAGTCCGGTAAGGTACAGACCGCCCAGGCCATAGGGCACGGGCCGCTCGGGGATCCGGTAGAAGTAGGGGACTGGTTGGCCATTAAAAAAGCCGCGTTAGAGGATGCGGCGCGGGTAGCGGTACGGGCTATGCTCCGGGGGAGTGAACGTAACCGTCCTAAAGAAGTGCGGGGGTATATTGGTTTGGCTGGTTTTCCTATCTATTGGATGGATGCAGGACAATGGGCTGCAAGTACTCGGTTTAGGGTGGAAATCAAAGAGATTATCCCTTTCGGAGCGTACTAATAAGGGCTACCCTATGGAATCTTGTATCCGGGTTTCCGGGGACCGGCTGTACCTGGCTATTAAGGCCCTACCCGGGGCATCTCAATCCCAAGTACTCAACCTCAGCGCAGGCCGGCTGCGGGTCAAGATTGCCGCTGCCCCGGAACAAGGCAAGGCCAACGCCGAACTGTGTTCATTCTTGGCAAAACTCCTGGGCTGTCCCCGGAAAGAGGTGAGCCTGTGTTCCGGGGAAACATCCCGGCTCAAGACTCTAAGGCTTCCCCTTTCGGTAAAGGAAAAACTGGAAGCCTTGATAACCATCAAAAACCCCTAACCTCAAAGAATACAGAGGAACTTATCAGAGGGCCCGTAAATTTCTTATATATCCCGTAATTTTCCTGGTCATAACAGACAAACATAACCTGCTTAATCCCTGGAGTTTCAGGAAGGCTTGCCTTGACTGCCTGAACCGCAATCGTTGCAGCAGCAGCCTTAGGGTATCCATAGACCCCCGTACTGATATTGGGAAAGGCGATGCTCGTAAGTCCTGCTTCCTCGGCCAGGAGGAGACTGTTCCGGTAACAGGCTGCCAGAAGTCTCGGTTCACCCTGGGCGCCTCCATGCCAGATGGGGCCCACCGTGTGGATCACCCTTTTGCAGGAGAGCCGCCCTGGGCCGGTGATCACCGCTTCTCCCGTAGGACAGGCGCCTCCTGGCTGGTTTCTTCGTGCCGCGGCGATACCGCGACATTCTTCTAATAATGCAGGCCCTGCAGCCCGGTGAATAGCCCCGTCCACACCGCCGCCCCCCAAAAGGCTTGAGTTGGCAGCATTGACAATGGCATCCACCGCTAAACGGGTAATATCACCCTCCATGAGTACTAAGACCGCCATGCTCCAGCTCCCTTACCGCTTAAATTTCAGCGTCTCCAGGGCAGCATCTCCCCGGATGAAGTTAAACCACAATTCCCTGTCGGTTTTTTCCCGTAAGCTCTTATAGAAGGCAGTTAGATCCCGCACCGTCTCCCCGTTAATGCCCGTGATCCTATCCCCTCGCTGTAAGCCGATAATAGCTGCAGGGGTCTCAGGCATAACCTGGGCCACATACAGGCCCTGGGCATTCCTATCGAGGTTTAAGCTATCCCTGATTGCATCGGTTAAGGGCACGATAAACAGCCCAGGCCAGAGCTTTTTATTATCCGCAGCCACAGTATCGGTCCGTGCTTCAATACGCACCTGGAAATTTTGGGATACCCCGTCCCGGATAACCGTGAATGGGACCTG
>JAISGE010000069.1 GCA_031263265.1 Treponema sp.
GAAAAGTACCGTACCTGGCTTGTTGCCGATTCCGGGAATTCCTTAACGATTATCAGACCAACCGTGATCTTTGGTGAACAAAACCGAGGGAATGTGTATAACCTGTTACGCCAAATTGCAGGGGGTAAATTCCCTATGGTGGGGAAGGGGACAAATGTCAAATCTATAGCTTATGTTGAAAACGTTGCTGCTTTTATTGAATACAATCTGAATAACCCGCCCGGGGAACATTTATTCAATTATATCGACAAACCAGATTTCGATATGAATGGTCTAGTCGCTGCGGTGCGCCGTATATTGGGAAAGCCTGGGAAGCTGTTTTACTGGCCCTATTGGGTTGGTTTAGCCGGCGGTCTGTGCTTTGATCTCCTGGCAAAGATACTGCACAAGAAGCTGCCCGTCAGTTCAATCCGGGTGAAAAAGTTTTGCGCCAATACCATGTTTGAATCGGCTGGGATACAAATGACCGGCTTCAAGCCGCCGGTAACTCTTACGGAAGGGCTTGAACGGACAATCACCTATGAGTTTGTAAATCGAATAGCTGATCAGGTATTTTACACAGAATGAGGAGCATTCCCTATTCTAGACCTTCTACCTATGCACTCTATTACCAGCACTACACCCCATGGAACTAAGCCCAACCCACCAAGAAATCATCAATCACCTCATCGCAGCCCATGAAAAACAGCCCTGGGGCAGTACCATTGCTCACTACTTCCGGGCCTTTACCGGCGCCTTTTCCCCCACCATGTCCTTCACTTTCTACTTCCTCTCTCCTACCCACCCCGTCATGTACGTCTACGATCCAAAGCCGCCTGGGCAGCGCAGTTCCCGAGATGCTTTCCGTGGGGCCTGTGAGCGCCGGAAACCAAAGATCCTCGGGATAACCCGTTTCTGCGAATATCTGGTGGAGCATGACTACCTCCAGATGGAGTACCGGGGTATCCAGGGCCGGCCGCCGCGGCCTTTGGGGTACGAAAAGGTGTGGCGGAAGTACAGTGACTTTTACAACGACCTCATGACCGGCTTATCCTTTGTGTGCCTTTCTGAGTTTATACCCACAGAAAAACTCTATGCCCTATGGGAAACATCGGTTGCCGGACATCGTGATGATAACCTTGCTGGCGGTTATGCCACGGGGGAATGAATGGGGAGAGGGAGCGGAGTTTACCCGGACGAAAGAGCCGTGGCTTCCTCTCCCCATTCAGGTTCTCCCATGCTCTTAAGGCCTGCCCATTCCTACTTCTGCCCGAGATCCCTACGCTCTATCATACGCTCATAGTTCTTTTCATCCTTTTTCAACGCTTCTAGCGTTACCTCGTCAACAACCCCGCGTCTTCGTACCATGTTTCCTGGTTCCCCTTGACCCTCTCTCCCCCTCATAATCCCCGTACATCCTGATATCCCCCTCATTCACTCACCGTGTCCTGGTCAGTCTAGCGCCATTTCCTCCCCCTCATTCCAGGATAAACGCATAGCATGTGCGTATTCTTTATTTTACAAGAAAATAAGCATTTCTATGTGTTTATCCTGTATGCTTGTTGATTGAACTTATTTTAAAATTAAGTTATGTTTATAAAGGCATAAACATGACAAGTAAAGCAGCAAAATGAGGATACATACCGTGAGATTAACGCTCGTTAGAGCAACAATTATTTTCTTTCTTTTGTTCAGTAAAGACAGGGGATTTCTTGCGGCTCAGGAAATTGTTACCGCAGAACGGTACCTCCAAACAGTAGCCGAACGATACGGTACGATTCGAGATTATGAGGCAAAGCTTCTTATCCGCTCTGGGGGGACCGATATGTCCGGTACGGTAAGTCATCTGGTTCCTTCGTTTTTACGGATAGACTTTACCAGGCCGGCAGAACAGGTTATTCTTTTTAACGGGGATTTGCTTACGATTTATCTTCCCCAATACAATGCGGTATTGAACCAGTCTACAAGCCCCCGCAGTTCTGGGGCATCATTGGCAACTGCCCAGGGCCTCCTCTTGTTGAGGCGGAATTACATTCCGGTCTTTGTTACAGGCCCTGATCCGCAGCCCTTGGAAAGGGGTTCCGAAGAACAAGTGGTCCAGTTACGGCTCACCAGGCGTTCGGTGTCAGAAGGGTTTAGAGAGATCATTTTAAGCATCAATCCCAATACCAAGTTGATACGGCGCATAGTAGGAACTACCATTTCAGACGGCCAAGTACGGTTTGATTTTTCAGATATTAAGGTTAATCAGGGAATTCCTGAACAGCGGTTTATCTATGATTCGCCTGCATCGGCGAATATGTTTAACAATTTTCTGTTCCAAGATGCGGATTGACCGGAATTATTGCATGAGGCTGTTTCAAAATTCGGGCGAGTTTTGAAACAGCCTCGTATATTAACGATGTAAGAGAGACTATCAGGTAATAAAATGACGGAAAGGGTAGAAGAAACCGGTGAATCGGGATTTTCTTGATAGTTTTGAGGAGGAATTCTATGGAATCCCTAGGGAATAAATTACGATCTGCCCGTGAAAGTAAAGGTTATACCTATGATAAGGTAGGGGATGATATACATATCGCTACTCGTTATTTAAAGGCATTGGAAGCGGAAGAATTTTCTGGGTTTCCGGGAGAGCCCTATATCCTAGGATTTTTAAAGAATTACGGTGAATATTTGGGACTAGATGCCCAGGAACTAATTTCTCTGTACAAAGCCATGCGTATTCAAGAAGAGCCGGTTCCGGTGGAGCAGCTTCTTTTAAAGCGCCCTGAGCGGGTATCGTCCCGGTTCGTGTTGGGGGTGATTATAGGTCTGATACTGCTAGGCGCCCTGGCAGGGGGGGTATATTTCTTTTTGAGCCGTCCTCGAACCAAGCCGCTTGTGGAGGCAACGAGTCGAGAGCCTGCGGAATATATACTCAATGGTGGTTCTTTGGAACGGCGTTTTTATCTGAAAGACCGTATCACCGTTGTTTATGGTGAGGACCAGTATCCTTTGGAACTCACTAATCTGGGGGAAGCGGTTACCATTACCACCCCCTATGGCCCGGTGATGCTGGACTTGAGCCAAGAAGTGGAGGTGGACCTTACGAGTGATAGCATAGCGGAGTTACGGATTACGGCGGTTGATTTTGATAAGAACAAACATGACGTTGGTGCCCAGTTGCGTTTTGAACTGGATAGTACCTTGCTTCTGGCGAACAACCCAAGCCCTGAACAGACCGGGGCAGGCAGCAACGCTTCAGGAGAAGCTGCGTGGAGACCTAGTACTGGTCTTGCCAATGCAATCCCGATCTTTAATTCTCCGAATGCCTATCCGTTTACGTTGCAAATCTCTTTTCAGGGTTATTGCATGTTCCGCTGGGAAATTATCGCAGAACGGGATCGCCGGGATCGCAATGAGCGGTATTTTCAAAAGGCCGACGCAATCAATATCCAGGCTCAAAATGGGATCCGTATGTGGGCATCCAATGCCGCGATGGTTAAACTCCAGGCTATAGGAGGGGGACGAACCGTACCGTTGGAATTAGGGGGTGCCGGTGAAGTGGTGGTCGCGGATATTCGGTGGATCCGGGAGGACGAGCACCGGTACCGTTTGGCGATGGTACAGCTTGAATGAGCGTACGGTATTATCTTGATCCTTTTGGCTGTGCAAAAAACCAGGTAGATGCGGAAACCATGCTCGGGTTCCTCCAGGAGGCCCGGTGGGTTTTAGTGGAGGACCCGGTAGAGGCAGAGCTCATCATCATCAATTCTTGCGGTTTTATTGAGCAGGCAAAGCAAGAATCCATCAATGCGGTCCTTATGTACCGTAAAACCTATCCTGATAAAAAAATAATCCTGGCCGGCTGCCTTGCCCAGCGCTATGCTCAGGAACTGTCTACAGCCTTGCCTGAAGTGGATCTGATCTTCGGCAACCAGGACTTGGCAAAAATCACCCAAGCCGCGCTGCTGGCACTTGATGCTGGGGAAACCAATGGTTCCTGCCGGGTACTCGTGCCCAGGGACCATGCTTCTGGTTTGGAGGCCGGTGTTTCTGCTCCAGGAAGGCGGCCCCTGCTTTCCCTCCCTGGTTCAGCATACGTTAAAATTGCCGAAGGCTGCGATAATCACTGTACCTTTTGTGCGATTCCTCGTATCCGGGGGCCGCTCCGGTCAAGACCCCTGTCTGGGATTGTGGATGAATGTCGTGAACTCTTGGATCGAGGCATTACAGAGCTTTGCCTCATTGGTCAGGATATTGGTTCTTATGGAACTGATAGAACCAGGGGATCCAGTGAGCTTCCCCAACTCTTAGAGGCCCTCTCCCAGATGGAAGGCCGGTTTTGGGTACGCATGCTTTACCTGCACCCGGATAGGTTTCCGTTCCCTATTCTGGAAATAATCCGCAGGGATCCCCGGCTGCTTCCGTATTTTGATCTGCCCTTTCAGCACAGTGCTTCCAAGATACTCCGGGCCATGAACCGCCGGGGGACTGGGGAATCCTACCTTGCCCTGATCCAACGTATCAGGGAACTGCTCCCGGATGCGACAATCCGGTCAACCTTCTTAATCGGCTTCCCTGGAGAGACGGAAAGGGATTTCCAGAACCTCTTACAGTTTCAGACTCAGGCCCAGCTTGACTGGGTGGGCTGCTTCACCTATTCCCGTGAGGAAGATACCCCAGCATATTCCATGAAACCCCGGATTCCCGTTGGTATTGCGGCAGCCCGTAAAGGGCTTATCGAAACCCGACAGATACCTATCACCGAAAAGCAGATGGATCGTTTTCTGGGCAGGACCGTGGAGGCCCTGGTAGAAGGAAAGGTACCTGCACAAACAGACCAGTACCTGGCCCGGCTTACCTGCCAGGCGCCAGAAGTGGATGGACTCACCCTGGTCAGGTCTGCCACGCCCCTTATGCCGGGAACCTTTATCACCGGTAACGTGTGTACCCGGCAAGGCTTTGATCTGGAACTGCACCTAGAATGAGTTGATTTCCTGGTGTAAGTAGGCTATCCGGTCTCTCCACCAGCCCTTGAGCCGGAGGATTTCTTGGGGATAGTCCACCTTGTTCCACCACCACACTTGGGCATTTGCCTTATGGGATTTTTCTAAGCAGGATGCCATCGTATCAATGAACGATTCCATACCGGCAATCTCAGGATAGAGTACATTCCATCGTTGCTGGTATGCCTTCCTAAACTCAGGGTCTTCAAAGAAACGGCTGAAAAACTGTTGACCGGATCCTGTATGAAACGCGGTGTTGTAAAACATACCCAAAGAAATCAGGCATACTGGGGATCCTCTTTATATATGAGCTGCTCAAAGGCCATCCGGTATTTAGAATAGGAAACAGGAAAGAGGCTCAGCTGGGTAAGGTACGTGCTTAGGAAAAGAGGTATGGACCTATCGGTTTTTATTTCCATAAGGAAGCGGTTTTCGTCTAGGAGCAGCGCGCCTGAAGGACCGTGGGAGAAGTCGAGGTCCGAAGCTCTAAAGCGAACCTGGGTGTCGAAGGTGATCCGTAGATTGGTATGTTCCCTGCTCTGGAAAGCCAGACGCTCATAGGAGATAAGGCATTGGGGAATGGGTTTATAGTATGCGAGAAACCAGCGGATCTCATTACATACCAGGGTATGGGTATCCCCATTGAACTCAAGAGAAGCAGGGGTAAAAGGTAGGGAGATTCGTTGTTTATAGGTAATGCCCTGTAATTTCTTTTTCAATTCCCAATGGATTATATCCCCGGCCTGGGGAATACCATAGGTACGGAGCCGCAATTTTTCTTTATAGGTAGATTTATCCGTTGATTTCCGGGCAATGGTAAAACTTGGCGTATCATAATACAGGGAATAAATAGTACTCAAGCCATAGTCATCGGTATACGCGTATTCCTTGAGCAGATTCAAAACTGCATGATATTGAATGGAGGTAAGCAAATATTTTTGCTCATACCGTTGAAAATACGTGGTAAGCCCTGGATGGTTTTCCATGTAGCCCTCCTTCAAATACGCACCAGCGTCTTTGCATCTTGGACAACGTGAATAAGCGAAGTAAAAGAAGCGTTAGAATGAAACCGATCGCCCTCGTTACGCCAAAATAGGGGGGGGGGGTATAATACAATGCTTATCGTGTCTAGTCAAGGACTTTTTTCTCCTTTTCGGTAATATTATAAGATTATAGGCAAATACGGTATTTATACTATATAAGTACTTCTGGTCAGTCAATACCCATTGCAGATTTGTAGGGCATCATTATTCATAGTAATAGCATCGGAACTATAGATATTGACAAACACCGGAGAGCAGGTGATAATGAGTAACATTGAGATGTGTAAGAGGCTCTATAGAAATTATGAACCAAGAGGAAAACAATGCAAGAAAAAAATGATTCCCTTGATCTTTGGGAATTGCTTACCCGTTTAAAGTCAGGGTACCAGTGGGTGGATCTCAGTTTTGAGCTTAGTCCGCAAACGCCTCATTGGCAGGGGTTTAAGCCTTTGGAGGTAAAGCCCCTGTATACTTTTGAAAATACCGAGGGCGTATTCTGTGCGAATCAGTACACCCTGTCAGGACAGTATGGCACGCATACTGATTTCCCCAGGCACTTCGATCCAAAAGGCCGCTGGATGCACGAATATGGTGTTCAGGACTTGGCGTACCCCTTGGTGGTCATTGATAAATCCACCGCGGTTAAGGCAAATCCCGATTACGAGCTTAGCAAGGATGATATCCTTGAATTTGAGAGGACCTACGGATCCATACCAACCGGATCATTTGTCGTGTTCCGAAGCGATTGGTCAACCCGTAGTGCAGCGGATTACGAAAACAAGGATGCCCAAGGTAATGCGCATTATCCTGGCTGGCATTTTGAAGCCTTGAAATACCTCATCGAAGTACGGAATGTTGCTGTGATAGGGCATGAAACCCCTGATACTGATTCCGCTCAGCGCGGCAATGCCGTGGGCATGGTTTGTGAGGCTTATGTGTTGCAGCAGGGGAAGCTGAATGTCGAACTCCTGAGAGGGCTTGATCAAGTGCCTCCTATAGGTGCAATTGCCTTCATCACCTTTCCCAAGGTGACGGACGGTGTAGGTTTTACCAGTCGTGTCTTTGCCATTGCTCCCCGGTAACGAGAGAAGACTATGCGAAAATACGTACCCTTATTGCCACAAGTTCCCCTGGTTGGTACAATTAAATAGTATGGAAATAAATCAGGAATGTATTGATGGTTTACAAGTCAACGAAGTAAGCCTCATGAAACGTATAGCAGAAAGCCTTCAGGTCAATGTGGGGCAGGTTTCCACAGTGGTAAGTCTCTTGAGTGAAGGGAGCACCGTACCTTTCATCGCCCGATATCGTAAGGAAAAGACCGGTAGCCTGGATGAAGTCCAGGTCCGGGAGGTAGATCATCTGTTTTCCACAGGAAAAAACCTGGAAGCCCGGCGGATTGAGATTATTCGCGGGATCTTCGAGCAGGGAAAACTCACCGAGACCTTGTACGACAACATCACCAAGGCAGCGACTCTGACGGAACTTGAGGATATTTACACCCCGTATAAAAAGAAGAAGAAAACGCGAGGTATGCTGGCCTGCGAAAAGGGGCTTGAACCCTTGGCTGATGCTATGCTTGAGTTGGAGGCTGCTCCACTCCTGCTCAAAGCTGCGGCCTATATCACCGAAAACACCGAACATCCTGAGTTGTCAGTGGCCTCGGTAGAAGATGCCTTGCAAGGGGCTATGGATATTATTGCCGAACGGGTCTCCCAAGATCCGGAAAACCGGAAAACCATCAAATCCTTCTATTTCCTGGATGGGCGTATCATGGTCAAGGCTTCGCAGCAGCCTGGTATCGGGGATGAAGAAGCCAAGAAGACTTCTACCTATCAAATGTACTGGGACTACACCGAGCATCTTGCCCAGATCAAGCCCCACCGGATATTGGCGATAAACCGGGGTGAACGGGAAAAGGTTCTGGAAACTACCTTTGATGTAGATGAACCTGCTGCGGTGGACTTGCTTCAAAAAAAATATACCTTCCACAATGAGTACCATAAAACTGCTATTGAAGACGGGGTTAAGCGGCTCTTATCCCCTGCAGTGATCCGGGAAATCCGGGGGGATCAGCATGATGCTGCAGATGATCATGGTATTTCCGTATTCAGCCAAAATCTCAAGAACCTGCTCATGCAACAGCCTATCAAGGGTACCCGGGTCTTGGGCATTGATCCGGGGATCCGAACCGGAACCAAGTGTGCATTCCTGGATGATACCGGGAAATACTTGCATAATTTCGTTATCTATAATCACAAGGTTGCCGAGGCAAAGCAATTGATCTTGGACGGAGTCAAACAGTACGACATCCATCTTATTGCCGTGGGGAACGGAACCGGCTCACGGGAAGTACAGGAGATCGTCTCTCAGGTCATAGCTGAGAACCAACTGGAAGTCCTTTACACCGTAGTCGATGAAGACGGAGCTTCGGTTTATTCTGCCAGTGACATTGCCCGGGAAGAATTTCCCGACTTGGATATAACCATCCGGGGGGCCATTTCCATAGGCCGCCGCATCCAGGATCCCCTGGCAGAGTTAGTCAAGATCGATCCCAAATCCATCGGTGTAGGACTCTATCAACACGACGTGAATCAGAAGAAACTCTCCGAAACCCTAGACGAGGTGGTTTCTTCGGTAGTTAACAACGTAGGGGTAAACCTCAACACCGCCAGTGCTTCCCTGCTCCGCTATGTGTCGGGGATTAATAGTTCTTTAGCCAAAAAAATCGTAAAGTACCGGGAAGCCCAGGGAAAGATTTCTTCCCGGCAAGAGCTAACCGCGGTTCCCGGTATGGGCCCCAAGAGTTTTGAACAGTGTGCCGGATTTCTCAAGATTCCTGAAAGCGAGGATCCTCTGGATAATACCTGGGTTCATCCGGAGAACTACGAGATCGCCCGGACCATCAGAAACACCATGACCACCACCGGAAATCTGAATACTGAAACCATGAATACCCTCAAGGACAAGCATGGCATAGGGGACACCACCATCAGGGATATTAGAGAGGAGTTACAGAAACCAAACCGAGATCCCCGGGATGGCTACCCTAAACCGATTATGCAGAAAGGCGTGTTGAGTTTTGAGGATCTCCACGAGGGAATGTTGATCACCGGTAAGATCAAAAACGTGGTTGACTTTGGAGCCTTTGTTGACGTGGGGATCAAAGAGACCGCCCTGGTTCACATTTCCGAGTTGAGCGATCATTTTGTGAAGGATCCTATGGATGCGGTAAAAGTGGGGGATATACTGGAATTCCGGGTCATCAACTTGGATCAGGATCGTCGCAGGATCGCCCTTTCCCGGAAGCGTCAGTATGATGCGTTAGTTCCCACGGTTGAACCTAAAACAGGGGCAGTTCCTGGAGAGCAGCCGGTTTCAAGGCAAGCTGCAGGTAAAAAACGGGTGCTGGTGGTGAAAAAAAACACCGGCCCAGGGGAAACCGGGACTGCGGCAAAACCCAGGGTCTTCAAAGGTACGCCTCAAAAGTCCGTTCCGCAGGATCCCCGGCTCCCGTATACTCCAAGCAAGGGATATTCCCCGAAGGTTCCCGATGATGATGGAACCATGTATAACCCCTTTGCAGAGGCCTTTAAAAAGATGCGGGAAAAGAAGGTAACGACCTCAGGATCCATGAAGTAAGGGTCCAGGCAGTGGCCTTTTTCTAAAATTACGGTATAGGGGCTGTTTCAAAACTTCAGTTGAAACAGCCCTTATTTCTTAGGAAAGTCCGCCAGCAAAGCACCGGTTTTGGGATCCCGCTTTTCCCGCGAACTGAGTCGTACCAAGTCCCCCGGTTTATTGCGTTCCTCTGGACCCCGCTCAATCGCCAGAACAAGCCCGCGACTGGAACAGCCGTACCGGCCATACCCCTGCTGCGGTACGGGAAACCTATCCGAGATGATCCGTACCGGAAAGGTCTTTGCTTCCTCCTGAGAAGATTCCTGTTCCTTTTTCACGGGGCCGGTTAGCAAAAAGCTCACCGTGGCTCGTTCCTTGGGAAGCCCTGCTGCAATGGAAAGCCTCTGCAAGGCGGTAGGCGCGTCTTCTGTATCAAAGGCAAAATGGCACCATTTGGCCTTTCCCCCCGGGCAAGGACAGATCCCAAGATGCGGACAAGGCGAATAAGGTACCTGTCCCTGGGCAAGCAAGGAACTTCGCAGCGCCGCAATATAGTGCCCAGACCAGGGGACTCCTGGTTCTAGCACCAGGATGGAACCGGATTCAGCAAGCAGGGAAACCAGGAGTTGACTGCTCTTATCCGCAGCCTGCTGCAAAGCCCCTGAATCAGCCTGGGGTATTTCCTCAAAGCGTTCATTGAACACATTGAGTGCTGAAACTAACCGGGCCTTAGGCCCGTATATCGGCTCTCCCAGCGTCCCATGGATGGCCTTGATTACCCAAGGAGTATCTCCTGCCAATGCGTAAAAGAGCCGCTTCCCCGCGTCAAGCACTACGGCGTTTCGATCCAGGCAGCGGAATTCCAGGGGAAGCTGCCGCAGATCAGGCCGGGCTATCCAGAGCGCTACGGCCAGGGTCAGCGGTCCAGAGCCTAGATCGGTAACGGCGTCCCCAGCCGCGAAGTTTAGGGACAAACCCGGGAGCAGTCTACAAAGCCGGTAACTGTTCCAGAGGAAAAAGTACCGGAGATACGCGGAAAGCAGCCCTTTCTTCCCCAAATACGAATCCGGCCGTTCACCCCGACTGCTGGTGAGCAACCGGGAAAGCTCCGCCACATCCCGGGGAAGGCCAGGACGGAAACGCCGGGGCACCGGAAACACCTGGTCGATCAAGCGGGGAACTTCCTCAAGGGTACGGCGGGCTTCAGGGCTTAACGGAGAAAACAGACGCATCAGAGCTTCTTTGGTATGGCGGAGCTGTTTTTCCCCTTAACCAGCTCATAAAGCGCCACTAAATCAGAACGGAGCGCCGCAATCTGTGCCCGTAGATTCTGCTGCTCCCCAGATACCTCGCGAAAGAGCTGGTTCCTGGCGCCTTCCAAGGTAAAATGCCGATCATAGAGGAGGTATTTAAGCCTAAACAGAATTTGCAGATCCCGGTTTACATAGTACCGTTTTCCACGCTCGTCCTTATGGGGTTGTAACAGGGGAACCTCCTTTTCCCAGTACCTTATGACGTAGTTCTTCAATCCTAAAAGCTGTTCCAAGTCTCCCAGGGTGTAGTAGATCATGGGTTATTCCTTGGGGTGCCGGACTGCTTTCCCAGAAGAACGCAGTTCAATGGTAACCGGTATTTGGGAAAAACCTAAATCTTGGCGGATCTTATTCCGGAGATAGGACACATAGGCTGCACTAACCGCATGGGGGCGGGACACAAAAAACACGAATTTGACCGGTTTATCTGAAACTTGCAGCGCGTACTTGATTTTGAACCGAGTCTGGGGGCCTATGGGAGGAGGATACTCCTGGAGCCAGCCTTCAAGGGCCCGGTTCAGGAGGCTGGTATCAATGTGCCGTATGAGCTGGCTGTACAGTCTCAGGGCCGTATCCAGCAGCTTGTCTACCCCGGTTCCATTTTTGGCACTCACCGGAATGATCGGCGCGTATTCCATTTTACCAAACAGGAACCGGATCCGATCCTGAACCGCCTGTACACTGTTCTTCACCTGAGGCATGGTATCCCATTTGTTGAGCACCATAATGATACCCCGGCCCTGGTCATGGGCCAAGGCCGCGATTTTCTTGTCCTGATCCGAAAGCCCGTCCTGGGCATCGATCACCAGCAAGACCAGATCCGCCTGGTCAATGGCTTTGATGGCCCGGTTCACTGAATAATATTCGATGTTTTCCCACACCTTGGCTTTCCGCCGGATCCCTGCAGTATCCAAGATCTTGAAGGTCCGGTTCTTATACCGGAATTCCCCTTCCACCACGTCTCTTGTGGTACCCGGTATATCGCTCACAATAGAAGCCCCTGAAGCAGTGAGCCGGTTGGACAGCGTGGACTTCCCGGTGTTGGGCTTTCCCAAGAGGGCAATACCTATAGGTTTGTTGGCTTGTTCTGTTCCTTCCTCTGACTCAAGGACTTGAGAAAAATCAAGCCCTGCAATGATAGCCGCTTCCAGATCCGCCACATGATCCCCATGTTCTGCAGAGATCATAAAGAACCGGTCAAAACCATAGGAGAGACAATTCCAGGCATCCTGCTCCCGGCGGCCTCCCTCGGTCTTATTGACCGCCACCAACAGCCGATCCTGAAAAGGCCGCAGGAATTCGATGAATTCCTCATCTTCATTGGTAAGCACCCCGGCTTCCAACAGGAGAATGATCCGATCTGCCTGCTGTAAGGTTTCCCTTGTTCGGGCTTGTACCAGGGCATCCAAGGTTCGATCCTGGTCTTCCGCGGCTTTTTCCAGCTTAAAGCCCCCGGTATCAATGAGTCTGAGGGGTTTTCCCTGGATAAACGTATTCATTCCCACAGAATCACGGGTAACTCCTGGGGTCGGATCCGTGATGACCCGACGGGTATGAACCAAGCGGTTAAACAGGGTTGACTTACCTACATTGGGCCGCCCCACCAGCACGACCACCGGAAGATGCTGATAGTGTTTATCGGGATCGAATTTCATAGTCATTGGGGAAGTATTCGGTCATCCAGGCTTCCACTAGGACGGTAACATGATAGTAGGAGGTACATTGCAGGGCATTGTCCGCCAAGATCCGGCAGTTTTCCATGCTCACTCCCCGGATGATCCGTTTGACCTGGGGGATGGACTGAGCCGTCATACTAAACTCATCCAGTCCTAAGCCTAAAAGCAAGGCGGTGGCCGAAGGATCTCCGGCTAACTCTCCGCACATAGCCGCTCGAATTCCTTTTTCATGGGCGCTCTGGATGATCTTCTTGAGGAACCGGAGCACCGCCGGATGAGACGGCTGGGCAAGATAATTGACCCGCTCGTTTCCCCGATCTACTGCCAGAGAATACTGGATGAGATCGTTGGTACCAATGGAAAAAAAATCCGACCGTTCCGCAAGAATATCCGCAGTCATTGCCGCAGCCGGGACCTCAATCATAATCCCTACTTCTATATGGTCGCTGTAAGCCTGGTTCTTCTGCCGGCACTCAGCTTTGGCCTCCTCCAACATACTCAAGGCTTGCTCTAACTCTTCAATGCCGGAAATCATGGGAAACATGATCCTCAAGTTTCCATTAATACTGGACCGCAGCAAGGCCCGCAGTTGGGTCTTAAAAAGCTCGGGCCGGGAAAGGGAAAATCTGATAGCCCGCCAGCCCAGGAGGGGATTCTTTTCATCAGCAGCCTGGAAATTGGGAAGTAACTTATCCCCACCGCTGTCCAGGGTTCTTATGGTTACTGGCTGACCTGCCATGGCTTTGAGTACATGACTATAGGCCCGGTACTGCTCCTCCTCCGCGATTGCCTGTTTTGGCGTAAGAAACAGAAATTCCGAACGGTACAGCCCTATGCCTTCTGCACCATAACGCGCTACGTGATCTGCTTCTTCAGGGATTTCAATATTTGCCTTGAGGCAGGCCCGATACCCGTCTTTTGTCTCAGCAGGCAGCTCCCGCAGTTCTAAAAACTCATCAAAGCGCTTCCGGTACTGATCGATAGCCCCTTGGTACTGCCTCAAAATCTGGGCATCCGGGTTAATGAGCACCTCCCCTGAAGTGCCGTTTACCACCAGGTTATCACCCTCATCAATTTCCTTGGTGATGGTGGAAAGCCCCAGCACTGCGGGAATCGCAAAGGCCCGGGCAAGAATTGCCGTGTGGGACGTTCGTCCCCCTGCATCCATAACAATGGCCTTGACCCGTTCCTTGTTCATGGCTAGTACATCTGAGGGCAGCAGATCATGGCTCACCAAGATCACATCGGAACTGAGATCTGCCAGGGAAAACTTCTTAACCGAAAGCAGCCGATGCATCACCCGACGGGATACATCGGAAATATCTGCGGCCCGTTCCCGAAACTGGGCATCCGGGGAAGCGGTTAAGCGCTGGGATAATTCACGGGAAATATCCCAGAACACCCATTCTATATTTTGCAAGCTGTTCCCAAGATGCTCTTTAATTTGATCCTGAAAATCCATATCTTCAAGCATCATCAAATGGGACTGAAAAATAGCGGCCTGTTCCTTGCTCACTTCCCGTAAGGCATGTTCATGCAAGTCTTTGACTTCTTCCGTGGCTTCACGGTTAGCCGTGCGAAACCGCTCCCATTCAGATTCAACCTGATTTTTTTGTATACTATATCGGGGAATATCGAGAAAATCATCCTCCAAATATAAAAACGCCTTTTCAATAGCTATACCCGGCGATGCAGGAATACCGGTAAGTTTTTTCATTCCTTGAAGAATACCCTAAACCCCCCTCCATGACAAGTACTTTTTTTCTGGTCCCAGCCATTTAAAATTTAGTGGTGATCCACAAAGTATGATAGAAGAATCCTTGTACTAACTGTGGAACACCGCAGGATCATAATCCCCAGGGGGCACAAAACCCAAAAGGCCCATACAGGTCGCAGCAAGGGAACTGATCCCCAGCCCCTCCCGTAACGCCCCTTCATAAGGCTCTCTGAGGTATTCTCCCTTATATTCGGGATCATAGATGATACACGGTACCGGATTGAGACTATGACTAGTTTTGGCCTTGGGACTTCCATCGGTTTTGTATACCACTGCCCCGGTTTTCTTCTCGTGCTCAAACATATCGTCTGAGTTGCCGTGATCCGCGGTGATCACCAGTATGGCCCCTGCTTCATGTGCAGCCTTGGCAAGCCGTCCAAGCTGGAGGTCCATCCCTTCCATAGCACAGATCACCGCCTGGTATATCCCGGTATGCCCTACCATGTCCCCATTAGGATAGTTGAGCCTGATGAAATCGTACTTCCCGGAACCCATAGCCTGAACCACCACATCGGTGATTTCTGCACATTTCATCCAAGGCCGTTGCTCAAAAGGCACGACATCGCTCTTAATCTCCTGGTAGGTTTCCAGGGTCTCGTCAAATTTGCCGGTTCGGTTGCCGTTAAAGAAATAGGTTACATGGCCGTACTTCTGGGTCTCAGAGATCGCCAAGGTTCGTACCCCCGCGGCAGCCAGGTATTCCCCCATGGTTCGATCGATAGAAGGAGGACTCACCAGGTACCGCCGCGGTACATGGGTGTCTCCGTCATATTCCATCATTCCCGCGTAACAAACCTTGGGCCGCCTGCCCCGGTCAAAATGGCTGAACCCTTCTTCCTCAAAAGCAGCGGTGATTTCCAAGGCTCGATCCCCCCGGAAATTGAAGTACACTACCGAATCCCCGTCTTGGATGCTGCCAATGGGAACCCCCTGTTCTGCCACGGTAAATTCCTTGAGGTCTTGGTCAATAATACCGGGAATTTCCTTGCGATAGGTTTCCACGGCTTCCCGGGCAGAAGTGAATTGGCGAGCTTCGCCGTGAACATGGGTTTTCCAGCCCCGTTCAACCATGGACCAGTCCGCTCCGTAACGATCCATGGTGATCCACATCCGTCCCCCCCCAGAGGCGATCCGGGCATCAAAGTCTGGTGAATCCAGGGCGTGTAAAAACGCCTCAAAAGGATCCAAATAGTCCAAGGCGCTGGTTTCCCCCACATCCCGGCCGTCAAACAGTACGTGGATCCGTACTTTGTGGATCCCCTCCTGTTTCGCGTGCCGGATCATAGCCTTGAGATGGTTTAAATGACTATGTACATTACCATCAGAAAAAAGGCCGATAAAATGTAAGGTTCCGTGGGAATCCTGCACCTTGGACACGATGTCTTTCCATGCCTGACCGGTAAACAAGCTCCCGCTTTCAATAGATTGGGAGACCAAGGCCGCGCCTTGGTTAAAGACCCTGCCGCAGCCCATAGCATTATGGCCGACCTCACTATTGCCCATATCATCGTCCGAGGGAAGCCCTACTGCTTTTCCATGGGCCTTTAATTGGGTATGGGGATT
>JAISGE010000199.1 GCA_031263265.1 Treponema sp.
CAACAGCCAGTGGAACGACAGAGGAAGATTTTTTAATGTATGCTTCAGGAGCAGGAGCAAGCTATCTTCCCACTGCGTTTTACGACATCGCTCAAAAAGAAACCGGGCAAGTCTATATCATAAGACATGCTGATGGTAAAACCTATTCAAAGATACAGGTTTATGATTTTGAATTCATCAGCGCTAGTGTTGCCCCATCAAAGTTAGGTACGGATTCGTACAAAGTACGATACGCCGTATTTAAATAAAAAAACAGGACTTCTGAAAATACCAAGTTGGTTTATTTTTAGAAGTCCCCTATCACTACAAAGGTATGGAAATGGTTAAGACAAGAAAACGCAATGGTTATATACCCTTCTCTCTCTTCTTTAGTGCTGTTTTCCTTATGGCGGTTGTCGGATGTTCAAATCCTACTCAAGATGAGTCTTCTGATACCCTTGATGATACGCTTGAGACTACCCAATTTGCTTCGCTGAGTAGTCTTAAAACCGCTCTTGGTAACGTGATACAGAATACCGCAAAAAACCCTTACCAGATCGCGCTGATAAACATGGATATGGCAAGCTTCAGCAATAATGAAGACAGCTTGGGGGAACTGTTTGCCGTATTTCAGGGACGGTACGTTGACTTAGACATAAGCACCTGCACGGGTAACATCGGAGCAGCGGCATCGACGGTGATGACCCGCCGGCCTGACGCCGACAAACTGGTGTCTCTTATGCTTGGTGAATCCACCGAATCTATCGGTTCATTTGCTTTTGCGGGATGTACCTCGCTCGTATCGATCTCATTGCCTGCATCCATGAGTACCATCAACGACAGTGCATTCGCGGCTTGTGTCTCCCTTGGGTTCAAGGTTACCGAGGGGAATACGGTTTTTACTACTGACATGGATGGAAAGCGCCTGCTCCAGGATCAGGGGAAAACCCTTGTTGCGTGGCCTTCTGCGGTAGGTACCATTCAGATTTCATCTGAAATTACCGAGATCCAGGATTATGCTTTTTCCGGCGCTCCATTGCTACGGGAACTTATCTTTGACCACAATACGCCGCCGGCATTAGGAGGGGTTCATGTTTTTGAAAACCCATCGGATATCACGATTCGGGTTCCTCGAGAACAGGTTTCCCTGTATAAAACAAGCTGGCAAGCGTATACTAATGCTATAAAATGTACCCCTGATTGGTATGCCACCCCCTTTACCGATCTTGCCGATCTCGGTGCATGGCTTGATGAGGATAAATCGCAAAACGACCGTTGGACTCCGTATTATGCAGTACTTAAGGATGTGCCCCTGAGTAATAGAGGTACCGGCGAAAAGTTGGAAGACGGCTTACGGAAACTCTATGAGGCTTTTCATGGAAAATATATCGCCTTAGATGTAGATGCCTGTACCGGTGCTACCATTGGATTTTCAGATCTCTATGATCAAACCTTTAGTTCAAGACCTCATAGAGATAGGCTGGTACAGATTATTTTACCTGAGTCTTCAACAAGCGTGGGGATTTATAACTTTTATGACTGTACATCCCTTGAATCAGTAAGCTTCCCGAGTGGACTCAAGCAAATCAATAAAAATGCGTTCGACCACTGCACAGCGCTGAAAGAAGTTGAGCTGCCGGCAAGCCTCAAATTACTAGGAGCCTATGCATTTAGAAATTGTACACAACTTAAACGCGTTATTGTCCATGCCGAAGTACCTCCTGCACTTAACGGCGGTGTATTTTCAGGGGTAAACGAAGACTTTAGTATCTATGTTCCTGCAAACAGCGTAGAAGCGTATAAAGCTATGACCGGTTGGAAAGACTTTGCAGGGATAATAAAGGCGATTGAATAGGATCTCGTATGCAAATAAGGATTGCGAAAATGGGAAAGCTATCTTGTTTTATGGTATGTATGCTTGGTTTGTTCTGTATTTTTCCGGTAATTGGAGAACCAGAGGATAAGGGTGAACCGGTTTATCAACTCGATGAGGTTACCGTAACCGGAACCAGGAGCGAAAAACGCTTAAAAGACAGTCCTGTTGTTACGGAGATCATTAGCGCTGAGGAGATCGAACAGTCCAATGCCGATACCCTCATGGATATTCTAAACGACTATGGCTTGGTGTATACCGGAAACGGCATGGGTGATTATGTCCAGATGCAAGGCATGGGTAAAAGCCGAGTCCTCTACCTGATAAACGGAAGGAGGCTCGTAGGCAGGATATCCCAACGACTCAAAGGGGAAACCCTGCCCTTGGGGAATGTGGAACGCATAGAAATTGTCCGAGGGCCTCAGTCTGCCCTATATGGATCCGATGGCATTGGCGGGGTTATCAATATCATCACCAAAAAACCAGGGAACGAGGTCTCCCTATCTACCAATTTTACGAATCGTTTCCTCCTTGCCTATGACGACCCCAATACCTCTGAAACCGTAGCGCCTTTTGATGATTTTAATCCGATCCGGGAGCAAACCCTGAGCGCGGCTGTGGGCTTTCCCTTGGGGATCGCGCGAAATTCCCTAGATATAGAAGCTGCCCGTGGAGGGTTTTATTACAATGAACAAAAAACCAGTTCCGTACTTCCCGAATATTACCGGGGCAGCCTGGGGCTTGATACGGCTTTTTCCCTGGGAAATATCCCGGAACTCAGACTGGGTGGTTCCTTCATGCTGATGCGGCGGGATGACCAAACCACTGCCCGCGGAAGCCTTACCCGGTTTGATTACCTCCGGGGAGATGCGTATGGTGAAATGGATTTACATCCGTTTGAACGGGGAGGACTTACCTTCAGACTCTATGACAACTTTTACCAGCGGGATAAAGACAATTACTCGGCGATCAATGACCGGTGGTCTAAAGGGAATAATTATGAGAATGAAAATATCACTGCTCTAGAAGCCCTTGGGTATTATGATGGGCTTGATAATTTCATCTTTACCCTTGGATTAGAAGGGGCCTACAACAGCATGAAAAAATACAATCTGAGTAAATCTTTTGTTTCGGTAGATAAGGAGGCCATCTTCTTACAAGCCGAACATTTTCGAGGAGATACCTATGCTGTTTTGGCCGGTGTACGGCTAGAGCGGAATTCCCAGTTTGGATTTGCAGTGGCGCCGAAACTCTCCGGGATGTACCAATTACCCTGGGATTTTCGTGTGCTAGCCGGGGCAGGGATAGGATACCGGGCGCCAGATTTCAGCGATCTCTATCTGGTTAAAGACGATAGTGAAACTATGTATATCCAGGGTAACGAAGACCTGATACCTGAATACAGTTTGGGATTTAATGTCGGCCTTGAGTATGCCGCATCCGGCCGTTTCGTCCAGATCAATGTGTATTACAACGAATTATTCGATGAAATGACCAGGGTATATATTGAAACCCTGGGGGATAGAATGATTTATGCGACGAAGAATATTTCCCGGTCTATGCGGACCGGGGTTGATACCGAAGGTAGGCTTACAGTTTTGCAGTATGGCTTTGTCTCTGCAGGGTACAGTTGGCTGTACGCCTATGACCGTACCTTAGGAGAGGAACTGCATCCCCAGCCTACCCACACGGTCAAGATGAAGGTTGGGTTTGATCACCCCATCTCAGGAATTACTACCTATTTGCAAGGCCGTTTTTTTTCAGCGATGATCGATCCGACTGAACCGGACAACGAACCCAGGTTTATACTGGATTTTTATGTTTCCGTTGCCTTAGGTACGCATTTCAAAGTACATGCGGCAGTGGACAACATAACCGGTGAAATGGATCACCTAGGTCCGTTAACCAAGCAAACCTTTTCAATTGGGTTTAAATATTTTTTATAAGGAGTTTTTTATGAAACGCAGTATTATTTCTTTTCTACTTGTTTTCGGATGCACCGCGATGCTTTTCCTTACCTGTTCTCCTGATTCGGACAATCAGGATGAAGATGGAGATGGAACAATCAAAATTTCGGTCTCTACTGATAGCGGACCACGATACTATTCCCTTACTACCGGGGAAGCAGTAACCGAGGATGAAATCAACAGTACTAAATGGGACATTGGTTTCCAGCGTTCCCGGTTGATTTATACCAACAGCGGTGATACTGCAGCAAAGCTTGATTCAGGAGGTCAAGGCGGGGTTTGGTATACCGAGAAGTTCGCATTTGATGAAGTTACTCAGGATGACGCAGTAACCGATGATACAACCTTACTCAACAGGTATACCACCGATGTCAAACGATGGATCAGATCAATGACCACAGACGAGGTTTGCGTCAATGTTATCGGGTACGTAGGGTATGAGAATGAAACCGAAAACGGAGCAGGAGACAACGTAGAAAAGCCTCTTGCAAGTTTTCAGTATAACAAGAAACAGTTTTATAAGTCAAAATCCTATGACCCCAGTAAACGGGTCTATATTATAAAACACGGAGATGGTAAAACCTATTCCAAGCTGCAGATCCTAGAATATGAGAGTAACACTTCAGAAAAATCAGATACCTATATAATTAAATACGCACACTTTTAATGTGCTAGGTATCCTTGGGGGGAATTTGCGTATGTATTTATAAACCTACCCGGAATACGCTCCCGGAACCGCGCTGTGCTCCAGCGTTACTTTTCACCTGGATGCTTCCACCGTGGGCAGCTACAATCGCCGCGGCAATGGTAAGACCGATTCCCGCGCCTCCGGTGTCACGGCTTCGGGATGTATCGGTGCGGTAGAGTCGTTTAAAGATATGGGGGATATCCTGTTCAGGTATGCCGATGCCGGTATCTGCAATGATAAGGTCCCAATGGGGGACTCCCTTTTCTATGGTGATGCTTACCCTTCCTGAGTCGGTGTATTTCACCGCATTGGAAAGCAGGTTCATACACACCTGTTTAATCCGGTCATAATCAGCGTTAAGGGGGCTTTCCCTAAGGGTAAGGTGTAAGCCTATTCCTTTCTCATGGGCCGCGGCCCTGAACTGTTCCGCCGTAACCTGGACCAATTTTGCAAGATCAAAGGTGGTTTTGTTAAGTTTAAGGGAATCCCCTTCAAGCCGAGTAAGGATATGCAAATCCTCCACCAAGTGGGTAAGCCGTATTATTTCCTCGTGGCAGCTTATCAGGTGTTCCTGGTCCGGTTTATACACGCCGTCGATCATGGCTTCTACGTTTCCCTGTAAACAGGTTAATGGTGTACGCAATTCATGGGCTATGTCCGCGCTGAGCTGCTGTTGCCGTTGTTCCGCTGCTTCCAATTCTGCAGCCAGGCAGTTGATCGCCTGGGAAAGGTCCTTGAGTTCCCGGGTTTTATACTGATCCTGTATCCTGATGATACGCCTTTCAGGATTGGTTCCCCCTGAATGGATGCGAGCTATGGCCCGGGCAGCAACGCCGGCTTTACGCACCGGAGCCGCGATACTTTGGGACAGCACAAGGGCAATACCGGCACTTAACAGGGCAAGGATAAGGCCGGCAACAAGCAGGAGCCGGTTTATGGAACGTAAAAACCGCGTTTCTGTTTCACTGTAGAAAAAAGGTCCGTAGGTTTCTATACTCACCGTTCCTACGATCCCTCCGTTAGCGTAAACCGGATACCGTTGCTGCTGGACCTCGCCATTTAAGCGGAATTGCTGTTCCATCCGGGAAGCTATATCGTTTATGACCTCAACGCATTGCTGCATATCGCAGGAACGGGCGTTCCATACCAGATCTCCCTGTCCATCTTCTACGGTTACAATATAGCCTTCATGGACAAAGTACATTCCCATCGCCTCTACAGTACCCCTATCAAAACTCCGGGTCATGGGCTTGTACAGTTCTTCTATAACCCGGACTATTTCTTCACTTCTTCCGCTGATATTCTCCTTAATCAAAGCGTTAAAGGTGATGTTAGTAAACCGATTGATAGCCAGGGTTAAGCTAGCCAGGGCAAGTCCGATAAACAAGACGTACGTCAGGACAAGACGGTTTTGCAGGCTTATGGTGAAGCGCAGTTTCATGCTTCCCCCAAGCGGTATCCCATACCATAGACCGTGATGATGTATTTCGGCATTTTAGGATCATCCTCAAGTTTTGCCCGCAGTTTCTTTATGTGGGTATCTACCGACCGGTCAAAGCCCTCATAAGCAGCCCCTTTTATCGCTTCAAGAATTTCATCCCGAGTAAAGATCTTTGCCTTGCAGGACATGAGCAGGGTAAGGATATGGTATTCATCCCGGGTAAGAGTAACCGTTTCTCCGTTCCGGCTTACGATCCTTTTTTCCGTATCGACGATTAAATCCTGGTAAGCAAGCAAGGGGTCCCCTGTTTTTTGACCCCGGCTTCTCCGTAATGCCGCATGCACCCGGGCCATAAGCTGCCGGGGACTAAAGGGTTTGGTTACATAATCATCCGCACCGATAGTAAGCCCGTGAATGATGTTGTCTTCCGCAACCTTGGCGGTGATCATAATGATCGGAATATTCGACTCAAGCCGTACTTTTTTGCACAATGCTTCACCTGAATAATCAGGCAGCATCAGGTCAAGGAGTATCAAAGAAACCGGGTGCTGGGTATTTTGCAGGTGTTCAAAGAGTTCAAGTCCATGCCTGCCGCTCTTGGCACAAAGCACCTGAAAACCTTCCAGCTCAAGGTAGGCTTTTACTAGGTCCAGAATTTTTACTTCATCATCGACCACCAGGATCGTCTGCTTATCCTGCATGGTTTTATGGTACCTATTGGGTACATTCATGTAAAGGACTTTCGATTGCTACCGATATTTAAGCTAATAGGGGAAACGAGAAGTGATTAGAGGATGGTATACCGGTGCCAGCGGGATGCGGGCGCAGCAATGGCGCTTGGATGCACTGGCAAATAACCTGGCAAACGTAGATGCAGATGGGTATAAGAAGGAGATAAGCTCATTTAAAGCCTTTCCAGAACTTTTGCTGCGTCGTATGGATGATGACGGGGTATATCAACATCCCTTTGGGTCTGCGGATAGGGCGCCGCTGATTGGGAAACTCGGTACCGGAGTTGAACTGAATGAACTGTATACCAGTTTTGAACAGGGAGCCATGAAGGAAACCCAAAGTGATTTCGACCTTGCCCTGGACGGAAAGGGTTTTATGACCGTGGCCACCCCCTGGGGCGAGCGGTATACTCGGAACGGTTCTTTTCAGTTGGGGAAAGAGGGCTACCTTGAAACCAAGGAAGGCTATCCCGTACTTGGAGAAAAAGGCCCTATCAAGGTACAGGCCAATAATTTTCAAGTCGATAAGCAAGGGAATGTATGGGTCAATGCCGCGTATACCGAGGACCCTACCCGCATGATTGCTCGAGAAGATAACACCTGGGAAGCGACAACCCTGCTGGATACCCTGAAACTGGTAAGTTTCGATGTGGACCGGTATCTCCAAAAACAAGGTTCCAGCTTGTACCGGGCCACGGATATTTCCGGTGAAGCCCGGATTATGGAGGTGGAAAACCGGCCTCGGGTGGTTCAGGGTTTCACCGAAGCCTCAAATGTAGATCCGGTTCTTGAAATGGTTCAAATGATCGAGGTAAATCGGGCGTATGAAGCCAATCAAAAGGTGATTCAAACCGAAGATGCTATGTTGGGAACCCTGATAAACCAGGTGGGTAAAGTAAACGGCTAAGGAGTTATAGGTGGTACGAAGTTTATGGACCGGCGCTTCCGGTATGATAGGTCAACAGGCCAATATTGATACGATTTCTAATAATCTGGCCAATGTGAATACCTCAGGGTATAAACGAATGCGGGTGGATTTTGAGGATCTCCTCTATCAAACCGTTAAGACCGCCGGAACCCCTGCCACCGAGGATACGGTGGTGCCCGTGGGAGTCCAGATGGGGCATGGGGTGAAGATCGCGGATACCCAGCGGATGTTTACCCAAGGTTCTCCTCAGAACACGGAAAATGTTACGGACATGGCCATTATGGGGGAAGGTTTTTTTCGGATCCAGACCTACGACGGCAGTTATGCTTATACCCGGAACGGTGCTTTTGAGATAGATTCCAACGGACGCATGGTAACTTCCAACGGCTATTGGTTACTCCCGGATATTGTCATGCCTGAAGGCTTTCTTCCTGAGAAGATCACCATTTCAAAGGACGGCCGGGTCTCGGTGATTGTCCCCCAGATCAACGAAAACGAACCCACCCCGGTGGGGCAGATCGAACTGTACCGGTTTCCCAATCCCGTAGGGCTTACCGCGGTAGGGGAAAACCTGTTTAAGGTTACCGAAGCCTCTGGCGACCCCATCCCGGGTCGGCCGGGCTATGAAGGGATGGGCCAGATTTACCACAAATTCCTTGAAATGTCCAATGTTTCGGTAGTGCGGGAGATGGTGGACCTCATCGTGGCCCAGCGGGCTTATGAGTTCAACTCTAAAACCATCCAGACCAGCGACAGTATGCTGGGTACGGCCACAAACCTCAAACGGTAAGCTTAAGCTAAGGAGGGAATGATGGCTATCGAACAACTGGGTTCTTTGTATTACGATCATGCCGGGCTTGAGGCGGTTTCCCGCAGGGTAAACCCCCGGTTTGATGCTGATGCAGGAGCGTCCACGGGGCGCGTGTTTTCCGAAGTGCTTGAAAAGGCCAGTACCCAAGAGGCTCCTACCCGGAGTGCAGTGAAACCTGTGGTAGACAAAACCGATAAACTCTATGAACAATGCGAAGCCCTGGAAAGCTTTTTGATCAAGAACCTGCTTACCAGTATGCGTAACACCGTACAAAAAACAGGATTTATTGATGAGGGCTTTGCAGGAAAAATGTACGAAGATATGCTCTACGATGAATACGCCAAAGACTTCACCAAACAAGCGAACTTCGGCCTTGCGGAATTAGCGTATCTGGAACTCACCGACCGCCTGCGGCAGGCGAGGTGAGACCGGCGTAGTTACCAAGTACGTCCTTTCGTTCCTGCTTCCCGGCAACCGCACGGACTAGCTACAGGTAGTTTGAGGGCGTACCGAGACATAGGGAGAAGCCCGCTGCCCTCTATCCCTTAAGCTTAACCAAGAGACGTGCTGAACACCTCCAAAAGCTCCTCCCTGGTCACGGGTATTAATCCATTGGCGCTGTTCTTTGCCGTAATCGCCCGATCCGCATAATAGGCCAGTTCTGTAGCGTTACATCGTTCCCGCTTCCCCAAGAGCCTATCCAGGATTCCAGTGAAGGTTTCCACATTCGGTATATGCATAGCCAAAAGCAGCTCAGGGATCCGGGGAGGGTCTTCCGCGCGCTCCTTTGCTTGAACCAGTTGTAAATACCGGCCAAGAAGCAAGCCATTAGCCCGTCCATGATCAATGTCCTTAAAATAGGTCAACATATACCCCATAGCGTGAACCGCAATGGTACCGGTATGCGCGATAACCATACCTCCCAGCGTAGCAGCCCAGAGCAGTTTTTGGCGTACCTGACTCTGATTCCACTCAGCGGCTGCTCCTTCTAGGGCAGGAAAACAATCCGCGATAGCTCCAATACTGGCTTTGGCCAGGACATCGCTCCAAGGGGAGGCTCGAACCGACAACAGCCCTTCAATCCCATGGGAAAGGGCATCAATCGCGGTATTGATGGTAATTGATTGGGGTAAGCCCTGCATATACCGGGCATCCAGGAAGGCCAGCCGGGGCACTAAGACAGGAGCGGCCACCGAGGTTTTAGTCTGGGCTGCATCGTTGGTAAGCACTGCATTGGGGGTAACTTCTGCGCCTGTACCTGCGGTAGTAGGAACCGCAACTATGGGCAGAGCCTGAGAAAAGACGCTGCTAAAGAGGGATGCCTGGGGCACGGGCTGAACTGCCAGGGCTGCAGCAGCCTTGGCAGCGTCCATAGGAGACCCGCCCCCAATGGCAATGACCCAATCGCAGCGTTCCTGCCGGGCCAGGGCCGCGGCTTCAAAGACACAATCCACCGTGGGGTTACTCATCACCTGATCATACAGGCAATAGGCTTGACCGTTGGCTTCCAGGGCTTTTACCAGATCCCTATAGGATCCGTTTGCCTTGGCGGAACGTTTGCCCGTTACGATCAGGGCCTTGTCGCCGAGTTCCTTCAAGAGGGAACGATGCTCAAAGATACAATTATCTCCCATTATTACCTTAGTGGGCAGGTGGAAAACAGAGTCATAGCGCTTCATGGACATACTCCTTCAAAATATTCTGGAAAAATAGTGATAAAAAAATGATATACTATATTTTGTGAGAGGTAAATCGTCGAAATTTCAGCTTTTTCATACAATATGGTGAAATATTTCCCCGTTATTCTTAGGGATTACTAGGCAATACGAAGGGGCTTGACAGGGATAAAAGATTTTAATATAATTATAATTTATGACTTTAATCCAAGTCTCTCACCGTTCTTAGTGTTCTGTCTTATTCGGATTACATACATAATACATTCCGTCATTAGTTTAAGATAGAACACAAGAAGTAAGTTAAGAAGGAGAAAGTAGCCAATGCTGTCTAGTTTGAGATGCATTATTTCTTTACTGGGGGGGGGGGGGGGGGGGGGGCGGGGGGGCGGGGGGGGGGCGGGCGGGGG
>JAISGE010000193.1 GCA_031263265.1 Treponema sp.
GGGGCATTTATGCAGTAATTTTATTTTCTGCTCTACTTTTTTCATATAATATTTCCGGATCTAAATCTATTCCGCCAGGCCATTCTATAGTATCAAATGATATTCGTACTTGGTTAAATAAATTTTTGTCTTTTAATTTTTTAAATATTCCCGTGTCTAAGTAATTTTCCATATTAAATATCTTAACTTCATTATTTTCAAATGTAAGTTCTATTTTATAATTTTTTAATGGTTTAACTTTTATTATTGATAAATACATTGAATCTACACTCCTTATTTTAATGGATCAATGTTATACGGCGTTTCACCATTCTGGGCTAATTCCCAGTCTGCTAATAGTTCATCCTTATGTAAAATTATCCACGCTGAAACAAGTTTTTCTTTGTCTCTGGGAATTTCTCCTTCCATTTTGTCTCCGGTTCTTATATCATAAGTTGCTTTTTGATCTTGATAATATGCATGAATATGGGGAGGGTTGTGCTCCTTTTTTCATAAATACATTCTTATCAATATTCCATAAAACATTGAAATTGTAGGCATATATAAATTATAAACTATATTTTTGTTTCTTACAAGTTCTTTTAATAAAATGATTGATTCGAGCCATCCGGATATATATTTTTTTATACGTCTTAATATTTTTTACAATATATTTGCCCAAATGTCGTCTAACGTTCCGGCTGTTTACGACGTTTTGGCGGCCCGTATAAGGGCTTTGCGTAGCAAAGACCAGGGCTGGCAAAATGTGGGTGGGTGAGCCGTGGGAATGACCTAGCCGACCTGCACCCCGGAGTCGCCGAAGTATATAGAAGTCCTGTTATAGGGCGATAACTAAGCCTAATCACAACCCCGACCTGATTCGTGTATTACAATCAGGCCGCTAAACAGAGGGCGTTCCAAGGGGATCAACCATGAAAAAAACAGGCAGTAACCAGGAAATATAAAACCCCGTCCATAGACCAGTACTCTAATAAAGGACAAAGATGCGCTCAGGGTGAAGGGGAAAAGCCTCACCAAACCCCTGGGTTCCCTGAAAAGCCATATCCCTCAAGGACCTAATTCTTTGTATTTTTTTCCTTGCCTGGAACTGAAAAATAGAGTATATTGATAATAACAACTATTATTATTTTGAATAAAGGACTATGAAATATACTACAAGAAAACACAGCAAAAAACGAGAGGCGATTCTCCAGATGATTCGATCTACCCCATCCCATCCCAGTGCCCGGTGGGTACACGAGCAATTGAAGCCCACTATTCCTGGTCTTTCCCTGGGTACGGTATACCGCAATATCAAGCTGTTCTTGGAGGAAGGTTCTGTGGTGTCGGTAGGAGTCGTTGGTGGGGAAGAACGGTTTGATGGTTTTGTTAGGCCCCATCCGCATCTGATCTGTACCTGTTGTGGCGCGGTTTTTGATGTACCTGATGAGTTTCCCCAAGATTCTTCACTGGTTTCGATCGTGCTTTCTCGTCCTGAAGTGCCGGGGATCCCTTGCTCGGACAAGCAAGAGCAGCCATTTCTCATTGATTATCAGAAAACCGTGTTTTATGGGGTCTGTTTCCGGTGTGCGAATTTGAAAACTACGGCATTATGCTGTTAGTATATTAGTAGTAGAGTTTTTTTCAAAACTCGCCCGAGTTTTGAAATTAGTTCAGTATCTTACTTTATTTATGGAGAGTATAAGTATGAGAAAATTTGTGTGTACCGTCTGTGGTTACGTTCACGAGGGGGACAAAGCTCCTGAGTTCTGTCCTACCTGCAAAGCTCCGGCATCCAAGTTCAAAGAGCAGATTGCCGGAAGCGCCTATGCTGCTGAACATGTGGTTGGTGTTGCGAAAGGTGTTGAGGAAGATATCCTCATGGATCTGCGGGCCAATTTCAACGGAGAATGTTCCGAAGTCGGTATGTACTTGGCAATGAGCCGGGTTGCAGATCGGGAAGGCTACCCTGAAGTTGCCGAAGCCTATAAGCGCTATGCCTTTGAGGAAGCGGAACATGCGGCAAAATTTGCAGAACTCTTGGGTGAAGTCCTCACCACCAGCACCAAACGTAACCTAGAACTCCGGGTAGAGGCGGAACAGGGCGCTTGTGCAGGCAAAACCGACCTGGCAAAACGGGCCAAAGACCGGGGCTACGATGCTATCCATGACACGGTACATGAAATGGCCCGGGACGAAGCCCGGCATGGTTCTGGATTCAAGGGCCTGTTAAAACGATACTTCTAACCCTGGTTCAGGGTATGCAAGCCTAAGGGTTTGCAGGTGAAGCATTTTGGGGGAGGCAAGAGAATACGCCTCCCCCGATGTTTCAGGGAGTAACTCATCCCGGGGATTCTGAGATCAGCAATAGATCCTCAGACTAAACTCAGTGTTAAGGCAATCCCCTGGTCCTAACACGAAAGGTCTTAGGGGCATGATACAGGTGGATTGGTACAGAGTACGCAGTACCCCCTTGATTGGGCAGGGAGTACGGATAGGTATGATCCACGCGTCAAAATTTTGGTCGCTACTGAGGGTGATGAACACCTCATTCTTGAGATCCTCAAAGGTAATCCCCGCTACATCGGTAATCCTGTCTGAGGCAGAAACTTCCTTTTCTTTCAAGCAAAGTTTCGTCAAGTGTACAAAAGATTCCCCTTCTCCAGGGAAGGAAAGATCCAAACTGGGGATAAACGTACCAATTTCTGTACCGGTCCCCCGGTTGGTAAGCCTATAGCTCACCTTGAGGGTATCTTTTCGTATCTGATAGCGCTTCTCTAGTTCCACATTCCCATAGGGCAGTCCTGGCTGTAGGGGAAGCCGAAAATGAACCTGCTCATGCTCCTTATCCATACTGAGGAGTTCAAAGAGTTCGCTCCCGCAATACCGATGAGCAATACGGGCCAAGGGCTGCTGTAACACCCCTGCCTGGGCATCCTGAAAGGTAAGGTCCGAGGAAACCAGATGATCCGCAAAACCGGTTCGCTTATATCCTAGTGCAAAGGTATCCAGATAATTCCAGAGCTTCGGCAGATAATCCAGCTCAAAAATTGCCGCCCCCTCAAGCTGTATATAGCAGTTGATATACCCATTCCAGAACAGGTATTCCCCTTCGCCATCCAGATCAAAATCAAAATTCAACACCGACGGGACCGTACTGTTCTGTTCCCGGCTTATCTTCTCTGCTCCTAAAAGGGCTTTATACGCGGCCTTCCTGATAGAATGGCGGCATACCCCTCCATAGACCCCAGGACAAAAGGTGTCAAGCCCTTGGGCCTTCCACAGTTCCTCCCGGGCAATACGTTTTCGAGATTTATCCCCCCGAAGCTGGTTGATTAAGACATGGGTAAACATCATCTTGGCATAGATCCGGTTTGCCTCAGGATAGTCGATTAAGAATTGCCGAACCGCAGGGTTTGAGGTTCTTTCCCCGGATAAGACCCCTGCTTCTTGAGAAACAGGAAAGTATATTTTTTTTAAGCCTCGCAGCCCCTTAAACAGTTTTCCTGGACTGGTAAAGTCAATTTGAGACTCAAAGCTGGAAAGGTCTTCAAAGAACCTGTGGAATCGCAGTTCCGCTCCCTCTGAAGCCTCAGTTTCGGGGAAGAGCTGTTCGGGAAACACACAGATGATTCCCTGCCCTCCCCGCGGAACAACGCCGATTTCCCCGCTCTCTGGCTTACCCCATGCCCCTGATTCCTGAAGAGCCGTATGGCTCTGGATCAGATTCTCTAAAACCAGGGATGCCCTTTGCCGAGCAAATGCCTCCTTAAGCTGATTTGAAACCGGAAAAATGGTGATAAGTTTGCCCTGATCTTCGGTGATGCAAGGCTCAATTGCCGGTGCAGATACCCCGGCTAGGGTAAATTGCCGGTCCTCCAAGAAGGTATAGCCCATCCCACAGGTACTCAAGGGGCCGACTATATGGGGTTCCCAGGCCAGAGCCGGCAACCTACAACCCTGGGGCCGTTTACCAAAGTGTTTTCGTAGATATGTAGTAAGCAACTCAATCTGCCCTATTTTATCTGAGAGGGGTAAAAGGGGCATCATGGGTTCGTAGAACCCACCTCCCAGTAATTCTACTTGTTTTCGGGACACCAAATCTTCCAGGAGTATGAAAAACTCAGGATGAACCTTCTCAAGCCAATACAATAAGACGCCGGAATAATGCAGCGTCGCCGGAATTTTGGGGTATTTGTATAAAGTTGAGACAAAAGGCTTTAAGTTCGTTTTATAAGCTGCTTCAAATTCATCATCTCCCACTCCATAGGGAATATGATAATGAGAACCCAAGATAAATCGTAATATATGATTCATAACTTTTATATAGATTTCCTATTATTCACTACGCTCCTTGCATGCGTAGGTAGTTTTGATGAATGCTGCTTTTCAGGCCAGCCCCGAAGTTTATACCATAGGCGGCTTCCCCTGATACATCTTCCTAACGGATAGCCCCATTACTTCCCCTAGAATATCCCCAGGGCATTAAAGAACGTAAGCCCCAGAGCGGTAAAAAGCAAGGATAAGAATCCCATGGATATGAGCATCAGGGGACGGCCCTGCATAAAAGGGGGGACGAGTTCCAGGGAAGATCGCTTATGGATTTCATTAAGCAAAAATAGGGAAAGCCAGGTTCCCAGGGCAAAACCTAAAGACAGGATAAAGGCTTCCATAACCGTTTGAGCGATATGAAGGCATAACAGTAGAGAGCCTAAGGCCAGGCCGTCGTAAGCCGTAGCCGCACTAAACAGCCGGTATTCCGGTACCAGGGAGGGGGCCAAGCGGGTACATACCGCCTCAAGACCCATACAGACCAAGGCGCTCAGGGGAAACAGCAACGCATATTCCAGGAAACCAAAAGCCAGAAACACCAAGCCATAAGAGGCAAGCATCCAAAGGAGGAACACCGATATGAAGAGTACCCCTAATTGAAACCAGGGAATGGGACGAGACTCTTCCTGCCCTTCCGCAATATTGCCTATTCCCAAGGCACCGTGCAGTATGAGATTCAGGGTAAAACCTGAAAAGATAAGCAGCCCCAGCATATTAAGAATCCTCCTTGGTATAGGATTCTCTCAGGGAACGGAACAGGGCAATCCCATATCCCAGCAGCAGTAAGCCTCCTCCGGTGCTCGAGAGGATCCGAATCGGGAAGAAAGACTTGCCATCGTCCCCTTGGAATAATTCAGAAATCCCCGATGCCGCTCCTCCGGGCAATGAAAGGGTCATAAAACCCAGGGGTTCCCGAATTAGAGCCAAGGCAATGATAAGCAGCCCCAGGCTCGCGGCGTCTAGCAGTATTTTAACCAAGGTTTCTTCCAGTGTCGGGGAATCAATATGGGTAAAAATCTCAGAACCCATACAGTACACCGGACAAAGGAGGACGATAAAAACACTTCCCATCGCAAGGAGGGGACTCATCATCCAGACCGCCAGCAGGAAGAGGCTTCCCATGAGGCTAGATAAAAACAGAAGGATTACCCCAAGGCCCTGTTTCGGCAGAATCGGCTTTGCTGCAAAGGCCGTAAGCCCGGTCGCTCCGTAAACCCAAAGGAGCGCGGCACAGGCTACCAGAGCAAAGGCAAACCGGTTTGAGGCGATGATTAAAAGCCCTCCCCCCGCTAATGTGGAAAGAGGAGAGTGGGAAAACCCCCGTATATAGACTTGAAACCGTCGATTCATTGCCTTGCTCCTGTCTGAAGAATTGGGGGGCTTTCTATACGCCGTATATAGGAGGTAATGATTCCCCGCGGAATCTGTTTGAGGGTCTGTTCCGGCTGCTTAGTTAAAGGAAGTATCGTATCATCCACCACCTTGCCGGTACTTGCAGAAACCACCGCCATACAGGGAATGAATATCCCTTGATTCATCACGGAAAAGACCACGGCCCGGTCTTCAGAATCCACCAGGGTATACCAGCTTCCCCAGGGGATCCGCCCCCAAGATACTGGGTGAGGGATAAGTTCTTCCAAGCGCCGGGAATCTTGTATTGATTCTAAGACCTGGTTTACCGTTTGGAGCAGTATGGTACTCCGTAGCGGCTGCGTATAAAACCACACCCCCCCGCCTGCCACGAGGATCCCCGCAATCCATCCGATGAAAAGACCTCTCGCTTTAAGACTATCCCGTATTTTGAAAGGATAGCTTTCTACACCGCCTATTGATTCTGGTAGATTCTCATGCATCATTGGTTTCTCCGATTTTCATAAAACCTCCGACTTTCCATATCTCGAATCAAGGGAACCAAGGGGTTGAGCAAAGCTATGGCAAGAAAAGCACCATAGGCCTCTGCACCGTGATACCGGAGTATAAACGTGAGGCCCCCGCCTCCTACGGCCATAACCAAGGCTCCCCAATTTGATTTCGGCCCGGTAGCAGGGTCGGCAATCAATAAAAAAGCCGCTACCAAGGTACCTCCTGAAAAGAACCCAAAGAACAGATCCCCATTCCCCAGGGTTCCTCCAAAAGGTATGGCCCCGAACAACCTGATGAGCAGTCCATACACCGCCAAGTAAACTGCAGGAACCCAGACCCGGCTTACTTGGGAAGCGGTAAGGATGATGGTTCCCAACAACAAGGCAAAAACACCCCGGTCTGCGATAATACCCATTCCGGGAGCATTAAAAAACTCGATATACCCAGCGGGTAATGCTGAGCCGGTGATTGAAAAAACCCAACTGTTCAAGAAGGACTGGACCATCTGTTCCACAGAACCTGCAGGAGACGAGAAATAACCGGTTCCTACCAGGTTAAGGATCTCCACCGGAGAACCGGTAGGATCTGAAAGACCGCTCTGTATCCCGGTGGATACGATGGTTAAGGGGGACATTTCCAAGGCTTTATTAAAGAAGTCAGGCCAGGAACACCGGATAAAAAGCCAGCCTCCCAGGGCAGGATTCATCCAGTTGGATCCAAGACCGCCAAAACTGTACTTTACCACCCCCATAGCAAATACCACGCCCATGACCGCGTATATAGGATGCAGATTATTTGGTAAGAGGAGCGTCAGAACCAGGGCGGATGCCACGGAACTTCCATCTCGTACCATTCCTGCCTTTTTTGTTCTGAAATAAAACAGAAATTCCGTAAGGACCCCTGCAAGTACCGTACACAGGGCCACGAACAACGAAGCAAATGAGTCGCTCAGAGAAGACTGAAAGATAGCCAAGCATGCACATAAACTAACGAACCACATCCGCCCTGCCGTAGGACAGGAGAGATTTACCTGGGCCCGCTGATACAATAAGACTTCTTTTTCCGGCATTCATTGATCCTCAAGAACGGCGTTTACAAAGGCGGTACTCAGAGATAACCGTGAAGGACACACCAGATCGCAGCAACCACAGCCATGACATTCCACCGCCTTTTCGATAATTTCTTTATGCGTTTCCTTTGTTTTTTCTTTACAGAAAACAATACCTTTGAATAAGGCTTCTGGATCCAAACCAACCGGGCACACAGCCCTACATTCTCCGCAACCGATACAGTTCCGTATAACCCTACCGCCGGTTTGCTTTGCCAAGAGGGCACCCAAGGCATAACTTGTTTTAATCACCGGTTCATCCAGATTCTTTTCAAAAACCCTCCGGCCTGACAAGGGAGAACCCAGGATGATCTTTTGGGGTTCACCGGTAAAGCCCCCACATTCGGCAAAAATATCCCCTATCCGGGTTCCTATCCTCACCTTCATAACCTGGGGTTTCTTCACCGCAGAACCCCCTACCGCTACATACCGATCCAGAATAGGCCGCTGTAAGACCAGGGCATCTCTAACCGCAGCCAAGGTAGCAGGTCCTTGGATGACGAGAGAACCCAAGGCAAGCCTTTCAAGGTTCTCCCCCTTTTCCCCTTTTTCCTGGATTTCATGCTTTTCATAGGAACGTAAGGCCAGTTCCAATTCCCGGGCATTGCGCTGAGGATACCGGGAACTGACCAGCACTAAGGATGCAGGTATAGCATAAGACTGGGCTTCTGCCAACAACATCGTCCCCAAATCCTTTTCCCGGGCAGAAACCGCATAGATAATACGGCTCGCCATACATGCCCGGCCCAGAATAATGCTTCCCTCTACCACTGCCGCGGCCCGTTCCCGGCACAGCACATAGTCTGCCACAAGCCACGGATCATCAAACACACAGCGAACCACTAAAGTAAGGGGTTCAGGAGTTTCGGGTTCACGAGGTTTATTCAAGGAAGCAAACAGATCCTCTAACGGGCGGCCTGAACCTTCCATTTCCACGATACCGCAGTGGATAATACGCTGCTGTATTTCACGCGGTGCTAATCCTTCCCAGGAAAACCGCTCCTCTGGTTTTCCCAGTTGCTCGAAACTTCCTCCCAAGCGGATGATGAAGCCCTCATTGGTGACGCCCTTAGCCATTTCCCAAGAAACCATCCGAACCACCTGACCGGGAACTGCAGCATGAATATGCGCCGACCCGCGGCCCTGGGCCCGGCCTATGAGCATGCCCTCCCGTACTGATGCTCCGGCAAGAACCAGGGGAAGCGCCTTGGCTCCGGCATGCTGAATCAAAGGTATGACTGAAAGTACCGGAAGAAAAGCAACCACACTCTCCTTTCGCGGGGGAGCCGTGGGATCGGTAAAGTGTATCCCTCCATGGGGAAATGCATAAACTTTCATGCGGCTATCCGTTTTTCATTATATACCAAGCCATGTTTCTTTTTTCCCGACTGTTTAAACCAACTGAGAACCGTACTATACAAACCCGAAGCCATAAGCAATAATGCGAGTCCTATCGTGTTACATGAAGCAATCGTAAGTATTCTTATATGCCTCGGATTCCCTCCCTCAGTATGCCTGAAACCCTCAAGAAATGCTATGAGGTCTTCCAGGGGAAAAGGAGGAATCCCCTGGTCATTGTAATGCATCAGGGAAAGGGTCTGATCATACCCGCTGGTACCTGCGATGAGGCCATCTTCCCCTAAGCGGTATTGCTGATAGTTACGTTCTGCTACCCCTTCATCTCCATTAGGGTAGGCTAGATCCACACCCCCTCCCAGAGGAAGTAAAGAAAAAGAGACCTGATACGCCGCATGATTTTCATATACCCGCCCCTCAACAAAATACTGGGGATCCGCGATAAACCCCGGATCCTGGTAGGTATACAGGCCGTCATGGATCCGAGGCCCATAGAGGGCAACCAGAGAAACCAGGGCAAAGGGAATGATAGTCCGATTGAGCCGTCCCCACTGAGCGGTTTCCATGATCCATACCGGCATAAACCGTACATGATCCTGGGCTTTCCCCTGGTTTGCTTCGATCCAGATGAGCAGCCAGAGCATGATCCCGGAACCGATAAAGGCAGCGATTCCTGCTTTTGCAAGATTCCCCCCCCGGGGTATGTTCCCGGTAGAACCGGATATACTGTAGAGAATACCAAAGACCCCTAAAAAGAGGAGCACTACAGCCACGGGTACTAATCCAAGGTATAACTTAGGGGAGTCTTTTGCAAGATACCTACCTTGGTCCTGGCCGTATTGATGCGCAGCCCAGTGGTTTCGGAGCGGTTCAGCGGTCATACATACGAGAACCGCCAGAGCCGCACAAAAGGCAAGACCTGGAGGCCCGGCAAATACCAAGGATCCCAGGATCGGCAGGAGCGCAAGGATGAGCACGAGCTCTCTGGAAAGAACCATAGTTATGCCCGCAGCCACCGTAAAGAGGAGCACATAAAACAAAAGGGGCTTTTCAAAGCCTAAAAAGGTGAGGGAAAAAGGAATGTCGCCCAAGGCTGCGGTAATGGATTCTGTCAACGTCACCATCCGCTGTTTATTAAGCCAAGGGTCTGAAATCCGGGTATCTCCTGAAAAAGGGATAAAGAAAAGCCGTTTCCCCTCACGGACAAAAAAAGCCCGCAGTTTGTCTGCATAGCCATCATCCCGGGGATCAAAAGGTTCAACCCTATCCCGGTATCCATCAAGGGGGATCCGCTGTAAGGTGCCAAAATCATCCAAAAACACCCACTGGGTAGACTCGGATATACATCCCTGGGTAGCATGGGTAGCTTTTGATGCAAGCAAGTCTCCAATAAACCGGTCCGAGTAGGAGGCATCCACCGTAAGCACCGCATAACCGCGGCTATTTTCCAAAGGCATAAGGGTAAGAACTAAAAAAAACATGAAAGCCCCAAGACCAAGGGAACACAGGGATGCAATCAACAGGGACTTCCCAGAGGACATGTGCCGCTACCCTATAAATTAGCGTATGCCGCGGCAATAAAAATACCCAGAAATGCCCCGACCACTACTTCAAGCGGTGCATGACCGTGGACTTCTTTTACCGGGTGGTATTCTATGTCCAGGCGATCCGCTATATTCCGTCCCAGCAGGTTAAGCACCCTGGATTGGATTCCCGAAGAACGGCGTACCCCCATAGCATCCCGCATGACAATGAGGGCAAACCAAAAAGACACCACAAACAGATTCGACCCCAGCCCTTCTTGAAAGGCAACCGAAGTAGTCAGCGAAGAAACTAACGCCGCATGACTTGAGGGCATTCCACCGGTACGCCAGACCATGATCGCGAGTATTTCCCGGGTGCTTTTTTTACGGGCATTAAGCAGTACGATCACTGTCTTGATAAGCTGTGCAAAAAACCAACTTGAAAGTGAAGATAAAAAAATGAGATTTTCAAAAAAATTTTTTAACGCTACCCCTCGTATAGACATTACTAAAGACATTATTCAACTTTCCCTCAAGGAGGGATTTTTGTCAAGACCACTCTGCAAGGGACCAGGATAAACGCATAGAAATTCATATTTCCTTACAATACAATGAGTTAGTCAAGGGTACTAACTCCTAATCTAACAGGCCACGCGGGGAAACAAATGCCTATTTCACCTTAAACCGGGAAACTTCCCCGATAAGCGCTTCAATCTGTTGCTTGTTCTCTAGGCTTATATTGTTCACCTGGTGTACCGCATGATCGATCTGATCCGCTCCCGATGCCATCTCCTGCATACCTCCGTTTATCTCCCAGGTTATCCGCTCAAGCCCTCCGCTCTCTTTAATCACCTTATGGCTCTTCTCCTGCATCGATCCTGCTTCGCTTCTTATCTCACGGGTTATCTCCTGCAGACCGTTCATGGAGGCTAAAATCTGCTTGCTCCCCCGCCCCTGCTCTTCCATCGCTATGCGCACATCCTTCTCCTGCTCGCTCACGAGTTGCACTCCCTCACTTATGGCTTCGAACTTCAACAGTACCCCTTCCGTAAACCGGCTTATCTTATCAATTGATTCTCTGATTTTTTTTAACAGCCCGCTTATGCTCTGGGATTGCTCGCTTGAGGACTCCGCGAGTTTCCGTATCTCCTCAGCCACTACCGCGAATCCTTTCCCTGCTGTCCCGGCATGGGCCGCCTCTATGGCCGCATTCATGCTTAAGAGATTCGTCTGGCTTGCGATGTTTTCCATCACCTCGTTGATCTCCCAAAGACCTGCGGATTCCTGGTCAATCTCCTGTATGGCCGTGGAGACTTCCTGCAAGCTGCTTCGCCCCACTTCAGAGGCTTGGGCAAGACGGGCAACCTGCTCCCGGTTCGTGATAAGGCTTTGGGTTACCTGTTGGATGTTCTCCAGCATCTGTCCTATCTCGGCAGAGGATTGGTTCACCCAATCTTCCTGCTTTTGTATTTGCTCGTTGAGGCTGTTGATGTTGCCCACCACGTCTCCCATAAGTGCGTTGGTTGTTTTTGCACTGTTCTGTTGATTGCCGGTTTTGGAGGTGATGCTCCGAATATGGGCGGTAATTTCATCAACGGAAACCGCGGTTTGGGTCATATTGGTGGCCATATCTACCCCGATGTGGGTGAGGACGTCCGCCTTGGTTTTAATATCAGTAACCAGTTCTTTGATCTGCTCTACGGTGAAGTTCAAGTACCGGGCAAGATCCCCTAATTCATCCTGGGTGTCCTCCTTCCCGCGGATCTCCTTGGTTAAGTCGCCTTGGGCTATATCTTTGAGCACCCCCATCATCCGCGCTATGGGGCGGCTTATGGAACGAGCGGTGAAAATGACCCCTGCGGACATGAGGACCATGGTAAAAACCCCGATGATAAGGCAGATCCGGATCATCCGGTACACCGGGACCATGACCGTATCCCGGGAGACGCCAATCGCCAAGGTCCAGGGAATTCGAGTATGCCCAATAATAAATGGCACCGCATAATACTGGATCGTTGTTTTTGATTCGGGCGGACGGTATGAGAAAGAAGCGCTTGTTCCTTGGGTAACCGCATCCACCATCGTATCAAGGAAGGGGCCAAAGGTATCGGTCTCCGTGTCCCGCATCTGCTTTCCAAGCCGGCTTGGATCCGGATGCCCGGCAATGAGACCGCCCGGGCTGAACACAAACGCAAAGCCGTCTCCAAAGGGTTTGATCTGGTCCACCAGGGTCTGTATGGTTGATAATTCAACCGTACACCCTATATATCCCACGACCGTTCCGTTATCTTTTACCGGAACGCTCATATTCGCGATTAAGAAGGGGATTCCATTGGGTCCTACATAGACATCCGGGTCAACGATAAACTCTACGCCGAATTCCGGGACCTGCATAAGCATATCCCAGGTAAAACCGATGATAGGTTCTATATTGAATTCCCCGTTGGTCGTGGTCCAAACCGGTATAAACCTGCCTGATTCATCGGTTCCGGTGGTGTTGGCATACTCCGCGTCCATACCGTCCAAGGCATTAGGCGCCCAGTTCGCATAGATGCCTGCCAGCCCAGGATTGGCGAGGTATACCTGTTTCAGCAATATATTGAAATACTCCCGCCGCTCTGGAGCGGGTATTTCTTTATAACCCTGCATAGCTTGGGCAAGGGTCCTTACCGCAGCTATATAATCTCCGAACCAGGTCTTTATCTTTTCATTGCCTTGGAGGGCAAGATCAACCGCGTGTTCATTCGCCGTGCGGCTGATCTCCTGTTGAGACAGGCTTACCGTAACACCGGCTAATAAACCGATGCCGACGATATTGAAAATACTGATGATAAGTACCAATTTAACGCCAATTTTCATGCTGTTCTCCTTTGTGGTACATTGTGCATGGTTAAAGGTACTAGTATATACTAAATCCTTTAATCTTTACATGGGCCTCGTGTTCTATCGTTAAGAACCCCCCCATAAAGCGGAAAGGAGAAGTTACCATGGCTACTACCAGATCGACGGTAAGGGTTGGACCAAAGCCACCTAAAGAAGTTATCAAAGCGGCAAAAGAGGTGGCGCGGGGGGCCTATAAATTATACAGCAGACGCACCCCGGTCAACGCCAGAAGTTCTGCGTGAATTCGCGGTACTTGCGGCGGAACGAAATCGGCGAAAGAAGAAGCAAGCCGTTACTATCCGACTTGGCCCTGATTGTCTTGAAAAGTACAAGGCCCTAGGGAGGGGGTATACCGGTATCATGACGGATGTATTGAACTACGTGGCAGATAACTCGGAGATACTTTCAAAGGTTCGTGGTCGAGGGAAGGACATATAACCCTATCCCCCATATCACTTTGCCTTCTTCCTTTATTGTTTTGTAAATATATCCTACTTTATTATTCAATTCGATATATCGATCATAATCAATGATAAGTAAATCAACCGGAATACCAATTTCATTTTCAAGAAAAGCAATGTAAATCGAGCCGCTTATTTTCCGTCCGTTCTTCAAACCTTTTTTGACAATGAGCAAGTCAATGTCACTCTTTTCAGTATTATTCCCTCGTGCGTATGAACCAAAAAGTATAATTTGATCCGGTGATGCAAGTGATACAATGATGGAGATAATTTTATCAATATATGGTATATTATTGTCCATGCTTTTATGTTAATCTGTTTTTTTAATAATGTCAAGCTATGTTTTTATCAGTTTTGAGAAAACTTGCAGAAGGATTCAAAAAATATTGCGCATAACAGTCCATTGTTTTTCAAAAATTTTAAAAAACCTTTTGCCCCATAAACAAACTGCCGTGCACCATGGACGGTGCACGACGTGGTCTGTTGCGAAGCAACTGTCCCGGTCGTTATAGCAATTAACATTACTTTACGGAATAATCGCCGACACCGCCGGCCCCATGCCCCAAACTGGCCTTTTTGGTTCTCGTAACGGGCGCAGAAGCAAGCCGTTATTCCCGGTTCGGATGAGATAATGCTTAGTTCCGGCCGCCTGTTCCAGCGTGGCCCCGCCTTGGGCATAATGCCCCGGAAAAGGCAACAGGAGCGTTGCGAAGTCGGCCAAATGGTTTCCGCCGCCTGAGCATCATTTGCCATTGTGGGGTAGTATGCCGCAGGTAAATTTTGCTGTCAACGGTTTTATTTGAATCCGCCCATTCCGTCCCCTTGACAAGGGGATAAAATGGCGTATAATACTATTTTATGAAATCATTGGAAATCTTTGCGGGCGGTGGCGGACTTGCTCTAGGGGTAACCGCGGCGGGCTTTGCCCATACGAGCCTTATTGAGTGGGATACGGATTCCGCGAAAACCCTTTATCATAATTACAAAAAATTCGGCTTTGCCAATGATAAGGAATGGATATGTAATAATGATATTCATAATATATCCTTTTCCGATTATGAAGGTAAAATTGATTTATTGTCTGGTGGCCCACCCTGCCAGCCCTTTTCCATCGGCGGCAAGCAAAAAGCCTACAATGACAGGCGAGATCTGTTTTCCGAGGCGACACGGACGCTTGCCGAAAT